>CALIJE010000085.1 GCA_938017825.1 uncultured Flavobacteriaceae bacterium
GTATATGTGGTGGCTAAATAAAAAAGGCACTCGCCATTGGGAAGGTCTTTCGGAAGACATCTACTATGCCGCAGGCTTTGGAGGCAACTTTATTGTCATTGACAAAGCGAATGATCTGGTTATAGTTACGCGTTGGTTAGAACCAAGCAAAATAGAAGAATTTATGAAGCAAGTGAGCAAGGCTATTGACTAAAGTCCGTTTAGAATTTCTGCTGCTTGAGCTAAAGTATCCTCTTTTTTGGCAAAACAGAAACGCAGCATTTTGTCATCGCGGGTATTTACATTAAAGGAGGAAATGGGGATACTTGCCAATTTGTGCTCGGTGATCAGACGCTTTGCCAATTTTTCGTCAGATTCTTGCGTAATCGCGGAATAATCGAGCAACTGAAAATAGGAACCTTCACTAGGAACGAATTTAAAGCGTGAACCTTTTATGGCTTCTAAAAAGAAGTCTCGCTTTTTTTGATAAAACGATCCTAGTTTTAAGTAATGTTCTTCTGTTCGAAGATACGCTGCCAGGGCATGTTGTACAGGCCGTGGAACACAGAAAACATTGAATTGATGCACTTTTTGAAATTCGTGCATTAGTTGTCTTGGTGCCACACAGTAGCCAATTTTCCAGCCCGTAACATGAAAAGTTTTTCCAAAAGAGGAACAAACCATACTCCGATGGGCCAAGTCTTTGAATCTTGAGACACTCAGATGTTCCTTCCCGTCGAAAACTATATGCTCATAAACCTCATCGCTCAATAATATGATATTCGTATCGTGCAGTAGATGCTGTAATTGAAGCATATCGTTTTCTGAAAAAATGCGTCCGACCGGGTTATGGGGCGTATTTATAATGACCATTCTGGTATTCGCACTAATTTTACTGCCAAACACCTCCCAATCAATTTTGTAGTCTGGTGCGCTTAGCTCTACATGAACTGCAATTCCTCCATTAACTTCGATTGCAGGTTCATAGCAGTCATAGGCAGGTTTAACGACGATGACTTCATCTCCCGGGTGTACGAAGGCTGTGATAGCGGTGTATATTGCCTGGGTCGCACCGGCCACAATGGTAATCTCAGATTCTGGGGAATAGACATGACCATGTTGTTTCTCTATTTTATCAGCAAGAATTTCACGCAAAGGAGGAAAGCCTTTCATGCTGGCATATTGATTATGCCCATCGCGCATGGCCTTGCCGACAAGTTCAATGAGCTTGGGGTCTGCCCCAAAATTTGGGAAGCCTTGTGATAAATCTACGGCCTCATATTTTCGCGCCAGCTCTCCAACCGTTGTGAATATGGTTGTTTTGACGTTGGGAAGTTTGGAATCTATGGTTGGCGTCATCATACAGAATATCTTTAAAATTTGTCAATTAGTCACGTAATAGATCGGCTTTGGCCTTTTTCTTCAAATGCTTCAGTACCATTTCAATACAGGTATTGAGTTCCTTTTTTACCATCGACTCCCAAAACCGAAACACGGTGTACCCCTCAAGTTTTAAGGCGGCGTTCACTTCTTGATCTCGTTGCATATTGCGTTCAATCTTTGCAATCCAAAAATCTCGATTCGTCTTAATTTTTTCTTTGCGTTCTTGCCAGTTATAACCGTGCCAATATTCCCCGTCGATGAAGATGACCGTTTTATATTTTTTCAACACGATATCGGGCCGGCCGATAAGTTTGCGATAATCGATCCTATAGCGAAATCCTTTGCTGTAGAGTGCTTTTCGAAACGCCAATTCGGGCTTGGTATTCTTACCGCGAATCTTGGCCATGATTTTAGATCGTTCCGGAGTAGTATAAAACCCAGATTCCTCGTTAAATCGAGGTACTTTGATTCGTTCTTCCGAATAGGTCTTGGGCATGTATCAAAATACAAAAAACCTGCCAATTGGCAGGTTTTTATTGAATTCTGAAGTGTTTATCCTTTTAGGCTAGCGCTAAAATACTCTCGATTCATTCGGGCAATATTTTCCAAAGAGATTCCTTTCGGACATTCCACTTCGCACGCTCCGGTGTTGGTACAGTTTCCAAAGCCTTCCAAATCCATCTGCCGCACCATATTGAGTACCCTATCTGTCGCTTCAACCTGCCCTTGAGGCAATAGCGCGTATTGCGATACTTTGGCCGAGGTAAATAGCATGGCACTGGCATTTTTGCAGGCGGCAACACATGCACCGCAGCCGATACAGGTAGCTGAATCCATAGCTTCATCGGCATCGTGTTTGTCGATCGGAATCGCATTGGCATCAACGGTATTCCCTGAGGTATTTACGGAAATATATCCACCAGCTTGCTGAATTCGATCAAAGGAACTTCGATCTACCATCAAATCTTTGATTACAGGAAATGCTTTTGCGCGGAAAGGCTCAATTACTATTGTATCACCGTCATTGAATTTACGCATGTGCAATTGACAAGTGGTTATCAATCGATCCGGTCCGTGTGGCTCACCATTGATTTGCAAGGAGCAGGAACCACAAATGCCTTCTCGACAATCATGATCAAAAACCACGGGATCTTCGCCTTTGGTAATGAGCTCTTCGTTCAGTACGTCCATCATTTCCAAAAAAGACATATCGCCTTCTATCCCACTAATAGGATAATCAACCATTTGCCCGTTTGATTTGGCATCTTTTTGACGCCATATTTTTAGATTCAGCTTCATAGCTTTTTATTTATAACTTCTGGTCTTCAATTCAATATTATCATACACTAGATCTTCCTTATGCAAAACGGCATCCTTGGGTTCTCCTTTGTATTCCCAGGCAGAAACGAATTTGAAATTCTCGTCATCTCGAAGCGCCTCTCCTTCAGGGGTCTGGTATTCTTCTCTAAAATGCCCTCCACAAGATTCGTTTCTTGTGAGCGCATCTTTGGCGAACAATTCGCCGAGTTCAAGAAAATCGGCCACACGACCTGCCTTTTCCAGTTCTTGGTTCATACCTTCAGCGCTGCCAGGTATTCTAACGTTTGCCCAAAAGTCGGCACGCAAATTGGATATTTCGTCTATAGCCTCTTGAAGATCTTTCGCATTTCTGCTCATGCCACATTTGTTCCACATGATCTTCCCTAATTTTTTGTGGTAATGATCTACGGAATGCGTTCCCGACCCTCCCATTAATTTTGCGATTCGGTCACGAACCTCTTGTTCGGCCGCATCGAATTCAGGCGAGTCAGTGGCAATTTTACCGGTGCGGATATCATTTGAAAGGTAATCGCCAATAGTATACGGCAACACAAAATAGCCATCTGCCAAACCTTGCATTAAGGCCGATGCCCCTAAGCGGTTGGCACCATGATCACTAAAATTCGCTTCACCTGCGGCGTAGCAACCGGGAATCGTTGTTTGTAAGTTGTAATCAACCCAAAGCCCTCCCATGGTGTAGTGCACTGCAGGGTATATCATCATCGGGGTTTTGTACGGATTCTCATCCACGATTTTTTCGTACATCTGAAAAAGGTTGCCATATTTGGCCTCAACGACCTTTTCGCCAAGTTCGCGCAAGGTTTTGTCATCGGGATTTTTTAACCCTGAGGTCAATGCTTTTTCCTTACCGTATCGCATAATCGCCGAGGCGAAATCCAAATACACGGCTTCCCCGGTTTTATTTACTCCAAATCCTGCATCACATCTTTCTTTTGCTGCTCTCGAAGCCACATCGCGGGGCACTAAATTTCCAAAAGCGGGGTAGCGACGCTCTAAATAATAGTCCCTATCCTCTTCTTTAAGTTGCGTTGGTTTTAATTTGCCTTCGCGAATCGCTTGGGCGTCCTCAATTCGTTTAGGAACCCAAATACGACCATCGTTGCGCAATGATTCTGACATCAAGGTCAACTTCGATTGATGATCTCCCGAAACCGGAATACAAGTTGGGTGTATCTGAGTAAAGCAGGGGTTAGAAAAGAAAGCCCCTCTGCGATGCGCCCGCCAAGCGGCCATCACATTACTTCCCATGGCGTTGGTTGAAAGAAAGAATACGTTGCCATAACCTCCTGTGGCCAAAACTACGGCATGAGCCGAGTGGCGTTCAATTTCTCCAGTTACCAAATTTCGGGCGATAATTCCGCGCGCTTTTCCATCGACCTTAACCAGATCCATCATTTCATGGCGATTAAAGGGTAGAATCTTACCACGGTTTATTTGACGATTCATAGCAGAATAGGCCCCTAAAAGAAGCTGCTGACCTGTTTGACCTTTTGCATAGAAGGTACGCGATACCAAAACCCCACCAAATGAACGGTTGTCTAATAAGCCTCCATACTCTCGCGCGAATGGTACACCCTGTGCAACACATTGGTCGATTATATTTCCAGATACCTCGGCCAATCGATAAACATTGGCTTCGCGTGAGCGATAATCACCACCTTTCACCGTGTCATAAAACAATCTATAATTGCTATCTCCATCGCCTTGGTAATTTTTCGCTGCATTTATTCCTCCCTGTGCGGCAATTGAATGCGCACGACGAGGTGAATCTTGGTAACAAAATGTTTTTACGTTATAGCCCAGTTCGGCTAGTGTGGCAGCTGCCGATCCACCTGCAAGCCCTGTACCCACAACAATAATATCAATGTTTCGCTTGTTGGCAGGGTTTACTAAATCGATATGATTTTTATGGTTGGTCCATTTGTCGGCCAATGGCCCAGATGGTATTTTAGAATCCAATATGCCCATAATTAATGTGTTAACTGATTAAAGTGGTGGTATAGTGCTATAAAAATGAAACCTAGCGGAATGCCGATAGCGTATATTTTGGTGAACATTTTGATTGCTGGGGTGTATTTATTGTTCAGGCCCATCGATTGAAAAGATGAAGCAAACCCATGAAGGAGGTGCAAAGCAAGAAGCACAAATGAAACAACATAAATTACGGTTCTCCAAAATGGTTCGAATTTATGAACGGTCTCGGCATAATAGCGAGTAGGGTCTTCAGGATTACTTTCTATATACTTATATGTCATTTCATGAATCCAAAAATCGTAGAAATGTAAACCTAAAAAGGCCAAGACCACAAGACCGGTAATAATCATGTTTCTTGAAAGCCAAGAAGCATTCGCACTACCTTTGTATTTGGCATATTTTACCCCACGTGCTCCACGGTTTTGCAGCTCTAAGACGATTCCCATGACAAAGTGTACAATCACACCTGCAATTAAAATCGGTTGCAAAATATATTGCACAATAGGGTTGTAGCCCATAAAGTGTGACCAAGAATTGAAGGTGTCGGGTGCAATGACCGAGGTAACGTTGATAACAAAGTGTTGTCCTAGAAAAAAGACCAAGAAAAGACCCGAGAGTGCCATAATGACTTTTCGGGCTATCGAAGATTTTATCAATCCGCTCATTAGTTGTTTATTTAGCATTACAAAGTTAGGTCACCGCCCAGTTATTAACAAGTTTTAATTTGCTTTAGTATAACGATTGCGATAAAGTATTCATCTGTTTAAACTTCTGGCATATTTTTGTCACGAATTGTATTAAATCTTTGACAAACCCAACATAGGGTTGGCCTAAAATCCCTAATTTCCGTTCAAATAAATTAAGTAATGAAGTCAGCGTTTCTTTTTTTTGACCGATATTACGGCAAGAATACACAATCTAACCAGATTTAACTATGAATATCGGCTTACTATCGGTAAGTATGAATGTCTATTCGACCAAGAGAATAGCAGAAGAGGCCCAGAAGTTAGGACACTATATCGAACAGGTAGATCATACAAAATGTTCCGTTAAGCTGGGCGCCAAAAAACCACGTATTTATGTTGGCGAGGATGACATCACAGATGAATTTGATGCCATAATACCGCGTATTGGGGCGAAAGTATCAAGACATGGCGCGGCCATCGTAAAGCAGTTCGAGATGAACGGAGTATTCAGTACCGCCCGTTCGCTCAGTATTTTAAGGGCGAGAAACAAGGTGCGCACACTTCAAATTATGGCCAGAAAGGGGATTCCTATTCCCGAAACCTTATTTTCGATAAATCCAGACAATATTTCGGAACAAATTGAAATCCTTGGTGGCGCTCCAGTTATTATTAAGCTGCAAGAAGGTACCCAAGGATTAGGCGTGATGCTGGCCGAATCCAAAAAATCTGCAAAGTCTATTATTGATACCCTTTATAAGATGGACACAGGCATTCTAATTCAAAAGTTCATTGAGGAAAGCAATGGGGAAGATATACGCATTTTTGTTGTCGGCAATAAAATTGTGGCCAGTATGAAACGCTCTAGTGAGGCTGGAGAATTTCGTTCTAATGTGCACCGTGGAGGGAGTACCGAAAAGGTTAAACTCTCATCAAAAGAACAATTCATAGCCTTGAATGCGACCAAGCATATAGGTTTAGGGGTTGCCGGGGTCGATTTAATACGATCTAAAAAGGGGCCATTGTTGATCGAGGTAAACGCATCACCCGGTTTGCAAGGAATCGAAGGGGCCACTGGGGTTAATATTGCCAAAGAAATCATTCTATTTGTTGAACGCAATGGCGGAAGAAAGCGAAGGCGATAACTATGGAGAATAAAACCATTACAATAGGCGGGGAAGCCGTAAGTCCGGGAGAAGATAAGCTTCTGAAAATCAAAATCGACAGATTGCCCACAGGTACATTGATCGATATCCCAGTGTACGTGTTTAACGCCAAAAAACCTGGGCCAACTATCTTGGTGCAAGCTGGTCTACATGGAGATGAGATCAACGGCATTGAAATCGTAAGGCGTATGTTGTCCGAAAAGCGATTCGACGTTGAAAGTGGGGCCGTGATTGCAGTGCCAATACTTAATATCTTCGGATTTATTCACTTTTCACGCGATGTGCCAGACGGTAAAGATGTAAATCGTAGTTTTCCAGGTACCAGATCTGGTTCTATGGCCAATCGAATTGCTTATCATTATATGAGTGAGATTTTACATCAGATCGATTATGGTATCGATTTGCATACGGGTGGTGGCCAGCGAAGCAACTTTCCACAAATTCGGTATACTGAAGCCGATGAAACTAGCGCAAAATTGGCCGCTGTTTTTAACGCCCCGATCGCCTTTGCCTCTAAATTGATCAAGGGTTCTTTTCGAAATGCCGCCTACAAAATGGGCAAGCCTACCGTTGTTTTCGAGGCCGGAGAGAGCATGCGCTTCGATGATTACGCCATTATGGAAGGAATGCGGGGAATTCTGAACATATTTGAACATCTTGGGATGATTCCTAAAATCGAAACCAAGTACGTTGAGCGGGGCAGAACAGTCTATTTAACAGGCAGAAAGTGGTTGCGAGCACCTACCGCTGGCATGTTCATTCCGAAAATCACCAACGGCAGTGATTTTACCAAAGGTCAAATTCTTGGCATCGTGACCGATACTTTTGCAAAACGAAAGAAATCTATAAAAGCCCCTTTTGATGGGGTAGTATGCTGTGTCAATCATCAAGCAGTGGTGAATCAAGGTGATGCCCTTTTTCATGTCGGCAGCCCAATATAATCAAAAAACCGACTAATTTACTACTCCAAAATTCAGCAAAAGGTCCTATTTGGTAATAGGTAAGCCTAGGGTAATTCAACGAATCGAAAATATCTTTAATATATGCTCATGGATATCTATTTTGCGGTATTTTATGATTCCAATTGGCCGGCATAACATGAGGGTTTGTTAAAAAACAAAGCAAAAAAACAAACTACCGGGTCTATCTTAAGATATTTCCGGGCAAAACAATGGCCCACTTTGGTATTTCAACACTATTTTTAGGCGCAAAATCCGAAGAACCCCTGATTTTGAGTATCTGATAAAAACAAAAACCAACCGAGTGGTCGATTTTCTTAAAAAGCTCGTTTTTGATCGAAAGAGACTATTCTATTTTGAACGCGACCGTCTCCTTTGCCCCATTTCCTTGAATTTCAACCTTATATTCACCCTTAGGAAGGTAGGTTTTCCCATTTGCAGCCGTCTTCAATTCTTTCTTGTTCTTTTTTTGGTAGGCACTTCTGCCTGCTTTTGTAAAAGCCATATCATAAGACAGAACATTAAGTCCTTTATCACCTTGAATTTCGGTTTCGCTAACAGTAATACCAGCAGCTGTTTTTATTTTCGCGGAATAGTTCGCTGTCGCTGAACTGTAAAATACAAGATCGAGTCCCGGTGTTTGCGGTTTGCCCCAAGAACTCCATGAATTGCCCCATCTGGGGGAATGGCGTACATTTTCTAACGTATATACAAAAAGATTCTTTCGCATCAATTCAGGGGTCATGTTCTGAAGATGCGAAATGTCGGCCTTATAAATACTACGTCCGTGGGTGCCAATCAACAAATGCTTGGCCTCAGATTGAATGACCAGATCATGTACCGCTACGTTCGGCATGCCATTTTGAAAGACATGCCAGGAAGAACCGCGATCGAAGGATACATACAACCCATTATCTGTACCTAAGAACAATAAGTTTTCATTGGAAGGGTCTTCAACCAAGGCATTTACAGGGGACGAAGGGATGTTGTTGGCGATGTTTTTCCAAGTGGTTCCGAAATCGTCACTTATATAGACATATGACGTAAAATCATCCCATCGATAGCCGTTTAGCGTCGCATATACCCGTTCTTTTTTGTGCTTTGAGGCCACTACCTCGCTAACCCAAAGATTTTTCGGAAAAGCGTCTGAAACATTGACCCAACTTCCACCGGCATTTTGCGAAACATGTACCAACCCATCGTCACTTCCCGTATAAATAAGGCCAAATTTAAATGGCGACTCTGAAATTGTGGTCAACGTTCCATAGGCTACATTGCCTTGTTTTCCACCTTGGGTCAAATCTTCCGAAATTGCTTCCCAGTGATCACCTTTGTTCAATGAGCGGTGCAACTTGTTGCCTCCTAAATAGAGGATGTCCTGGTTATGAGGTGACAATAGAATTGGGGTTTGCCAATTAAAACGATAAGGAGTCTCGCCTAATTCATGTTTGGGTTGAATATACTTTCGTTCCCCATTTTCCTTGTGCAATCGAAAATAGTTCCCGAATTGATAACCGGTATAGACCACATTATGATTGCGGCTGTCAATCTGAACCTGCATACCATCGCCGCCCATGAGCATTTTCCAAGGGTATTGCCCCGTTTGGTGCCAACGACTATTCTCTGGCGCGTTGTGGGCGCCTT
Source organism: uncultured Flavobacteriaceae bacterium (assembly GCA_938017825.1). Classification (GTDB taxonomy): domain Bacteria; phylum Bacteroidota; class Bacteroidia; order Flavobacteriales; family Flavobacteriaceae; genus Pelagihabitans. The sequence continues at coordinate 9,130 of CALIJE010000085.1, forward strand.
CCCAAACCCCATTGTCTTGAAGTCCGCCATACACGTGATATGGTTCTTGATTGTCAACGTTTATGGCATAGAACTGTCCAACTTCTGGAGAATTGTTCTTGATCCAATGAGCTCCATCATCATAGGAAATGTTTATTCCCCCGTCGTTACCGTTAATAAGATGTCCGGGTACTTTCGGATTGACCCACAGTGCATGGTGGTCGGCATGTACATTATCTCCATTGATACTCTTAAAGGTATTGCCCCCGTCTTCTGATTTTATGATAGGCACTCCGGCCAGGTATATTCGATTGATATCAGAAGGATCGACCCGAATCTGCGCAAAGTAATAGCCATAGCTATAAAAAAGGTCATCGATATAGTTTTCATTCTGCTTTTTCCATGTTTTACCTGCGTCATCGCTTCGGTAAACCTCGGCACCCACAACTGGGGTATCGAAAAGCAATGAATTTGCATTCTCTAGATATTTTGCAACGTCTGCAGGTTTAGCTGTTCCTGAACGTACTAGTTGCTTTACATTTGCAGCACGGTATTTTTCCTGAAAACCGTTACTCTTAAGAAAAATATTGAGCTTTTTGTCTTCCAATTCCAAAAAATCGGCAGATGACATTGTTTTAAAATCATCTTTAGTAAGGCCATCCGATTTCTTTTTTGTGTTCTTGGATTTGGGTCGTCTAAACTGACTATCGTGAACAGCATAAACAGTTTGGTCATTGAATACGGCCAAGCCGATTCGACCGACGCCTTCTCCGGAAGGAAAACCGCTTTCGGGCGTGGATACTTTTTCCCAACTGGTACCACCATCTGTACTTTTATAGATTCCTGAATCGCTGCCATTTCCCTTAAAATCCCACGCCTTTCTGTCCTTTTCCCAAGCTGCAGCATACATTACATTAAAATTATATGGTGCACTGGCCACATCTATAATACCGGCCACATTGCTTACGAAAAGGGTTTTCTGCCACGTCTTACCGCCGTCCGTGGTTTTGAAAATTCCTCTCTCCTCATTCGGGGAATATAGATGGCCGGTTACCCCAACCACTACTTCATCAGAATTTTTCGGATTAATTAGGATTCGGCCAATGTGATGGGAATCTGTTAAACCCATATTTTGCCACGTCTTGCCCTTGTCGGATGACTTTAGAATGCCAATGCCGGCATAAGAAGATCTAGAAGAATTGTTTTCCCCGGTACCGACCCAAATTGTACCACTTTCCCAATCGACCGCAATATCACCTACATTTTGAGTTTGAGAGGTATCCATGACCGGGGTAAAGGAAGTACCGTTATTTTCGGTGTGCCATAACCCGCCAGAAGCGTAGCCTACATAAAACTCCACAGGATTTTCAGGATTTACGGCAACATCAACAACTCGCCCACTCATAACTGTAGGGCCAATATTTTGAAGCAGGATATTCTTTACTATTGAATTTTCATGCATCGCTTTTTTCTGTTCAATTGCCGTGGCCATTTCCGAGGCGTCGGTTGCAAGTGATTGTGCGAAAAACGCAACACTATAAAGCATCGAAAGAGAAAGTAAAAATCTATTCATTGTGTTTGGTATTAAATTGAGTAGGGTAAGGTAAGCATATCTTTATGTGGCTACAAACCTTTCTAGAACCTATAATGCATAATCGAATTGATAAATTAGTAATATTCAATAGGCTAAAATGCGTATTATCAAAATATTTTGTTAAATTGTTCCCATACAAACAACTTAAATCATTAAAAATGGGAGAGTATTTACCGTTGATCATTCAACTAGTTACAGGTGCCGTAGGAGGTAACGTAGCAGGAAAATTGTTAAAAAACTTATCTCTAGGAACCGTAGGAAACTCGATTTCGGGTATTTTGGGCGGTGGCCTTGGAGGCACCCTCTTGGGGATGTTAGGAATTGGAGGAGGTGCTGCGGCCGGTGTTGACACTACTGAAGCTGTTGGTGCTGCAACTGAAGCTGCATCAAGCGGAATGGATATGTCAAGTATCTTAGGAAGCGTTGCCGGCGGTGGTGTTGGTGGTGGTATTGTAATGGCCGTTATCGGTGCGATAAAGAACGCCATGTCAAAATAGGAAAATAACCAACTTTAATTTACTAAGAGACCTTGTAATGAGGTCTCTTTTTTATTCAAATCCCATGTACAAAGCAATTTTTTCATTGATACTTCTTGTGTCCTCTTGTACGGTGCAAGAAGTAAAAGAAATCGCGCAAATCAAAACGCCACAAGGAGAAATTTTACTATGGCTGAGCGATGAAACACCAAAGCATAAAAAGAGCTTTATACAACTGGCCAAAGATGGGTATTGGGATTCGTTGACCTTTAATCGTGTAATTCCTGATTTTGTAGCACAAGCCGGCTGCCCAGATACTCCTGAGGGGTTTACCGATCCGGAGTATCTTTTGGAACCGGAATTCAATTCAAACTTGTTGCACGAGTATGGAGCCTTAGGTGCAGGTCGCGATGATAACCCACAAAAATTATCAGCCAGGTGCCAGTTTTATATTGTACAAAATAAGGAGGGGGAGCATCGACTTGACGGGGACTACACAGTTTTTGGAAAGGTAATCAAAGGCATGGAAATCGTCGACGAAATTGTCAGTTCAAAGCGCGATTCGCTGAACCGTCCGTTGATTCCGGTAACGCTGGATGTGAATATTATAGAAATGAGCGCTGGGGAACTCCGTAAATTGCTAGTGAACAGGTAGTAATTTAGTCGAGATTTTTGATTTGTCTTTGTACCAAGGCTTTTAAGTTTGATTGGGCTTGCTCAATTTCACTGGCCAAATTTGTTGAACCGCCCGTATCTATATCAGATACTGTTTGCATTGTTTTTACATACCAATCTTCCCAAGCCTTTAGAATTTTGATTTCATCTGCTTTATTACTACCATTTTCAACATTTTTCCGACCAATTTGAAACTCGTCTTCGAGTCGTAACCAAGCTGCTTGTGTAATGGTTTCCAATAGTTCTAGGGCGGTATTTGAGTCTGCATTCAGTAGAGTAAAAGCACTGGCCAAAGCTCCAATACCCACATTTTTCATGGTTCCTTGCGATACCTTGTCTATTCTATCATTGTCTGTATGATAAAACTGATCGGTAAAATGCCACAATAGCAAACCCGGAATATCGGCATTTAAAAAGGGGGTATGGTCACTGCCTCCTTCGAAGGGGTTTGTATTGACTTCCCAATCTGCAAAGGCTCCCTGTTTTTTGAAATTTCGAATAATGAAATCGTTTAGATAATGAGGTTTCATTTCTTCGAGTTTTAGGACTCTGCCGCCCCACTCGGAATGTTTGTCCTTGCCACGTGTCCATATGGCACTGGGGTCGGGCATTTTCTCTATGAGAAATGAACCGCCCGTGATGGCCGTATTTTCGCCTACCATATCTAAGCTGATGCCCCACTTGATATCCTCTGCTCTTTTTTTGTCTTCAGTAATATATCTGTGGGTAGAAACAATTTCGTCTCCCCAAAGAAAGGTAAGCGTCCGAGCAAGGTCGATCTCGTTGTTAGTAATCAAACTGGCAGTAAGCACCGCCATTTCCAATTGGGTTCCGACGCCCGTAGCATTGTCATTGGCACCCGGCTCTTGAATGTGGGCACTGCAAACCAATCGCTCCTTGGGCCGTTCGCTACCGATTACATCGGCGACGATGGTCAATTCTTCTGAAGGATAGATTTTTGTTTGGATATTCACATTCAATTGCACCTTTCCGTTGGCCAAAGCGGCCTTTAATTTTTCTTTGGCGGCAAAGGATAGTGCAATGCCCCATGCGTTGCTCTTTTCTTGATGTCTAAAACTTCGGAACTGAATGGAGCTAGTGTTTTTTTCAGGCTGCAGATAGGCCGGATTGTTATAGGTGATGATTCCCAATGCCCCTTGATCGATAATGGCTTCCTTAAAAATTTTGTGGGCCGAATCTTCCGTAAAAACTATTTTTCCTTTTAAGTCGTATGTAGAGATACTTTTCGGATTTTCAACATGAATCAGCTCAGCGGTTACACCACCATCAGGCGTAGAAACCGAGTTTAGGTAAACCATATTGCGATTCGTGCGCTGTTGCAGCAAAGCACTATCTTGACCAACAATAGTCAGGGTGGCATCTACAGGCTCCCAGGTAGGGTGTTTCATCGGTCTTTTTTCAATGCGATAGGTCAACCTGTCCGTTCCGGTTGAATTTTTCTCTAGAACATAACCCGCGGCTTCCAATTGTTCGGCAATACGATATATGGTTTTGTTAAAGCCAGTATTCCCGGCCACACGCCAGTACTTCTCTACGAATGAAGTGGTTTCAAATGCTAGATCACCAGTAAAAATAGGACGAATTTGGTCAAAATATTCATCAGTGGTTTTCTGTTGGGCGAGGCAGAAAGTAAGTCCCAGGAATAGAAGGAAGCATGTGAGTGTTTTATGAGCCATTTAGAGGTGCTTTAAGGTTTTCAAACAAGCATTTGTAACACGCACGATACTAATTCGAGCAGCTTTTTTGTCAGAGTAGTATTCGTTTCTTAGTTCGCTTTTTTGATTGAACATCCCGAAAATACTAAAATACCCAGACATTGAAGTGATCCCAAAATGGTGCGGGTATTTTTCGATTAGCCACGTGGTAATCATTAAATTTACGCTATAAACTCACTCCTTATGAAGTACCAACAGATTCAAAATAGCCTGTTCAAGAAAAACCGAAAGAAATTCATGGCCCAGATGAAACCGAAGAGTATTGCGGTTTTTAATTCTAATGATATCTATCCTATAAGTGCGGATGGTACCATGCCCTTTGAACAGCATCGGGATATCTTTTATTTGAGCGGAGCAGATCAGGAAGAGACGATTTTGGTTTTGTTTCCAGATGCGGTGAGCGCCAAGCACAAGGAGGTATTGTTTGTTAGGGAAACCAACGAGCATATTGCAATATGGGAAGGTGAGAAATTGACCAAGGACAAGGCGACAGAGGTATCGGGTATTGAAACCATTTATTGGGTATCTGATTTTGACAAGATATTTTTTGACCTGATGACAGAGGCCGACACAATCTATTTTAATACAAACGAACACTACCGCCAGGCCGTAGAAACACAGACTAGGGAAGATCGTTTTATTCAAAAGTGCAAGTTACAGTTCCCTGCACATCAATATGCGAAAAGCAATCCGATTTTGCAGAATATCCGAGGAGTTAAGGAGCCTGAGGAACTGGCGCTAATGCAGATTGCATGTAACATTACTGAAAAGGGTTTTAGACGTTTACTCGGGTTTATTGAGCCTGGCGTTTGGGAGTACGAAATCGAAGCGGAACTCTTGCACGAATTTGTGCGCAATCGTTCCAAGGGATTCGCCTATGCACCGATCATAGCCTCAGGAAACAACGCCAATGTATTGCATTACCTAGAAAACAATCAACAATGCCAAAGCGGGGATATGATTCTAATGGATGTTGCGGCCGAATACGCCAATTATTCGAGTGATCTGACCCGAACTATTCCCATCAATGGGCGTTTTACCGACAGGCAAAAGGCGGTATATAATGCCGTACTTCGCGTAAAAAAGGAGGCTACCAATTTATTGGTGCCGGGAACACTTTGGGCAGAATATCACAAGGAATGCGGCAAGATCATGACTTCCGAATTGTTGGGATTGGGTCTTTTAGACAAGGCCGATGTGCAGCATGAAAACCCAGATTGGCCTGCATATAAGAAGTACTTCATGCATGGCACCAGCCATCATATTGGTCTGAATACCCATGACTACGGCGAATTGAAAACACCCATGAAGGCCAATATGGTTTTTACCGTTGAACCGGGCATTTATATCCCAGATGAACAACTTGGAATTCGAATTGAAGATGATGTTGTAATTCAGGAAAACGGCGCGCCGTTTAATTTGATGGCCAATATTCCAATTGAGGTCGAGGAGATTGAGGAACTTATGAATAGCTGATCCTTTTATTTTTATCTCTGGGGCTTAATTTGAGGCAATCGTTCAGTTGATTGCGACCATTAAATCAACGCTTAGCCGAATGTTAAAGTACATCTTAAATGTCGTTTTACATTTTTTGATTTTTGTGGTCCTTACGGTTATTACACAAATAGGCGGAATAATATATTTAGTTAGCCTACTGTTGATTAAAAGGGCGAGCCAGAGGCATCGGCTAAAACGGGTTTGTATTTTTGTATTGGTTTATTTGGTTTGTACTATATTTTTTGTGCCGATCATTGCCCCGATATTTGGTCGAGAAAAAATTAAGAAGTTCGATCGCGTGCAAGCGCGTACCTTCATGACCGATTTATTGAATCGAAATTACGTTCGGCCAGAACTAAATGCATCACTACAAAAAGTTGCGGAAGGTCTACGCAAAAAGCACCCTGGAATAAAATTGGTATACTTAGATGCAAACTTTCCATTTATTGATAAGTTAGTTTCCACTCTTGCCCCATTTAAGCCATAGCGATGGAAAGAAAATAGATCTATCGTTCATGTATCGAGACAATGAAGGAAAGCTAACGAATCAGAAACCGTCAATAAGCGGCTACGGAGTATTCGAAGGTCCGGAAAGCGGTGAATACAATCAAATAGAAAAATGCCTTAATACAGGAAGTTGGCAATACGACTATCCGAAATATTTGACATTTGGGACAACCAAGCCTAAGCTGACCTTCTCAGAAGAGGCAACCAAAGAATTGATTGTAGAACTATTGAAACAACCTTCAACGGGCAAGCTATTTATTGAGCCACATTTAAAGACCAGATTAAGATTGGAGCATAATAGAATTCGATATCATGGCTGCCAGGCGGTTCGGCACGATGACCATATTCATTTTCAATTGAGGTAGCCCGATTACTCTTTTGGCATGGTGTTCTTTTGAATCATATTAGACACCATAAAAGCGACAATAGCAGGCAACACCCATCCCATACTATACTTACTTAACGGAATGTAGGGCCCTAGTGCGGCAACACTTTCACCCAAGCCAACACTTCCCAAAAAATCTGGGAGACTGAATAGTATAGTTGAAACCACCACCGCTTTAAAAACATTGGGCGCGGCATATTTCTCTGGCAGAACGTTCAACAAAATCAGGACGATAGTAATGGGATATATGATCATTAAAGCGGGTATGGCAATAATGATAATGGAGTGGAAATCTAGTTGCCCAATCAAAACCCCAAGGGCACAGGCCGTGATTCCGGTACTAACGTACGCACTCCTAGAGTTGTTAAAGAGCCCCTTTACGTAATCTGCCGTGCCGGTAATAATTCCTACGGCTGTTGTAAAACATGCCAAGGCGATAAGAACACTTAAAACCCTGTTCCCAAAAGCCCCTAAAGAAGCGATGCTAATTCCCCTAAGTAGATTGGCGCGCTGTATATCACCACTGAGGGTCTTATCTATTTCAATATCTGAACCGAAAAAAGAACCCACTGAAATCAAACCGGCATATATGATGAGTAACCCTAAGCCTGCAATAAAACCTGATTTGCGTATCATTTGCTTTTTGGCTTCGAAGGAAGAGTGCCCTCCTAGGTTCAACGAAATGATAATGACGGCACCGACGACTACCGCCCCAATGGCATCAAAGGTCTGATAGCCTTCAAGAATACCACTGACAAGAGGTGTTTCAAAGGTTGAGCTATTCATTAGGCCATCCGAAGAAAACAAACCTATCCCAATAACCGCGAACAACATTAGAACAATAATTGGTGTCAAGAACTTTCCAATAAAATTCAAAATCTTGGACCTGTTCAGTACAAAGACCAATACCAGACCAAAATAGATACTACTGGTCAGCAAAGGACTCGTGCCAAAAGCAGGTTGTATGGCAATCTCATGGGTTGCCGATGCGGTTCGAGGAGAAGGTATGGCTATTGAAATAAGGTAAACGACTATACAATAAATGGTGCTAAAGAGCGGAGATACCTTTTTTCCAAAATCGAACATCGTACCCTGTAATCTGGCATGGGCCAATATCCCCAAGATGGGAATCACGACTGCGGTAATCATGAACCCAAAGGTTACCCAAATCCAATCATCTCCTGCATTGTATCCTAAGAGTGGAGGCAATAACAAATTTCCAGCTCCGAAGAAAAGCGAAAAAAGTGCAAATGCGGTAACGAAAGTTTCCTTAGAGGTATTCATTGGGATGTGCGTTCTGATCCAATTGTAATTTGGTTTGAAAGATAAGCAAATACCAACTACGCCATTATAGGGGTAATTGTATTTATTCTGGTTTTTACTGGCCAATGATAGAATTTAATAGGCATTTTGTCGATCATTCATATCTTTTTATCGAAAGTACATCCGTTCATCGAAAATAATGGTGTTTCACAGGATGCTTTCCAATAAATACTTTTTGTTCTACGTTCGATATAAAAGCACTTTAATTAAAGGTGTTTTTGAAACCCAATCTAAGAATTTCTCATTCAGAGATCACCCAAAGTCTCTGTTTGATTTTAAACCTACTGGCATGAAAAAAGTATTTTGCAACTTGTTCGGACATCACTACGCCGTTCAGAAAAAAGTTACGCAGCACATCAAAGAATACAAGTGTATTCATTGTAGCAAAGAAGTTACCACCGATGTAAGTGGTAATCTATCGATTTTGACTCCTGAATTACAGGACATTAACAATACATTGGAAAGCATTTATCAAAGAAGGCATAGAGACGCTCAACAAGTGGCTTAATGTTGTGGCACCTAAGTGTTTTTAATTGTATCGTTATCTAAGAATTTCCTAAGAATTAAGACATAGCCCGCTATCTTCACTGTCGTTCGCCCCACAACAGTTAAGCAGGACTGCACTTCGATTTTTGGGAAACTTACAAACCCTGACTTCCCATGGTCAGGGTTTCTTTTTTTTGGATGTTTTTTTAAAGAACCCTATCATTCTTCTACAAATTTCAGGGATAGCTGCATCAGGCAGGTCGTGCCCCATATTATCTACCCAATAAGATTCTGAATTCGAAATGGTTGTAGCTAGTTGTTCACCATGTGCTATTGGAATCACCGGATCTTGCTTCCCATGAATTACCAAAGTGGGCATGTTTAGTTTTCCAAGTTCTTCATAGCGCGAAGATGATAATAGAATTGCCTGTTGATGGTGTCTCGCCGTAATAAAATGATACCCATCTCTTTTTTCTTGATTGTAGCGAGAGGTTTCGGCTATTTCTTCAACGTCGATTTTCCCGGTAGCCTCGCCCATTAAGATTTTCCTTTGAACTACTTGTAGCTTCATTTTTCCTTTTTTACCACCAAAAGCGCCATGTTTAAGCACAGCACTTATCATTTGCGGTAACAAATCATTAGACCTTGCAGTAAGTTCATCGTTCAACGAATCGCCGGTTGTCATTATCAAGGTTAGGCTTTCTAGTTTTACAGGATGATGAATGGCAACAAGCTGTGCGATCATACCTCCCATTGAAACGCCAACAAGATGCACTTTTTTTAGGTTCAGAGTGCGCATAATTGAGATTACATCTTCCGACATATCGGTTAACGAATAGGCGTTTTTCTTTTTCCACTTTTCTGTAGTTGTAGACAAACCGGTACCCCTATGGTCAAAGCGGATTACCTCATAACCATTGTTTACGAGGCCAGAAATGAATTTTGGAGGCCAGGAAAGTGCATCGTTTCCGTGCCCCATAATTAATAGAATACTTCCTTTTATGTCATTTTCAGGTTTAATACGTTCGTACCAAATGGCATGCGTGCCAGATTTTGCCAAACCGGTTTCTCCCCTTATAATTTCTGGCAAAGGAGCTTTCATAACGTTATTGATGATGTTGATGTCTTGTTTGGCAAGTTTAGGTATGGAGGCGCAAGAAGATAAAAGTAGGACAACTACAAGCAACGGTAAGATTCTACCTGATATACTATGTTTTTGTCTAAGCATTATTCATTGTGGTTTTGATTCAGTAGCGGTACAAAACTTCAAAGACGTTGTGTTTAGCGACTATTGAACGAATTCCATCCCTGTGCGGTCAGCGGAATCTTTGTGTCGCCTCGAGTAACTAAATGCGCACCCATCGAAGCATCTGTCATGTGACCGATTACGGTTAAATGCGGGTTTCCTTTTATATGATCAAAATCCTTCTGGTCTATGGTAAAAAGCAGTTCGTAATCCTCCCCGCCACTCAATGCCACTAGAGTGCTATCTAAATTAAACTCCTCGCAAGCGGAAATAACAGTGGGATCTAGCGGTAATTTATCCTCGAACAAATTGCAACCAACGACACTATTCTTGCAGAGATGTAAGATTTCAGAAGAAAGGCCATCACTGATATCAATCATGGCAGTCGGTTTTACCGCTATAGCCTTCAGCAGTTCGGGGATATCCTTACGTGCTTCAGGCTTTAATTGCCGTTCAACGATATAGGTATAGTGCTCCAGGTCTGGTTGGCTATTGGGATTCACATTAAAGACCTCTTTCTCACGTTCCAACACTTGCAATCCCATGTATGCTCCACCCAAGTCTCCAGAGACCACAAGCAAATCGTTCGGCTTAGCGCCCGTTCTGTAGGTGATTTCTTTTTCGTCGGCCTCACCTATGGCCGTAATGCTTATCAGCATTCCTTTTTGGGAAGAGGTGGTATCTCCACCGACAAGGTCTACCTTGTATTTTTCACATGCCAAACTAATGCCGGAATACAATTCCTCAAGGGCTTCTAGCGGAAATCGATTCGAAACCGCAATGGATACGGTTATTTGGGTAGCCGTCGCATTCATGGCATAAACATCCGATAAATTTACCATAACTGCTTTGTAGCCCAAGTGTTTTAGGGGCATGTAACTCAAATCAAAATGAACTCCCTCAATTAGTAAATCGGTTGTAACGATCGTTTTTTGGGAATGCATGATCACGGCAGCATCATCACCTATGCCTTTTACAGACGATTTGTGCTGCAAAGAAAAATGTTCGGTGAGATGATTGATCAATCCGAACTCTCCTAAAGTTTCCAGCGAAACGCGGTCTTGTTTTTTATCCTCTAGCATGCTACAAAAATACAAGTAATTTGCATGGCAGTCTTTCAAATTGCCGCCCAGAATATAATGATGCACACCATTATATCGGAAGGATGGAATAAATACCATCTTTTGAGTAGGGTAAACCAGCATGGGACTGTTGTATTCAAAAGGTTCTCTTCTTAGAAGTGTTATCTTTGCCTTGTCTAAAAAAAATTACATTGCTTTATGAAAAAATGGATGCTGTTTGCAGGAATGCTTGCTTTGATAACCGGTTGTGATCCAGATGACAACCCTGATCCTAATGGTCCTGACAATATTGCGGAGGGAATTACGCCCTGCGAGAACGGAATGGCCGGTGAATATCCCTGTAACGGATATGATTTGATTGGCAACGTGCCGTTAAGCACGTTTGATGCGAATTCGGGCAATGACAGTTGGGGATGGACAGACGCCACCACTGGTAAGGAATATGCGATTATGGGCGTGAATAACGGCACTGTATTCGTTGATATCTCCAATGCAGAGGATTTGGTGTACTTGGGAAAATTACCGACTAGGACTGAAACCAGTTCTTGGCGCGATGTTAAGGTATACCAAGACCACGCGTTTATTGTTTCAGAGGCGACTGACCATGGAATGCAGGTTTTTGATTTGACCAAACTTAGAGACGTTCCCAATGCTCCGGCTACTTTTGAAGCTGATTTTAACTATGCTGGTTTTGGCAATGCCCACAATGTGGTTATCAATGAAGAATCAGGATATGCGTATGCTGTAGGAACCTCGCGTAACGACCAGTTTAATGGCGGAGCACATTTTGTGGATATTTCGGACCCGAAAAACCCTGTTTCTAACAATGGCTATGGAGAACGCGGCTATGCCCATGATGCTCAGGTGGTAACCTATAACGGTCCGGATACGGAGCATAATGGGAAGGAGATTTTCATTGGGTCTAACGAAAACGAGGTGGTCATTGCTGACGTCACCGATAAACTGAATCCGACGGCCCTTTCAACTATAGCCTATTCGAATATTGGATATACCCATCAAGGATGGTTTACAGAAGATCAGCGTTATTTTTTGCTAGGCGACGAATTGGATGAAACACAACGGGGTTTTCAAACCAGAACGATAATCTTCGATTTATCGGATTTAGACAACCCAATCGTTCATCATGAGCATTTTGGGACTACCAGCGCCATTGATCATAATGGTTATGTGCTAGGCAATGAGTTTTTCCTTGCGAGCTATCGCGCAGGGGTACGCGTTTTGGATATTTCAGGAATTGCCAACAAGGACATTTCGGAAATAGGCTATTTTGATACCTACCCTATTAACGACAATGCAGCTTTTGATGGGGTGTGGAATGTGTATCCTTATTTCGCAAGCGGAAAAATTGTGGTAAGTGATATCAATCGAGGCTTGTTCATTATACAAAAGTCGAATTAGTAGCACTTTACATCCGAATGAAAAAGCTCCTTCTCCTTTGTGTTTGTGTTTTAGTTGCTGGGTGTGTAACTGAAGATGAGTTACCAGAAGTACTTGGCTCCGCTGCTTTTTTAGGCGAACTTGATTGGGCCAAAAGTTATGGTGGATCTGGTGAAGATACCGCCCAAGCAGTCATTAAAACTTTAGACGGTGGCTATGCTGTTTTGGGATTTTCAAATAGTAATGACGGTAATCTCGCCGTCAAAAATTCGAATGTAAATGATTATTGGTTGTTGAAGTTAGATGGCAATGGCAACATCATTTGGAATAAGACCTATGGCGGCAGTAAGGATGATCGAGGACAAAGCTTGGTACAAACCCTTGATGGGGGATATGCCCTTACTGGGTATGCCATGAGCGATGATGGGGACGGAACCGTCAACAATGGGTTTCATGACAATTGGGTAATCAAACTAGACGCGCAGGGGGCTATAGAATGGGAAAAGAGCTTCGGTTTTTCTGGGCATGATCATTCCTATGATATCATTGAAACCAGAGATGGCGGCTTGTTCTTTTCTGGTTTTCTGGATATCACTTCGGCAAAGGCAGATGGGTATTCCGACAAAGGAACTATAGCTGCGACTGCACATGGTGTCGGAGAATTTTGGGGAACCAAGCTAGATGCCCAGGGAAATATACAATGGCGAAAGTATTTTGGAGGCACCAATAATGATCGTTCGCATGCCGTCGTCGAGGCAAATGATGGGGGTTATGTGCTTTCGGGGTTTACCGAGAGCGAAGATTTCGATATCAAATCAAGCAGGGGGAGTTACGATTTTTGGGTAGTTAAAGTGGATGACCAAGGTGAGATGCTTTGGGAACGTTCTTATGGGGGTACGGGTATTGAGATTTCGTATGATATGGCGAAGACAAATGACAATGGCTATGTCGTGGTCGGGAATACCTTTAGCTCGGATATCGATATTTCAAAAAATCACGGTGAATCCGATGTTTGGCTGATCAAAATCAATGATGCAGGAGACTTGGTCTGGGAACGTAATTTCGGTGGAGGGGCGTTTGATGCAGGGCAAAGCGTAAGTTTGAGTGCTGACGGGGGGTTTATTATTTCCGGAAATTCAAAAAGCCAGGATATGGATGTGGGCACTAATGTAGGTGAAAACGATATCTGGCTTATCAAAACCGATGCGCAGGGCAAAATGATATGGCAAAAGACCTTTGGAGGGTCAGGCCTCGATTATGCTTTTGATGCCTTTGAAAATGAGGATAAAAGCATTCTTCTAGTTGGGGAGTCTGATAGTGGCGATTTCCTTGGACTTGAAAATAGGGGTCAAAAAGATCTGGTTGTTCTGAAAATCAAATAGTGCCCTATTCTACGGCGGCAATTGGGCAATCTCGCCTATAGAAAAACCTTATCCGATAATACGTTATAATAATGTTAGGAAATGTGGTAAAACCCTACTAATGGCATATATTTGTAAGCTATTTAGAATAATCCCAAATAAGAATGATTCAAGTTTCAGAAACAGCGAAAAAAAAGGTAGCCGATTTGATGACCGATGAAGGTTTTGATATGGCGAAGGATTATGTACGCGTAGGCGTCAAAAGTGGCGGTTGCAGCGGCTTGTCCTATGAGTTGAATTTTGATGATAAATTGACTGAGACCGACAAGGTTTTCGAGGATAACGATGTGCGAATTATAGTGGACAAAAAAAGCTTTTTATATCTCGTTGGCACCGTCTTGGAATATTCGGGAGGGCTAAATGGAAAAGGGTTTGTATTTAACAACCCCAATGCACAGCGTACATGCGGATGTGGAGAGAGCTTTTCATTGTAGAGGCAGTTGTAGTAAATAGGAAATAAGAGGGGGCTTATGGCATATACAGAAGAGGAATTAAAGAAAGAACTGGAAACCAAGGAATACGAATATGGTTTCTATACCGATATTGAGTCGGATACTTTTCCGAAGGGGCTGAACGAGGACATTGTTCGCGCCATTTCAAAAAAGAAAAACGAACCAGAATGGATGACCGATTGGCGATTGGAAGCTTTTCGTATCTGGGAGCAAATGGAAGAGCCCGAATGGGCCAATGTCCGTTATGCAAAACCTGATTTTCAGGCAATCAGTTACTATTCCGCACCAAAGGCCGCAGATCCCAATAAATCGTTGGATGATGTAGATCCAGATTTATTGGAAATGTACAGAAAATTGGGAATCTCGATAGACGAGCAAAAGAAATTGCAAAATGTTGCGGTCGATATCGTAGTTGATTCCGTTTCGGTCGCCACTACATTTAAAAAGACCTTGGCTGAAAAAGGTATTATTTTCATGCCTATTTCAGAAGCCATTCAGGAACATCCAGATTTGGTAAAGAAGTATATGGGGACAGTTGTTCCGAAAACAGATAATTTCTATGCCGCACTAAATTCAGCGGTTTTCACAGACGGTTCGTTCTGTTATATTCCGAAAGGGGTAAGATGCCCTATGGAATTGTCGACCTATTTTAGAATCAATGAAGGTGGTACGGGTCAATTTGAACGTACCCTGGTCATCGCCGATGAAAGCAGTTATGTTAGCTATCTAGAAGGCTGTACGGCCCCTACAAGAGATGAGAATCAATTGCACGCCGCTGTAGTTGAATTGATTGCCTTAGATGATGCCGAAATAAAATACTCAACGGTACAAAACTGGTACCCGGGGAATTCAGAAGGTAAAGGAGGGGTTTTCAACTTTGTTACCAAGAGGGGATTGTGCGAGAAAAACGCTAAGATATCATGGACCCAGGTAGAGACAGGTTCGGCCGTAACCTGGAAATACCCTTCTTGCATACTCAAAGGCGATAATTCTATTGGAGAGTTCTATTCGATAGCGGTAACCAATAATTATCAGCAGGCAGATACCGGCACCAAGATGATTCATTTAGGGAACAACACGCGTAGTACGATTATTTCCAAGGGAATATCAGCTGGGAAATCACAGAACAGTTATAGAGGCTTGGTGCAAATAAATGGCCGTGCCAAAAATGCCCGTAATTTTTCGCAATGTGACTCCTTGCTAATGGGCAACGAATGTGGTGCACATACCTTTCCTTATATCGAAGCAAAAAATAAATCGGCCCAAATTGAGCACGAGGCAACAACCAGTAAAATCGGTGAAGATCAAATCTTTTACTGTAACCAGCGCGGTATCGATACCGAAAAGGCGATTGCCTTGATCGTAAACGGTTTTAGCAAAGAGGTATTGAACAAATTACCAATGGAATTTGCCGTAGAGGCACAAAAATTATTGGAAATAAGCCTTGAGGGTTCGGTAGGTTAATTAAGAAAACATGAAAAAAGTACTTTTTTTGGCAGTCATTTCCATAATTGGGTTCTCATGTAAAGAGACTAAAAAAGAAGCTGCCTCAAATTCTGAATTGGAAGTTGTTCAAAAACCGGATGTAAAACTATACACCTTTGATGGTGGTACCGTCATGGTGAACAATCTTGAGCTATTCTCACAGGATACCACCTATCATGGTCAAACCAAGGAGTTTTCGGATGCATTTTATGTTGTTCGCCACCCAGGCGGAGATTTAATGTGGGATGCGGGTCTCCCAGAAGGTTTGGTGGGTCTGCCGGAACCATTTACCGACCCTAGCGGGGCGTTTACGGTCTCGAGAAGAGATTCAGTGGTAAATCAATTGAAGTCTATCGGCATGGAAATCGATGAGGTAGAATATATCGCATTGTCGCATACCCATTTTGACCATAGCGGTCATGCCAATACCTTTAAAGACGCGACCTGGTTGGTGCAAGAAGTGGAGTACGATTCAATTACCAGTGAAGCATCCCAAAAAGGTAATTCAGATAATTATAGGGCAATTGCAGAATTGACAAAGACCAAAAAATTGAATGGCGACTTTGATGTTTTCGGTGACGGAAGTGTTGTGATCAAATCTATGCCCGGGCATACCCCAGGACACCAAGTGCTATATTTGGATCTCGCCGAACACGGGCCCTTGCTTCTAACAGGGGATTTGTACCACCTTTATGAAAACCGGGAGCACAAACGGGTGCCAATTTTTAATTTTGATGTGGAACAGACCTTAAAAAGTATGGACGCTTTCGAGGCTTTTGCAAAAGAAAAGAATGCAAAGGTGTATCTACAGCACCAAAAAGAAGATTTCAATAAAATGCCGAAGGCACCTAAATATTTAAATTAAGAGACGATGCTGAAAATCAAAGATCTACACGCAAGAGTAGAAGACAAGGATATTTTGAGGGGAATAAACCTCGAAGTCAATGCAGGGGAGGTACATGCCATAATGGGCCCGAATGGCTCTGGTAAAAGTACTTTGGCGGCAGTGATTGCCGGCAAGGAAGAATTTGAGGTTACCAAAGGGAAGGTAATTTTAGATGGAGAAGACTTAGAAGACGATGCCCCTGAGGATAGAGCGCATAAAGGAGTGTTTATGTCTTTTCAGTATCCTGTGGAAATTCCAGGGGTTTCGGTAACGAACTTTATGAAAACGGCCATAAATGAGTCGCGGAAAGCGAAAGGGTTGGAAGACATGCCAGCGAACCAGATGCTGAAGATGATTCGTGAGAAAGCGGAGATGTTGGAAATTGATCGTAAATTTTTGTCCCGTTCGCTCAACGAAGGATTTTCAGGTGGTGAAAAGAAACGTAACGAAATATTTCAAATGGCCATGCTCGAACCAAAACTGGCCATATTGGATGAAACTGATTCTGGTTTGGATATCGATGCACTTCGCATCGTTGCCAATGGTGTGAACAAGTTAAAGAGCAAAGACAATGCGGTAATCGTAATTACGCATTACCAGCGTTTATTGGAATATATTGTTCCCGATTTCGTGCATGTTTTACACAATGGAAAGATTGTAAAGTCGGGCGGCAAGGAATTGGCTTTGGAGTTGGAAGCCAAAGGTTATGATTGGATAAAGAACGAGGCGGTAGTCTAATGCAGTGAGTTATGGATTTAAAAGACAAATTGGTTTCTTCCTTTATGGCCTTCGAGAACAATATCGACGTGGAGCATCCGGTTCACGATTTGCGTACCGAGGCGATGAAAAATTTTGAAGCAAAAGGGTTTCCTTCTAAAAAAGAGGAAGCCTGGAAATATACTTCCTTAAATAGTCTTCAAAAAATAGATTTTAGCATTTTTCCAAAGCAAGACAGCGTTCTGGATTATAAGGATGTCAAAAAATATTTTATACATGACATCGACACGTATAAAATCGTCTTTATCGACGGTATCTATAGCTCTAATTTATCGGAAACCACCCATGATGGGGTTGATATCTGTTTAATGAGTTCGGCCTTAACAAAACCAATGTACAAGGCCGTCATTGACGTTTATTTCAATAAAGTGGCTTCCAAAGACGAGTCCCTGACGACCCTGAATACGGCTTTTAGCAGAGAAGGGGCCTATATCTACATCCCCAAAAACAAGATGCCGAAAAAGCCGGTTGAAATCGTACATTTTGCAACGGGCAACGAGGCTTCACTAATGCTGCAACCAAGAAATCTTATCGTAGTGGAGGAAAACGCAGAACTCCAAATAATAGAACGTCATCAAAGTCTTACCGCCAATGAGGTATTGACCAATTCGGTTACTGAGATATTCGCTGCGGAAAGTGCTATTGTAGACTATTACAAAGTGCAGAATGATGCAGCAACCGCATCACTGATCGATAATACCTATATCAATCAAAAGAGCAAGAGTTTTGTGAACGTACACACCTTTTCTTTCGGGGGAAAGCTGACAAGAAACAACCTGAATTTCTTCCAAAACGGAGAGTATATGGATTCAACCATGAAGGGAGTGACCATTTTGGGGGAAAAGCAACATGTAGACCACCATACTTTGGTACACCATATCGAACCCAATTGTGAAAGCCATCAAGATTATAAGGGAATTTATGGTGAAAACTCCACAGGTGTTTTTAACGGAAAGATCATCGTAGACAAGATTGCCCAAAAAACCAACGCTTTTCAGCAGAATAACAATATTCTTATAAGTGACAAGGCGACCATTAATACCAAGCCTCAACTAGAGATTTTCGCAGACGATGTAAAGTGCTCGCACGGTTGTACCATCGGCCAATTGGATGAAGATGCCATGTTTTATCTGCAATCGCGAGGAATTCCCGAAAAAGAAGCGCGGGCC
>CALIJE010000086.1 GCA_938017825.1 uncultured Flavobacteriaceae bacterium
CCCTAACAACACCAAGACTTATAGATCATTTCCGAAACTCGATGCTCAATTGGCGGAAAGCAAAGCGTTTCACATCAACTATGACCAAACCTTTGAACCTGAATTTAATGCGGCCTATCTCGACGAACATTTTCAACAAACGGCCCAAGCCGATTCTCTGATCAAGAAGGCCGATCAGCTTATTACCAAACTCGAAGAATTTGGAAATTTTGTGGATGTGCTTACCGGAGACAAGCTTCTTCAACTTCCGGTTGGTTTGCGAAAACGAGATCCCGTATCTCAAAACCAAATCACAATTGCCGTTAGCAGCGTTCGCTTTCATTCAGAATATGCCGAGCTCAAACTATGGGCTAAAATGGACATTCCCCAAAGTAACAAATCACTCTATTTTGGTGCAGAAGGCGTTAAATTCTCAAGACAAGGTGCACTAGTTGGTGATGCCAAACTGGTACTTTTAGGTGATTTCCCCATTGCATTTAATGGAGACAACTGGTTACTCACCCTAAAGGGCGGTCACAACCTAAAAACCGGGGATTTTACGAGTAAAAGTTACCTTTCGATCGACTGTAACGGACTAAAGGAAATTAGCCTCAATGGCAACCTAAAAGTATCAAGAAGTGTATTGTTGCCGCTCAACGATGATGGCACATACAAATGCGGCGAAGACAAAACTCCTTTTGCAACTGACGATAAAGGCAACAAAATTGCCCAAAACACCTGTTATGTAGAAACCGATTTTCTGGTTCAATCATCAGGTTGGAACGATGTACTGATCGATGTTACCCTCCCCGATTTCGAAATGGTCGGTTTAAAGAAATGGGCATTTAAAGTACAGAACGCAGTATTGGATCTAAGTGATACAAGAAATTCTGAAAATGTTCGATTTCCTGACGCTTATAACCAGTTGCTCCCTGCAGAAAACAAAAACCTATGGCGCGGTATCTATGCCCGACAAATAGAAATCGTACTCCCGCCGTCTTTCAAAAAAATAACCGGCAATACGGAACGTGTGGGCTTTAATGCCGAAGATTTGATTATAGATAGTTTTGGACTATCAGGCAAATTCTCGGCCACCAACATCCTTAAGCGAGGAGAAGGTTCGGCCGGCAATTGGGCTTTTACGGTCGATTCTTTGGGGCTCACTGTCGTAACCAACAGTATTCAAGGAGGTACCCTTGCAGGCGATATCAAAGTGCCCATTCTCGAACAGCCTTTGGGTTACGAAGGATGGATAGCCGAAAACGAATATGGCCTAAAGGTTGCCTTGCAAGATACCTTGACCTATGATGCTCCGGTATTTTTAGGACAAGTACAGTTACTCCCCAATTCAAGTGTCGCACTAAAGGTCAAAGAGGGGAACTTTTATCCATCCGCAAATTTAACCGGAAGTATGTCGGTTGCCGGTAAAGTCGGACAAGACGCTGGTGACACTCCAAAAGATGCCAACGGAAATCCGCTGCCGGTTCGTGCAGATGGCTTTAATTTTAGGGGCATTAGCTTTCAAGAATTAGAATTACAGACAGAACCTGACAAGCCATACATACAAGCAAAACACTTTGGCTTTGATGGCGAATTTCAGCTCTTGTTTTTTCCGGTCACCATCTCCAAAATGGAATTGGTCACACCATCGAATACCACAGCCGGACTCAAATTCGATATGGCACTGCATTTAGATGATCTTGGAAAAGGTGCGTCAACATCCCTGAATATTCTTGGCAAGTTAGAAGACGAACAAAAGCTTCATAGTTGGGAATTCGAAAAAGTAACGGTCGGGAAAATTGGAGTTGACTTCGAACGAAGTGGTATACATCTAAAAGGGGAGCTCGAATTCCTAAACAACGATGCCGAATTCGGTGATGGTTTTCAAGGAAATCTTACCGCTACGATTGACAAATTGAACCTTGAAGTGGGAGGTAAGGCCAGATTTGGATCAAAACCTATTGCGGAAGATAATGAAGAAACGTTCCGTTATTGGTTCTTTGATGCATGGCAAGATAAAACCGATGGAGGAGACGGCAAATTCTTGATCAGTTCCTTTATGGGGGGCATATCGAACCATATGCGCAGAACAGATGACAATAGCGTATGGACACCAACCGAATCTACCTATACACCTGATTATGAATTAGGGCTAGGGCTCCGGGCCGGAGTAAGTATTGGTGTTGCGAAAAAAACCACATTTAGGGGAAAAGCCGTACTTGAAATGGTCTTTAATAGAATCGGAGGCCTTAACAAACTAGGCTTCGTTGGGGAAGGTGCCTTTATGACCGCACAGAGTGAAGAAGATCTAGGGGAAGACCTGAAATGGATTCAAACCTTGGTCAATGATTGGGCCGAGAAAAATCCCGAACGCTATAAACAATACAACAGTAACGGTAATTTCCTAGATGCTGCGCGTGATGCGATACCCATAAGAGAAATAGCTTCTACAGGAAAAATTGGGGTTTATGTTGGTATCGAACGTGATTTTATGACCGATACCTTCCATGGCACCTTTGAATTGTATTTATCAACCAGCGGTTTAAGAGGAGCTGGGCCAAATAACAAAGCAGGATTCGCCACCCTGCATACGAGTCCAGATGAATGGTACCTGCACATAGGTTCACCGACAGATCGTCTTGGTTTGGTGTTCAGTGTAGGAGACATCGAACTTGAGGTAGGTGGGTATTTTATGACGGGCAATATGCTACCGACCCAACTTACCCCTCACCCAAGAATTATTCAAATTCTGGGAGACGATATATTAGATGCCAACAGACGACCTAATGAACTTAGCAAAGGAAGTGGTTTCGCTTTTGGTTTGAATTTTGCCCTACGCAAAAGTTTCCAGTACTATATTTTCTATGCCACTCTTGAAGTTGGTGCTGGTTTTGATGTGATGCACCGGCACTACCCCGATGCCCGATGTAAGGGAAGATCCGGGCCTGTTGGTAATGATGGTTGGTATTCTATGGGGAACGTATACGCCTGGCTGTACGGCGAATTTGGGGTAGGGGTAAAACTCTTATTCATCAAAAAACGAATAAAGATCGCGGAGGCCGGTATTGCCACTTTACTACAAGGTCAATTTCCTAATCCGTCTTATTTCAAAGGCTATGTAGGTATGCATTTTAGTGTCTTAGGCGGACTCGTAAAAGGACGTTTAAAACTAAAGATAACATTCGGGGATGAATGCGAATTGGTCGACATTAATCCGTTTACCGAAGTACCTATCATATCTGATCTTAGCCCCACCAATGGTTCAGATGAAGTTGATGTGTTCACAGCACCACAAGCAGTGTTCAATTACGCGGTAGGGCAAGCCTTTAGTATTGATACTTCCGAAGGTTTGCAAACGTTTAAGATTAACTTGAAAACGTTCGAGGTAAAATCTGAAGGGCAAGTCATTGAGGGTGATTTGGAATGGAACAACGGGCAAGATGCCGTAACCTTCGTGCCAAATGAAGTGCTGCCTTCCAAAAAAGAAGTAATAGCTACAGTAGAGGTAAGTTTTGAAGAAAAGGTCAATGCTAGATGGCAGGTAATAATGACCGGAGGAAAACCGGCGGTAGAAAAACGAGAATCAAAATTCACTACCGATTTGGCTCCTGACCATATTCCATTGCACAACATCGCTTTTATGTATCCGGTTATTGATCAGAAAAACCTTTATCCTAAGGAATATGACAAGGGCTATGTAAAGTTAAAACGAGGACAAACCTATTTGTTTGATGGCGGGTATACCATAAAAGCGCAAGTAACCGAAAATGGAACGTCTACTAGAACAAATCTAGGATACAATTCGGCCAATCAAATGGTCAGCTTCGATTTGCCCGATATGGCGAATTCAAGTCAATTAACGATGGATATTATGGCTTTCCCTCCGGGAGACAACGCACCAGCTGAGGTAATCACCGTTGAAGAAACCACGAGTTTTGATCAAGAAGCCAGCGATACGAGTTGGTACAACCCTGCCGATGAAAGCACTACAACAGAAAGTACAAGTGCGAGTGTAACGGTGGCGAACAAAAAAGCCGCGAATGTTACCATTGCCAATGCGGCTCCTAAATCGTTATTGAACTATTCGTTCAATACAAGTCAACACAATACATTTAGGTCGAAAATGCGATCCCTATCAATAGTGGATAACATTACCGATATCATTGCAGCCGATGTTCATAGCATACATTTAAAACTTCAGCGGTATGAAAATTTTGATATTACGGAAGTACTAGGGTCAAAATATACCGGTGGAGAATCAATGGTGTACGGGGAGGCCATACTCAAGGATAATTATTACGAAAAACAGATTTATCCTTTAAACTATAAGAACTATCCTTTGGATGCAAACATTACGGTAAATCGTGAAGCTGATATCTTGGGGGTTCCACCTGTACGAGCACTAGATGTGCCAAGTTGGTATAGCTTTTACTTACGTGAACAACCTACTTCAACATATGTGACCGAACGCTATCCGGTAATGTACAACCTACCTTTTTACTACAAGTCAGATTTTCTGCACTTCCAATATACCATAGTAAACAGATATATTAACGGCACGCCAAATCAGGCGATGTACGATAAGTACAAGTATTTAATCGAAGGACAGTTTCCAGCACTTCAATTGGGTACCTATAAAACTTATTTGATCTATCGAACACCCGGTAATGTGCATACCGACAAGTATGAAATAAAATTCGCAAATGATTAAGAGAGGCAACAACATGAAAACAAATACCCATATAATAAAAATGCATTCGAAAGTTTTGCTTAAAACCAGTCTGTTTCGTTTTAGTTTCTTCTTGTTGCTAAGCGCGTTTATATCACAACGAGGGTATGCTCAAGAACAGGCGTCGGTACAGGTAATTGCCAAATCAAACAAAGAAAAAATAATGCTCCGTTGGGCAGCGAATACACCCTTGGCTTGGCAAAAGGGCAATGAATATGGCTATTTAATTGAACGTTATACGGTATCGAGAAATGGAAGTGCCGTTCTTCCCATAGAGAGCACTATGATCACCAGCATAGCACTATTGCCAAGACCATTGCAGGAATGGGAAGCCTTGGCCCTTGCGGATGATAATGCTGCGGTGATAGCCCAGGCAATTTACGGCGAAAATTTTGATGTGACCGCAGGAGGTAGCCCTGATAATATATTGGCGATCAATGATCAACTCGAACAACGTTTCACCTTCGCACTAATGGCTGCCGAGCAAAACTATGAGGCTGCAAAACTGGCCGGCTGGGCATATGAAGACAATTCGATAAAACCAGGTGAAAAATACTTATACAAAATAAAGGTGGCGACCCCACCAGAAAGTGCTTACCCTATTGAGGAGGGAAGCGTTTATGCAAGCGCTGAATTTGCTGAAGCCTTACCGCAACCTCTGGGATTTGCAAGCATTTTTGCAGATAGCAATGTCATGCTCAATTGGAATTTTAACCTGTTACAACAAACCTATAGCAGTTATGTATTGGAAAAATCCGAAGATGGCAATTCGTTTCAGCAAGTAAATGGGCAACCTATATTCAATGCACAAGAAACTCCAGAAGGTGAGCAAGTATCACTTTTCTATAATGATAGTATTCCAAACAACAAAACTTTCCATTACCGGGTAAAAGGCATTACGCCATTCGGTGAAATTGGACCCGCTTCAAATGTAGAATCTGGTATGGGCAAAGAGGTTTTGGACTATACCCCACATATTGCACGAAAACGGCTTCCAACAGATAAAACCGTAGAAATTGAATGGGAATTTGCGGCAGAAGGCAATGCAATGATCAACGGTTTTGAAATTCGAAGAGCCAATAATGCTGAAGGACCTTACGAAACTGTGGTCGCCAATATTCCACCCGCAAATCGCAAAGCGCAATTTACAGGGCTTCAACGAATCAACTACTTTACCGTTGTGGCAATGGGTAAAAACGGTACTCAAAAACCATCATTCCCGGCCATTGTTCAACCGGTCGATTCGGTCCCACCAAATCCCCCTGTTGATTTAGTAGGTGCAATCGATACTACGGGTGTTGTTCAATTAAAATGGAAAGCCAATGAAGAATTAGACTTATCTGGTTACCGCATTTTTAGATCTAACAATCCTAAGGCGGAGTTTTTGCAACTAACGGTTTCTCCTATTCAGGAGAA
Source organism: uncultured Flavobacteriaceae bacterium (assembly GCA_938017825.1). Classification (GTDB taxonomy): domain Bacteria; phylum Bacteroidota; class Bacteroidia; order Flavobacteriales; family Flavobacteriaceae; genus Pelagihabitans. Next base: position 6,125 of record CALIJE010000086.1, read on the forward strand.
CACGTATACCGATACCATAGCGGTACAAAATCTCAATGCCAATATTTATTATAAAGTAATGGCGGTCGATCAACGCTACAACCCATCGGAATTATCTGAAATGTTGACGTTGGAAAAGCCAGATATGATCCCCCCGTCGCCAGCTGTTTTCAAGGAATATACGACCAGTGAGGAAGGAATTCAATTAGCATGGGTGAATAGTTCTAGTGAGGATGTTACAAGTCATATTATTTATAGGAAAGACCTCCTTAGTGCAGAAATAAGATGGGAGCAAATTATAGAACTTCCAATGGATGAAAATACAGTCGTCTATACCGATGGGAACGTCGAGGCCGGAAAATCATATGCCTACACTATTACTGCCAAAGATAAAACAGGATGGGAGAGTTCCCCTTCTGGTCAATTGGTCACCACGGCGCCAAAAAAACTTTTTGCCCAGTCAATAACTCGATTTACGGGTACTGCGGATAGGGAATTTAGACTCATTCGCTTAACCTGGAAGGCCAATTCTCAGAATGCATCAGAATATTTGATTTATAGGGCAGAAGGAGATGCGCCCCTAACGCTTTATAAAACAATAGATGCCGCTCAAAATAACTATACCGATACAAATTTAGTTGTAAGTACCATTTATACCTATGCCATACAATTGGTAGAGAAAGATGGCACCCAGTCTCAAATAAAGGAAATTAAAGTAACATACTAGACATGAAAAACCTATTATACATATTGTTGTTTATCCTAGGGAATCATGCATTCTCACAAAGCTATTTTGCCAGGATTCAAAGAGTTGGAGGGGGGAATAATACGTACACCTACTCAAGTGCTACCACTTACACTATTTACAACGGTTCAACCGTACTTGACACTTATAATTACTCCCAAACCGCATCAAGTAATGACCCCCCATCGGTACGGGTCCTTAACGCTTCCTCTCCTATTACGAGAGTCGAAATTTATTATGATATACGATATCTTGAAGGTGGTGGCGGTGCTGTCAGCAGTTGTAGTATGACAGAGACCATTAACGTGACGAATACCAGTTGTTTCGAGAACACATTTTTTCGATGTGAAAGATTTTATGTAGATGTCATTTCTCCTGATTTTCTTGATCAACCTTCTGATAATTCATTTTGTACAAACGATACAGTTCCTCTTTCCGCGAACAATTCATGTAATACAGATGATTATACCTATACTTGGCAATACTCGACCGATCTCAACGATCCATTTCAAAATTTAGGTTTACAAACAGTCGGCGCTGAAATAGTTCAAGCCGATTTTAGCAGTGTGTTACCTTCCTCATATGCAGGCAACCTTTATGTAAGGGCTGTTGTAAATGGTAGTTATACAAATTCTATCATTTATTCGGTACTCCCCTGTCCTCCTGCACTTCAGTCTACGACCCCTGTCAACGCTACGTGTTTCGACAGTTCCGATGGCGGTGTTCGATTGACCTTCGACCGGCCCTTGGCCAGTGGGGAACAGTTCCGTGCCACCTTGAGCGGGGTCACCCCCGAGGGGCAGACCATTCCCGAGGCCGATGCCATAGCCGATACCTTTGGGGCCGGCAATACCTATGACTGGGCCAACAACCTGGCGGCGGGCACCTATACCCTGACCTATCAGACCTTTATCCTGAACGGGGCCGGGCCGGCCGACGATACCCCGACCAGTACAGGGGAGACAGGCAACTTTGTGATCGATAGACCAAGTGCGGTCACCGTGGGGGTCTCCGCGACCTCACAACCCAGTTGTGCGGGCGATACCGGTTCGGTCACCCTAACGGCAGCAGGCGGACAGGACCTGGAGAGCGGCACATACCAATTTTCCAACAACGGGGGAGCCTGGCAGGCATCGCCCACCTTCAACAACCTTGCACAAGGAAGCACGAACGTCTTTAGCAGTAGATTGGTGCTCGGTGGCGGGCGCTTCTGTTCGAGCCCTACCCCTACAGCAGCGGTCAGTATCAATACCATTACCAACGGCATTAGTGTAACATCCGCAGCTGTGGACACTTCCCCGAGTTATCCCGGGGCAAACGACGGCGCCATACGTATCAATACCTCGGGAGGGTCTCCCGACCGTACCTACCAGGTCTCCGGTCCCGTTACACGGACCGTGACCAACAGCCTCAGTACGGCGGTCGTGGGCAACCTTCCCGCGGGCACCTATACCATTAGTATTACCGATGGCAATGGCTGTACCGACAACTTTGCAAGCAATGTGGCACTGACCGCCATCGCGGTACCCACAGTGGGCACGCCCAATATCACGAACCCCATCGAGTGTTTTGGCGATACCGATGCGAGTATTTCCATACCCATATCGGGAGGGGCATCACCCTATAACTTTCAGTGGCGATTCAACGGCACCTTATTGGAGGCTGGTTCTACCGGAACTACATTCGCCCGAAGTGGCCTTGCGGCAGGCAACTATTCATTGACCGTATCATCAACAGATGCCGATATCAATGTTGGGGCCGCAACCGATACCGGTTCCTTTACCATAGCGGAACCACAACAGCTCGTTATCAATAGCGCAACGGCAAATGATATTTCATGTTTTGGGGGCAATGACGGTTCCATAGCCGTATCCCTGAGCGGGGGCACCGCCCCCTACCGATACCGATTGGCCAATACCGGAGGGTTTATCAACGCATCGGGCAGCTCCTTCTCCATTCAGGTAACAAGCCCGGGCAACTACCCATTGTACATTCGAGATGCCAACGATTGCCAGGTCGTGTTTGGAACTCCCTTAAGCATATCACAGCCCACAGCGGCCATAACCATAAATGAAGTAGTGGCATCACACGTCGATAACACCATCAACGGAGGCAGTAACGGGACCCTCGAGATTGCCGTGGCCAACAACAACGGTACCGCATCAACGGCATGGACTCGCGATGGCAGTCCCTTCACCCCGCCCGCCGGTTCCACCGATACGCGTTTGGTAAACCTGCCGGCCGGTAATTACGACCTGGTATTCACCGATAACAATAACTGTACGGCATCCTTGGGAACGCCCATAACGATTACCGAACCCGGACCGTTGGGCATTACATCGATCACCGGTACCGATATTGATTGCAATGGCGACCTTACCGGTACACTCTCCGCCATCGTAACGGGTACGCCCCCCTTCACCTATACATGGGAACGACAGGGAGACCCCGGGTTTACCGCGCCCAATAGCCCCAACCTATCTGCTTTGCCGGCAGGTACCTATACCCTTAGACTCACAGACGCTACCCCGACACCCGAGGTAACCGATACCGTTATCCTTACCGAACCGACAACGGCCCTAGGTGGCAACACCGCATCAACCGACGTATCTTGCTTTGGAGGGAACAACGGTAGCATTGCCGTCAACCCCAGCGGAGGAACCAGTGGGTATACCTACTCCTTGAACGGTGGCGGGTTCCAGACAGGAAACGTTTTTAATGGATTATCACCTGCCGCATACACCATCACCATAAGGGATGCCAACGGATGTACGTTCGATACATCTACAACCATAGGCCAACCACAGCAGATCACCGTAGCCACCGATGCCATAACAGGAGCCACCACCGCAGGAGGTAACGACGGGGCCATTTCGATTAGCATTGCAGGAGGAACCACTGACTACAATATAACATGGTCGGGACCGGGAAACTATACCGCTAGTACTGAAGATATCAACGGGCTAATCGCCGGGGAATACACCCTACAGATACGCGATGCGAACCATACCATCGATGCCAGCGGATGCTACTTTCTGCAGAACTTTACCATAACCGAACCAGGGCCCTTGGCCATAGACAATGTCGATGTGACCGATGTCGCCTGTAAAGGGGATGCCACCGGGACTATCGCGATCACAGCCACTGGAAACGCACCCATACAATATATATGGGAGTTCAACGGCTCGGTCATCCCGGGGGCCGATACCAACCTGCTTTCCAATATCGGTGCAGGGGTGTACCGCGTTACCCTAGACGACCCAACGGCGAACCCGACCGTATCACAGGATATCACCGTAGGGGAACCTTTGGAAAACCTCAGTGCGACCGGTGCGGCCTTCGATATCTCTTGTTTTGGAGGAAGTAACGGATCCATTCAGATAAACGCCCTAGGCGGTACCCCGCCCTACAGCTACTCCTTGGACGGTACCAACTTCCAAACATCGAACACCTTTACCGGGCTCAACGAACAATTTTACAATGCCACCGTTAGGGATGCCAACGATTGCGAGTTCGTCCTGCCCAATACCATCTATGTGAACGCGCCACAAGAGATGGGGCTGCTCATAGACGAGCAACGCGATTTATCGGCCGCGAACGCCAGTGACGGGGCAATAAGCATCACGCCCTTCGGAGGCATACCACCATATGCCTTCGCATGGACCGCCGATAATGGCTTCTCCTCCAACGATCAAAATATCTCTGCATTGGCCGGAGGCACCTATACCGTAACGATCACCGATGCCAATTACAGCACCACGCCAGAGGCAGGGTGTACCTACACCCAGGTATTCGCCATTACCGAACCGGGAGAGTTGTTGGCGGATCTCGTACAGACCGAACAACTCGAGTGCTACGGGGACGATTTTGCTGAACTCGAGGTGAGCGTACAAGGAGGGGTCGCACCATACACCTATCAATGGTTCCAGATCGTGGGGGGCAACAACATCGCTTTGACAGAGGATACCGATATCATAGCGGGACTCGCAGTAGGGAATTACTTCGTAAGGGTCACCGATAACAACAACATCTTTATCGACACCCCCATCATGACCATTACGGAACCTGGTGAACTGACCATTGCAGTCGAAAACATCACCGATGTCATTTGCCTCGATGCCCTTACAGGAGCTATCGACATCAGCGTTAGCGGAGGTACCGCCCCCTATTCCTTTACCTGGGACAATGGCGCAACCACCGAAGACCTTACGGCAATACCCGCAGGGGATTACAATATAGAAGTAGTGGACGCAAACAACTGTTTTACCGATATCGACATTACCGTGGCGGCACCCTTGGACCCCATACGTCTGGACAGTACGGAAATTACCGATGCCTCCGCATACCAGGCGGCCGACGGAGCCATCGACATCCAGATAGGCGGAGGAACAGCCCCCATCGATATCCAATGGACAAGGGAATCCGATGGTAGCGCTATAGGAGATACCCCGAACATTAACGCATTGCCGGCGGACGACTATACCGTATCGATCACCGATGCCAATGGCTGCAACATCACCGAAACCTACACCGTGGGGCAACCCGATATCGTGGAGGAGACCATTACCCCACCGACCTGTAACGGCGATGCGAACGCGAGCATCTCTTTGGTGGTCAACCAAGGCAATGGATCGTTCTCCTACAACTGGAGCAACGGAGCAACATCTTCAGAGATCACAGACCTGCTCGCAGGAAGCTATACCGTGACCATCAACGGACTGCCAAACGGAGAAATCGTACGTACATATCTGATCGAAGACCCATTGCCCTTGAACGTCGACCTGGGAGGAAACAGGGTGCTATGCCTTGACCAAACACTCGAACTCGACCTTACCCACGAAGATCCGAACGCGACATACCTCTGGAGCTCCGACAACGGATTCTCAAGCGACCAGCCCATAATCGACATCGCACAGGCAGGGAACTACGCCCTCACCATAACACTCCCATCGGGATGCACCGCCACCGCAAACATCGACGTAGAGACCACAGACCAGGAAATCAGTGCCGAATTCGCCGTATCGAGCCAGGTCTTCACAGGGGAAACGCTCCTCGCAGTCGATATCAGCTACCCACTGCCAGAA
>CALIJE010000087.1 GCA_938017825.1 uncultured Flavobacteriaceae bacterium
GCCTTAGGGTCCATAAAGAAATCAATCACCTTTTTTTCACCAGCCAGTTGCTTTTGTAAATAGTCATCCAGCTCAGCGAACGAATCAACAGATTACATCTGAAGAAATCTAAGGGTGCCGTCTTCTTGAGGGGCCACAAGAATGGTTCTACCGTAATTTAAATCAAAAATACGCTGACTAATAATGGCATAATTGCTATCGTCTGCCAAGGCCATTTGCGCCCAATCTACTTTTCCGATTTTTGTTTTTTGCGTGCCGCTTGCAAAGTAATGCGGGTGATTTCTAGAGCTAATGTGCCCGGCTCTTAGTTTCTCATCGGGATCGTCCATTAAGACAAGGATGTTAAAGTAAATGCGCACCGGGTCTTGGCCTTCCTTAAATAGATGTTCGTTGAAATCTCCTTTTGCCCAGCCGATCGAGTACCCTTGAATAGCCTTGTTTTTAATACTTAACCTGATATTTCGGAGTGTACCTCCTGGGGATCTATACTTGGCCACCGGTGAAGGTAAATTCGAAATAGCAGGCTTTGTTGGCCATGTGTACGATTCGTTCATGTCTGCATCTACCTTAAGCATTTTCATATTCCATTTTGTGGAATCCACATTGCGCTCAGCGTAGGCGTCTTGTTTTTCTTTTGTCCAATACGTATTGTTCTTCTGAGGGACTACTTTTGGCGATTGGCCGAATAGCCACGTATTCCAAAACAGCGCACATGAAAAAACCACTGCAATCCTCGTAATAGCATGTATCATAATTTCAAATTTTAAGTTTGTTATGTCTACAACTACGCCATAATCATGATACGATTATAGTGAAATTCTGTATAGGGAAACAGAATGACATTGAGGTGGGTCGAAGGCAAGGGTACAAGTCACATATACGTGCCATTTTATCTACATAAATATACCAAATTCTACGCTAGACTTCCCAGAGTCATGTGCAATAATTTGTCATTTCCATGGAGTATTTGTCTCTTAAAATATTACAGGCATAAGTTTTTTATCGTAAAATATTCTATCATAGACCCATAAATGCAGTACGCGTTCACCCATGAAAATGTGTACTGGTCCTAGGTTATACTTCTAAATTTTGCTCTTGTACCTGAAGAATACCTGTATACACCTATAGGAAACTATTTACATCTAGAATTAGTTCAATTTTGAAATTAAATCAATTGCCTTACTAATTTTCATGACGAAATTTGCCCATAAGCACGGTGTCTTAGCTAGGAACTACATGAGTAAGGGTGTCTGGTTCTTGTATAAATCTGCCGCATATCGGCCGTATTCAGCTAAACGAAAAGGCGCAATACGAGTGATTTTTCCCTGCGATTTTTCTTTATAAATTTCATGAAATTATTGATAGCGAATGGGTAAAATATCTATTTGAAAATATATTGTACTTTGTGAGTTATTGCGGGTCAGCCGTACAATTTAATGGTGTTTTCATAGTTAGTTAAGGACTTATAATTCTTAAAAACAGTTAATTATGAAAACAAAGAGTGTAATTTTCACTTTGGCAATGGTTGCTGCCATTTGTTTGGGCTCATGCTCAAAAGACGCTACCGCAGAAGAAGACAATCTGTATAATTTCTCTAAGGAGAAGGTAGATTTAAACGTAGATTCAATTGATAAGGACGAAATCGACGATCGAGATACTTGATTTTATTAAAGCGATGATGGTCGTTGGGCTATCATCGCTTCCTTATTTTCACGGCTTACTTACTACCAAGGCTGGTCCAAAAGACTGGGTCCCAGACATTGGACTCATAAATTTTATTACGGATAGCGAGGGTTATCCTCTTGGTTTTTCGAATTACCGTGTTTTTCTATATACCTTTTTAATTCACGTTTTCTTCTTTGTTGTTTGGTTGGCTTGGCTAAAAAACGCTAAGAATAGAAGCTACTACTACGCCCTCTATATACCGGTTATACTGTCTGGCTTTCAAATAGCGCTGATTTTGTTCAATCTTCGTTACACACAATTTAACGATGTACGCCTTAAATTGGGGCTTCTGCTTATCTTATTGGTGATCTGTGCATTTCTTTATCTGAGAAAGGAACCTTTTAGCTGGCGTACCTCAATCAAATGGCTGGGTATTGTGCTTGCCGCCATGCTTCCCTTTATTCATGATGTACTCACCACAAGGGGTCTTGACGGTGTGAATTCTTGGGTGCCCGTGCTCGGTATTGAAGATGCCCTAACGGGAACCGATGGCAAGATTGTCGGCTTTAAAACATATCGGGTATTCATTTACACCCTGGGCCTTCACTTATTCGCCCACCTTGGGTCGCTCGGCTGGTTTATGGATGCCTATCGTAAAAAATATCGCGCATGGATTTTGGTGCCGGTGGCCATTACCCTATATCAGCTTCCGGTCATAATTTCAAACTGGTCGAATACAAGCCTAAATACCCCAAGTGTAAAACTTTATATTTCGCTGGGTATTTGTATATTGTTGGCCTTAAATTTCTTTTTTAACAACAAAGTAGAAAACAACAAAAATCAATCGATCTAAATGAATTCGAGCAGCAACCAACCAGCCAAAATCTCGTTTCTGAAGAAAGTAGTCAACGGCGTTAAATGGTCGTTAGGCCAATTAAACAAAATGATTTTTTCTGTGAATCATGCCCAGGCCTATAATTTAAACTGGAATCATATCTTAACGGAATATCGGAAACAAGGGGTACAAACCATCGAAGAATTTGCCGTAAGCTACACCTACGATTTTGCATTGAACATTGGCGTAATGGACGACAAAAAAACCAAAGAGGCAATCTATAACGACATTCTGCAGAAGTTACAAGTCTTAAAAGAGGAAGGAAAACTAGTTTAGCGGGTTGTTAAGCACTACCCCATCCAAATACTTCTCAAGCTTTTTACCTGTTTTGAAAATGGTTATTTTCTTAAAATTATCGGTAACAACTTCACTTTGAAGTTCTACATAAAACCTGTTTACCCTGTAGAGTCTCATGATGCTATCTAGTTCGTTGATCTTTACGAGCAAGTTTCCCTTGGTAATTAGTTTAGACCATTGTGAAGCACTATCGAGCATCATAAAGTCATACAGGCCAAGATCGTCGTGACATACTGAATTCGACAATTGGTATTATTTTTTTGGTTGTTAAAGCGAAGATATATTTTTTCTCGCATTTTTGCGCAGAAAATCGAAGCGCTGAACATACAGTTGTATAAAAAATACTCAAAACAGTGGGCAACGCCCAGTCATTTTTCAGCGTCTTTTAAGCAGTGTCAAGAATGCGGAAGCGACTATTTTATTCCGACTTGTAACACTTTGCCCTTTACAACGTCTTATTACAAATTCAATCAGTCAATCAATCAAAAAACACTTCTCATGAGTATTTTAAAAATCACCAATCTTTCTAAAACCTATGCCAATGGGGTTAAAGCATTGGACAATGTAAGTCTTGAACTCGAAAATGGTATGTTCGGACTTCTGGGTCCGAATGGTGCCGGCAAATCGTCCTTGATGCGCACCTTGGCGACATTGCAAGAGGCCGATGCTGGTTCGGCTACGCTCGATGATATCGATATTTTAAATGAACCCGCCGAAATACGAAAAGTGCTAGGCTATCTCCCGCAGGAATTTGGGGTGTACCCGCGCATTACTGCAGAGCAACTTTTAACCCATCTTTCTATTCTAAAGGGAATTACCAATCCTGGGGAGCGCAAAGAACTGGTGAAATACTTACTGGATAAAGTCAACCTGTACGACAAACGAAATAAATCGGTCAAGGGTTTTTCCGGGGGAATGAAACAGCGCGTAGGAATTGCTCAGGCCCTCATTGGCAATCCAAAACTTATTATCGTAGATGAGCCTACCGCCGGTCTAGACCCGGGTGAGCGCAATCGCTTTTACAATTTATTGGCCGATGTTGGCAAAGAGGTCATCGTGATTCTCTCTACGCATATCGTTGATGACGTACGAGAACTATGCACCAAAATGGCCATCATGAATCTGGGGGAAATCGTATATCACGGTTCACCGCAAACGGCAATCGACGAGCTTCGAACTAAGGTATATCAGAAGATCGTACCCCGTGAGGAACTTGAAAATTATGCACAGGAGTATAAGATTATTTCAAATAAAATGGTAGGTGGACAACCGCTTATTCATGTATTTAGTGATGTGGATCCGCAAAACGGATTTGAACAGGTAACACCCAATCTAGAGGATGTTTTCTTTTCAAAGATCAACACATCAAACGTACTTGTTTAATCCACACAAACCATTTGAATTATGTTTAAAACGTTCTTTTTATCCGAATTGAAATACACCCTGAAACAACCTATGGTGTATATTTTTATATTTATTCTGGCCTTCATGGAGTTCTTTGCCACGGTAAGTGACAATGTACAGGTCGGTGGGGCCATAGGCAATGTTTACCGCAACTCCCCCTATACCCTAACCCTTCATGTCACTATCTTTTGTATTTTCAGTTTGCTTATGGCAGCCGCCTTCTTTAACAATGCCGCACTACGAGACCATAAGAATGAATTCAATGAAATACTTTTTACAACGCCCTTAAGCAAACCAGGCTACTTTTTCGGGCGATTTTTTGGAGCTTTGTTTGTATCTACCCTCCCCTTGGTCGGGGTTTTTATAGGAATGCTGCTGGGCACCTATATGAATTCTATTTTTGAATGGATAGATCCCACCCGCTTTGGTCCGTTTTACTGGGAGACCTTCGTCAACAATTACCTGCTGTTTATTTTACCGAATATGTTTTTGGCAGGTGCGGTAATTTTTGCCATGGCCAATAAGTGGAAAAGCACGGTTATTTCCTTTGTAGGCGGATTGGTGATCATCGTCGCCTATATTGTTTCGGGCTCTTTAATGTCTGATGTTGACAATGAAACCGTTGCCGCCTTGTCTGATGTTTTTGGCATCAATACTTATGGCATTGACACCAAATATTATACTCCAGCGGAAAAGAATACCATTAGTCCGGGTTTTTCAGGAGTACTATTGTGGAATCGTTTGATATGGACAGGTGTTGGCCTCCTCGTATTAATGCTCTCATACTTTAGCTTCTCCTTCAAAAAGAAAAACAAAAAAATCAAAAAAGAAAAAGTTACCGATTCTCGTGAGAAGACCATAGTTAGCTTGCCAGAATTGAATCCTTCGTTTACAAAAGCTACCAATTGGGTGCAGTTTAAGAGTTTTTTCTACACCAATTTTTTGAGCATTGTAAAAAGCATAACGTTCAAAATCCTATTCTTGTTCTGCATCATCATTTTGGTTGCCGATCTAAGTGGCGGCTTTGAATATTTTGGACTGCAATCCTATCCGTTGACCTATAAGCTCATAGATTCGATCAAAGACAATACCGATATCTTTATTATCATTATCGTTGTCTTCTTTAGTGGGGAATTGATCTGGCGCGATCGGGACCATAAAATCAACGAGGTGATCGACGCCACCGCGCACACTTCATTTATTTCAATGGCGGCCAAAGCCTTGTCGCTCGTGTGCATTGCTTCTATTATAAATCTATTCTTTCTGGGAATTGGGGTAGTATATCAACTACTTCATGGTTTTACACGTATCGAAATAGATGTGTATCTGCTAGACTTTTTCTATGACAATCTACCTTTGTTCATAGCCTTTGCCGGGATTACCATCTTGATTCAGGTTCTGGCAAAGAATAAATACATTGGGTACTTTATTGCCATTTTGATTCTCTTGGTATGGGAGATTGTGCTGAGCATATTGGATATCAATTCGAATATGGTCGATGTAGGCGGCGGACCATCGGTGTTCTACTCTGATATGAACCGCTTCGGACCAGGTGTTAAAGGAGCGCTTTGGTTTAATCTGTATTGGGCCTTGTTCGCCATTTTAGGATTATTGTTCGCCGGCGCTTTGTGGAGTCGCGGATCTAAAAGCTCACTGATTAGCCGAATAAAGAAAGCCAGGAAAGAAGTGCCGAAAAGCTATAGGGCCGTAATCGCAGTGGTTGCCCTTGCATGGTTGGGCGTGGCAGCTTTTGTGTATTACAATTCACAAGTACTGAACACCTATCGCACCGGCGACGAGCAAGAACAGCTTATGGCCGATTTTGAGAAGAAATACGGTAAATACAAAGGTGTGGTACAACCTAAGGTAACGGATGCGAAATATTATATCGATATTTTCCCCAATAAAAGGGATATTCATGTAAAGGCCGATATCGAATTGGTCAATGAGTCGAGGCAAGTTATCGACTCCCTGCACTTTTTCGATGGGGTGAATTGGGATATGAAACTACAGATACCCAACGCCAAGATCGTGTTCAAGGACAGCACCTATCTTTATAAGATTTACAGTTTAAATCCCCCCTTACAGCCAGGTGACACCTTGAATATCCGGGTCGACAATAAGTTCATAACCAAGGGTTTTCAAAATGGGACCGGCAATACAATGATCGTAAAAAACGGCACCTTCTTTAATAACGGTGAAATTCTGCCAGCCATGGGGTATAATGAAGATTATGAGCTGTCGGACAAGAATACGCGGAAGAAGTACGGTCTAAAACCTAAAGAGCGTACCCCAGAATTAACTTCCGAAATTTCGGAACTACATCATCGCAATTATTTGAACAACGGGCAGTCTGATTTTATTAATGTGGAAACCGTTATCTCTACGATTCCCGGCCAAACGGCCATTGCGCCAGGGTCATTGATCAAAAGTTGGGAGGAAAATGGAAGGAAGTATTATCATTACAAGACCGATACGCCTTCCTTGAACTTCTATTCGTTCATGTCTGCCGATTATAAAATTAAAAAACGCAAGTGGAACGGTATTGATATAGAGGTCTATTACGACGAAAAGCATCCGGAAAATGTAGACATGATGTTAGATGCAGTCGAACGCTCCTTGGCCTATTTCACCAAGAATTTCGGACCATATTTTCACAAACAGTGCCGTATCATCGAATTCCCAAGATATGCCTCCTTTGCGCAGGCGTTCCCGGGAACCATGCCCTACTCCGAGGCCATTGGCTTTGTGATCAATCTTGAGGATGAAACCGAAAATAATGTTGTAGATGCCGTTATCGCCCACGAAATGGGGCATCAATGGTGGGCACATCAAGTGATCGGTGCCAATATGCAAGGAGGCACCATGATGAGTGAGAGCTTTGCCGAATATTCGGCTCTTATGACCATTAAGGGAATTACCGACAATCCAATGAAAATGCGGCAATTCTTAAAGTACGATCATGATCGTTACTTAAGGGGTCGCAGTGGGGAGCGTATCAAAGAGGTGCCCTTGTACAAGGTCGAAAATCAGGGTTACATTCATTATGGCAAGGGCAGTGTAATTCTATATGCATTGCAAGATTATATCGGGGAAGAAAAGGTAAACTTGGCAATGAAGAACTTCTTGGAGGAATTCCGTTATAAAAAACCACCCTACCCTACCTCCTTGGATTTCTTAAAGCACTTAGAACCGCAGGTACCGGATTCGCTGCAGTATTTGGTGCAAGACTGGTTTAAGGAAATCACCTTGTACGATAACCGTTTAAAAGAGGCTAACTACCAGCGACTAGACAATGGGAAGTATGAGCTAACCCTACAGATTGAAAGTGCCAAGATAAAATCTGACAGTTTAGGCAATGAAACAAGAGTCGCCATTAACGATTGGATCGATGTTGGGTTCTTTACCGATGATGACGAAGAACAACTCTATGAACAGCGGCGCATTAAATTGAATAAAGAAAAATCTGCCTATACGGTAGTCTTGGATTCACTTCCTGTGAAAGCGGCTATCGACCCTAGGCATATACTCATTGATCGTGTCTACAGGGATAATATCAAAGCAGTTGTTGAAACCGCGCCTGGGGAAAAGTAAGGTTGCCGAACCACTATTCAATATGAAATAGCGACTTCTTTGTAGTCTACCTTCTCAAGAATATCGGGTCGGTTAGAATCGATTTTTGTGCGGTATAAATCTCTATGAATAGGATAGGCGGTCAAATCCTCGTCAGGCATATCGTCCTTGATGAGTTCTTGCAATTGGTCTTGTGCTGTTGCATTATCGAGCCAAGTATTAATATCGGCATCTTTGAGAATCACAGGCCTACGGTTTTTCTTATTATGTATTTTGGAAAATAATGGGGTCGCCGCCTTGGTCAATATCGAAAATGTAGGGAGGCCATCGCTTGTAAAATCATAGATGCCGGCGACATTCATGAGTTCGTCATCCTTTCTCGCGAATCGAAACGGTACTTTGAATACGCTGCCCTTTACAACAACATCGGTATGGTGCGGTTCATGCAAACCAGATAAGGGCACAATACAGCGCCGTTTTAGGGCACTACCCGAGTACATGTTGGATGAAAAAAGCTTTTCGCTCTTCGCATTTAACCCGGATCCGTACTTGATCGTCTTTTTGTAATAGTCTTTGTGGTTGTCTCCCGATTCCCAATGCGGTATCAGTCCCCACATCAAAGCGGTCATGAATTTTGAATTTTCCTGAGGAATCACCAGTACTTTGGGATGGGCAAATCCATTGGCATGATAAAACTGTAGTTTTTCTTGAACCACTTCGGGGCGAATATTTGTGGTCACCTTAAATCGAAACTCAAGTTCTTTAAGGGGTTTGCGCTGCTCTATGGAATAACACATGATCTGTTGATAATTCAGTTTGCTATTGATGTACCAATATAAGTAATTTTGCTATTGAATATGACACCACACGAACAGTATGAAGTGATTTGCCAACGGGTATTGCGTAAGCATTACAGGGCGTTTCGCAAGGTGGTTTCCGATCCATTTTTTGTATCCAGTGAAACACAGGCCAAGGCACAGCTGACCAAAATGCTACGAAACGCCAGAATGGAGGCTGAAGAAATAGTACAAGTGGAACGATGGGATAGCAACTCTCGGCGAATCGCAGAAATTTTACTTGGCAAATACATGCACATTGGTAAAAAGTATGGTGAGCGCTATTATCGTAGGAAATTGAAGGAGCTTTCCGAAAAGGATTCAGGATAACGTACTACCTACCATTACTTCTCTAAATTTTCTAGTTTCTTTTTGGCCGATTTCCCTAGTGGTCCGTTTGGCCATTTGGCAATGAGTTTTCTGTAGGTTTCCTTGGCCTTGTCGAATTGCTTGACCTGCTCTTGGGCAGTAGCCAGATCAAATTGAGCGCCAATCGATTCTGGATAAAATTCCGCAACCAGTGCCAATATGTACATACCACCCTCAACATTGCCACCTTGCAGAAGACGTCGACCTGCACCTGCAAATTCTTCTTCAAAATTGTAATACCTATAGGCCGGGTCTTGTGCAATTTTAAATCCATCGGATTTTACTGCAGCCATATCGCCTTCGAGAAACAACTGTGTTAGGTGCTCCATCGGATTGAGTATAAAACCGGTTTCTGTATACTCTTGCGCCGCCGCTAAAACTACATCGCTATTGCTTGCGTAATCATCAAAAGTCATAGCCTGGGCGATATGTGGCAAAGTCCATTCCCTATCTTCCCATGGCGATCTATCTTGCCACCAAGCGAAAGATAAATAAGCATTGATCCCTGAATTGGGAAGGTGTACCTTGCGAGCATCACCATAAAAATTTACATTCTCGGAGGTAGGTTCCCCGACCAAAATTGCCTCGGTATAATTTTCGATCTCGTTGGTCAGGTTTTGAGCCGCTGAAAAGGTATTGCGCCCTATGATAAAGAAAAACTTACCACGCTGGTTTACCTTTGGGCGGGCCATGATTCCTTTAATGAGGGCTTTGTTGTTGTAATTATTACCGCCACCATTAAGCCGCACGTCGTATATAAATTTTTCGACCTCATTGGAATCTATGAACTTAAATAGACGGGTGAAAAAATCGGCCAAGGGTTCTTTCTCATCATTAAAGACAGAACTCTGTCGTACATACAATGTTTTGGTATCAGACAGATACTCGAAAAAGTAAAGCTTCTCGTGTAGATGCCTCAAATACAATGGGGTGGTCGACTGGTCTCGAGCGCTTACCCAGTTTTCATTGGGTCTGGTAAAACCATAGTCTCGCGACAGCTGATCTACAGGAATAGTGTTAAATTGGTGTACAAAAACTTCCCCGTCTTTTTCGAGCGTAAGACTAACCGCTGTAGTCAATTCTGGTATCACCCCCTGGGCATGCAACACAGCAGGTACGGTTAAAAAACGCAAGCCATAGCCTTTGAAATACTGATCATTCTCAGCTGGCACAACCGGCCGTATCGCCTTTAGAGCATCGGCTATGGGCGTAGCACCAATCTTAAGCACTTTTGCCCCTAGTGCCCTCTCCTGGCCCTTCTGAACTCCTTCAACATAGATGCCGTCTTCAAAATGATATAGATTCACTGCCAATACCCCACCATCGGTGAGGGTATAAAACGGAATTTGGGTGTGCCCATATTCAAAAAATGACACCATTCTGGTTAGCCCAACCTTAATTTCGTGTGGTTCTAAATTGGGAATCTGGGCATATAGCTTTTCAACTTCGGCATCCCAAGCTTCTTTCTTTACTTTCTTGAATAAGAAGGGGTAGGTCTTATGAACGGTCTCCTGCAAAAAACGAAGGTCGTCTTGATACTGTTTGGCCGTAGTTTCTTGTTGACCATATGTGCTGATCAAACTACCTAGGAAAAACAATAGTAAAAGGAAATGTTGCGTCGTAATTTTCATGATGTCTTTTTCTGATTGATTAGATACAGCAAAGATGCGGTAGGCTATCTGTTTTGGCCAAAAAATGCTTCCGAACTGTTGATAAACCATACTCGACTGTACCTAAAGTTACCCATATTAGAATTTTGATAAGGGGATATAGCCAGTTTTTATTTGAGATGATCCATTGATGACATGGGTATAAGCAAAATAAACCTTGTCGCCCACCACTTCCATTTGTGGGAAACCACTTTGTCGAGAACCGTTCATTGTTGATACCACTATCGGTTTTGATCGTTCGCCAGAGCTTGCAACCCTCAAAATTTTAAATTTAGTTTGTTTGTTATCGGTCTCCATCCAACTCACGAGTGCCGTTTTGGCGTCTAATAGCGCCACATCAACCCTACCTAGTACCGAGCCGGTTGCGATTTCGATCGAACTTCCGAAACTTGCTCCTGCATCTTGCGAAAATGCGAGTTTTACTTTGGGGGTCTGGTCGGCAGCTGTAAACCAGGTAGCTGCAAGGGTATTACCCCAAGCCGCAACTTTTGGCCCGTTTACAGGGCAGCCCTTTATTTGCCAATTGTCATTTGCGATAGGTAACGGCTTGGTCCACTCCCCATTCACCATACGAACAATACTAATATCACGCACTTCATCATCTGATCGATCTCGATAGAGCACAACAGGGCCATTTTTAGTAATTGCCGCCGTCGTCTGACAACAGTCGCAGGTTCGATAATCTAATTCCTGTTCGTTAGTAATCACTCCAGACGGACTAACCCTAGCTGCACGAAGGGTCATCGACCCTCTTTGCCCACCCTCTTTTTCTTCTGTATTTCGACCATCCAACCAAGTAACAAAAAAACCATCGTCATATTCCAAAACCGATACAAAACCATGTTCGGTTGGGGTTAAATCGCTATGAAGCGGCATATCTGTTTTCCAATTTGATATTCCCTTGGCTCGCAAATTCATTTTTACGTCGTAGGAATAGGTACCCGTGGAAGATTTTTTTAAAACATGCGACCACAAATTCCCATTGTTTTCAGCGATCATTGGATAATCGGCCCAATTTACGAACCAATCCGAACCGCGAATGATTTCCTTTGCTTCCTGCCATTGACCATCTTTCAGTTCCGTATATTTTAGTACTGTAAGACTATCATTTTCTCGCGTAACCCAAGAAAGTAAGGTACTGTATTCGTTGCTAATCAAGTAGGGTAATGAAGAATTGGCGTTTGCTGGAGACGGTATGGAAATAAAGGAAGCTTCATCAACGGGAGACTTTTCTTTTTCTGATACGTCCTTACAACCTACGAACAATAACAACAAGGTGCTGAAAGTTAAATACTGAAACAAACGCATTACTCTATTTGTTTTAATTTTTCAATGAGTTCGGGAGTATCCCAATCCATACCACCATCCAAACGCGCTACTTGCTCGCCTTTTGTATTGAAAAGTATGGTTACTGGTAAGGCAGAAATTTGTAAATCGGCATAATTGCCATTGTATTTGATAAAGTTTAGACCAAATTTGCGCCTATCCCTAAAGTCAATAATCATTTCTTTCTTTTGGTCAGATGGAAACAGGAACACATAATTTTCATTCTTCAAAACTTCTTGTGCATTGGCCATTGAGGGCATTTCTTCAATGCACGGTTTACACCAAGTTGCCCAATAATTTATTAACAGTCGTTTTCCCTTATAATTTTCAAGATCGATGGCATTGCCCTCTAAATCTTCATATAAGGCTACAGGCTTCTCTATACCACCAGATGTAGCATCTTGGGTGATTTTATCTATATTCTTGGTTTCCTTACAAGCCAAAAACAAGAAAAGGAGCATTAAGTAGGTGCCTTTTTTCATAATTATCTGATATGACTACCCGCATTCACATCGATGGTGGCTCCGGTAGCATGATCCATTAATCCACTACACAGCAGCGCGACC
>CALIJE010000088.1 GCA_938017825.1 uncultured Flavobacteriaceae bacterium
AAGAATGAAAAGCCTGTTCCTGTATAGGGTTGTGTTTGTGCAGGGACGTGCGACCAATCTCGATCTGGAAAAACCTTTTTAGTAATCGAGGCATTGGGCAGGCCATTGACAAAACAGTTCTCTAAACTATTTTCAATAACACAAAGATCCTCAAGTACCAGTGGTTGGTAATTGAAAAATTGCTTGCGCTGAACCCGAACCCCTTCGGCCATAAATTGATGATCTACCCATACCAGTTCGTGTGCCTGATCATAATACGAAATTAGCAACTGGGGAATCGTAACTTCTTGAATTCCTCCATTATACAAAGTCCCATGAATTCCATGTGGGGTAAATTCCAAATCCTGTAATGCAACACTCTTATACAAATCGGTATTGGCAACGTTGCCTGCAGACTGCAGATTAAACTTTACGGGTTCTTCATCTAAAGCAATAGGGGTATATTGGTCGGGATCGAACGTTTCTGGCATGGTATCCTTGGTTGAAGACCAGGCGATTCCTTCAAAATTGATTTTGAAAGGCGTGGTTTCCTTGGGCATTAATTTATGCTTAATATGAAACTTGGCATTATATACCGCCAGTTCTTTATCCAACTCATTATAAAGTGTTGCCTTAATGACCACATCAGCGGGCACATCATCAACATTCTGTAGCTCCCCTATGATGCTATACTGCCCTTTATACTGTACCAGCTTGGCTGTCAGAATTTCGAGAACTGGTTGCTTTAAAACATCTTCATGATGTGTTTGCTGGGTCGTTATTTTACGTCTACCATGATTATAGAAGGTAGTGGTATTTTCCGTGAATAATTGGTCGGGCGGTATATCACTGTCCTTTTTCTTCGGCTTCACATACCACTTTCCCGATTTTTTGATCAACTCATGAAAGTAGTATTTCTGAATTTTTTCCAAAGGGGTGATCCATCGGGTATCTACCTTGGCTTTTGCTCCAAATTCTGTTTTATCGACTATTTCTATCCCAATGGAATCTAATTTGGCGTATGAGCTCAAAATTCCATCAGTAACCGAAACTTCCAGCATATATTGATCAATGCTAACTTCCGCGGCCGGGTCTAGATAGGAATGGGCACGTTCAAATTCCTTAAAATCCAAGGCATCGTAATACGATTGCACCACATTGGTAGGACTGCGTTGTGCCGTATTTTTCAGATAAAAGATATATATACCAAAACCAAGACAAATGAGTACGATAGCTGCCCAGAGATGGTTGATTAAAATGAGTCTTTTTGGAAACCGATCATACGGTACGGCCAAATTCATAAAATTCGGGGGCACCTTTTTTCGACCCTTAAGCCTTCTAGCCCAAGGTATCATGAGATTAATTATAAACGCTAATAGAACGGTTATCATTGGAATAAAGCCCCACATGATATTTAAGAAAATAGGGGTCTGCTCTTTAGGAAGTATTTCAGGTAAGGGGGGTACGTTTAATTTTTCCCAAACCATTATACCGTTCTCGAGCTGTTGAAGGCGCTGCCAGCCACAGTAATATAAAATAGGGTCATAGAACTTATCGTTCGAAAATATATATTTCAGATTATACTTTTCCGGGACGGTCAAAAACTGCTGCAGAGACCCAATACCTTCAACACCCCTAAATTTTGAATTCTCGATACGCTCAATGGCTCGGGTCGTTAACTCTGGCAATCTGCGGGCAGAATGATAATTTCCGTCAACGGTCATGGCTTTTGTCTGGGCCGACAACCATGCCATTTGATCACCAAAACCAAGTGGTAAATAACGCCAGGCATCATGAGAATCTTGACTTAAGAAATTAACTATGGGCTGCATTTTGATCTTTGCCGGTTGCGAAGGTCTAAAGTAACCCAAGGTCATTGTAAAGCCTACCATTAATAAAAGTGCTCCTGCAAATAATCCACCTAGAATTCGATGGTACAGCCTGCCGTACTTTTGCTGAATGGCCGTTCTTAAATCACCTTCTACAAGCCGATAGGAAAACTCTCCAAAAATTGGCAATACCATTATGGTAGCCCAAAGTGTAAATCGATCTAGGGTTAAAATATTAAAGGCCGTTTCACCCAATAACATAAGCGGTATGGGTGTAGTGCCGCCTGTACCCAATAGGGTTAGCATACTTAGCGATAGCCCAAAAAACATATACCGCTTGCTATAAAAACGATAGAAGAGAAAAGGCAGCACAAAAAGTAATATACCCCAAGGAATTACAAAGAAAACGAGCCCGGAAGAAGTTACCTCCAAAAAGTTATCACGAGAACCGTGAGGTATGGGTACCTGGGTAATCGGGTTCTTCTTGGAATTATACCAGTACGGAAGAATGCAGGTTACTATCAATACCAAGGAAGAACCTCCAAAAATGACAATTCTCCAAAATTGTCGTTTAAATGCCTGGTAGAATATTTTAAAGCTTACGAGCTTTATATGATCTACCTGCTCTCTGGCTGCATCCATGACCGACATTCCTAAAAGTGGAAAAATGAAGAACACCATTCCGAAAATCGGAGTAACATGGTGCGAGGTTACCGTGACTGCAATAAGCGACAGAGAGGTAAGCAAATAGCGATACTTTCCTGTTTTTGTCCATAGATATATTTCAGGCATTGCGTGCAATAGTATAGATAGAGCACAAATGCTGGGCAGCTGTCCGAAAATATGTAGCGTTTCAATAAAGGTAGAGGAGAAAACCGCAAGCAAAGCCGCATAACCGGCTACCCTTCTATTTCCCGTCAGCAGGGCCGTATAACGATATACCCCGGTAATAAACAAAATCACACCAATTATGGCAACCGAAAACATCCCAAATTTAAGTCCGCCTATCTGTGATAAAAGCGCAATTGTCTGATGTGTTAAAGGAGGATACGATTGTACGGTAAAACCCGTATACCAGCTATAGTTCCAAGGTTCAAACCAATCGGCTGCGTAATGACTTGCGAAGAACAAATGAATTAAGGCATCATAGGTAGATTCCAAAGTGAAGAAGATACTCGACCCATGAAACGCCAACCCTATTATCAGGGCTAAAATCAATAAAGTATTTGTTCTTTTAAGGGCTTGCATTGTAGGAAATTATAACAAAATAAAGGTATTATTATTGTGCAAAATACCACCTATCGGTGGTCGTAGGCAAAGCGCCATTCGACTACTGAAAACTACCATTCACCTTTTCACGACCAAAATGCACGCCAAT
>CALIJE010000089.1 GCA_938017825.1 uncultured Flavobacteriaceae bacterium
GTTCCCTGTAGGGCCTTGACCTGTACTCGCCAAGCATAATTGCGATCGGGGAGTAAGGTGTAATCTGCCGGACCTAGAAAATAGGTAGTCGCTGTTGTAGTTACCGCAAAAATAGGCGGGCTACTGAGAAATGCCGCTTGATGGTCAACCTGGTTGTCCCATATTTCAACAATGCTGAGTTCATACTCAACATTAGACACGTTGATGTGCCTAGGGGTCCATTGAAAAAAGATGTTTTGTGGATTGTTTTCTTCAACTATTGCCCTATTCTGAGGGGCAATTAGAATTGGAGGATCGTTCTGAAAAATTACGGTCGCCGCGCAGCTTCTATTACTTAACCTATTACCCGTTGCCGCATCGTATATTTCAAAACAGAATTGATATGTGCCTTCGGGAATAGGTTGTCCGTAGACATTGGGGGAGATACCACTGATATTTTCGAACTTAAAGAAAGGAGCAAGTTCAGCATTGGTGAGGGTTAGGGGAATACCGCCTTCCAAGAACAACAAGGGACTACCTGTAACTAGATCATTGCTTTGAAAAGAAATTCCGTTGCCCTCGAAATACGCCTTAAGGCGCACCTCTCTATTTGAAATCGTTAAATCATTGAGAATTACTTGAACACGTAACGGACTGTTGACCGTACTTTCATCGGCATAATCAGAAAAATAAATTGGAGCAGGTGGAATTGCTTGCGGCACTATTTGAACAGGGAAGGATTGTGAGAATGCCGATTGCCCTCCTAAAAGGAGTAGCACAAAAATCAACTGAAATAGAAGGGCAAGCCGCTTCATAGGCTGGTTGGTTTAGTTTTTGTTGATATATTTTAACTCAAAGGTATCTGGGTTGACCACCTCGAGAGATTTCTTATAGTAAAAGTCAATAATCTGGTTTTCTAAAAATAGCTTCAATTCGTTAAGATCACTATCTTTCTCGTACATCTGGTACGTTTTATCCGTTGTACTACGCTTAAATTCAAGTAAATAGCCTACAGGGTCTTCGATTTGAGCTTTTTGGTTCAAAACTGCGAATTGCTTTTCCATCCATCGGTGACCTACCAATCTTTCCAATCGCTCTTGTTGTTCAGATTGCAATTCTCGATAACCGGCAATCAGTTTTTCATCTTCTGGTGAATAATCTTCAACTGCCTTATTCTGCAGCGGATGCTTGTCTAACTCTACCTTTTTCTCTACGAATATGCGTTCCAAGGACATATCGATCATGATCATGTCGCGATGAATGTTCTCTATGACCGCAAATAGGGCCTCGTTGTATATTTTAAGAAAATCGTCGTAACTGTATAGTTTGTCAAGGAATAGTAAGGCGCTTTCTTTATAAGGGTCTTCTTTGCGCTGCTCCTTAACCGTTGCGAGACTGGTATTCAATTCTTCTTTTTTGAAAGATGGGATGCCAACAAATTTAGGACTGCCATAAACATTGGTGAGTTGGGTATTGATTTCTTCAATTGTGCCATTGTAGGTAACCCCGCGATGTCTAAAACTCAAAGTCTTTCGTTGAACAACAGGGATCTGATCTCTTGATTTGAGTTTGAATTTAAAATTGTCGAAGGCATAACTATAGCCGAAGGTAACGGTAAAATCGCGACTATTGGTCGAGGTGCTATTTCTGAACAATGACAGTGCATTTAGATTAAAACTATGGCGCTCGAGCCATACATAACTGGCTCCCAAACGGAAGTTGTATACATTGTTTTGTTGCTGCCCATTAGAAAAGGAGGTATTGTAGGAACTGGAAAAATTCGTGCGCAGTTTTTTGTCGAAAAATTGTTTGCCTACTGCCAAGGTAGGACCCAGTATAAAACTCCTATCGCTCGTGCCGATTGTATTGTATGAGCTGTTTGCGGCTAATGAAATATTTAGGGCCTCTTTTGGATAGCCCCAAGTAAACGAGGCCATCGCATTATAAAAACTGCTGTTTCCGCCTTCAATGGTTTCCCCTTGTTGCTGGTTATCGGAGTTTTGATAGACCATGTTGAGGTTCGCACTGTGCTGTTTTGTTTCTGATTTCTTTACAATGTAATTTGCCCCAAAATTTGCGTTTTGAGAAATCTGTCTGTAGTTCAAAGTATCAACATTGTCAAAGGCGCCTACTTGGTTGATATAATCGAATTGATCTTGGATGTTCGTGTAGGATTGAAAGTTCGAATAAGATCCGTTTATCCCTAATCTTTCAGAGGCTGTATAGTTGAGATTTACTGCGCTGACGATACGCTGTAGTTCTGAGGATTTTGACTTGTCTAGATTGTCTTTTTGCAATCCGGCATTGACACTTACATTAAGTTTATTGTTAAAAATACTTTGGCTTGCGTTGACGGTAATATTTTCGAGGTCGTTGTTAAAAAAATAGGCCCCAAGCGTATTATAGTTAGGGTCTATTCGTTCATACCCTAGGCCTAGCACACCATTACCTGCAGGATAGTTAAAAGAAGCATTTATAGCGTTGTAGTAATTGGTACTTATATTTTCGTTAAATAAAAAAGAGAGCATACCGTTGCCATCTCTTGGGTCTGTTAAGCGACTGTCTTCGGTAACCCCTGAAATTGCATATTCTAGTCTAAATTGTGCTTTTTCAAAGAGTCTAAATTCCGATTCAAAAGAAAGCACTCCGTTTTCTTTTGGGGAAAGTCCAATATCTATTGGGAATGGATTTTGCAAAGAGTTGTTTTCATCAACTGCTTTAAAGAGAATAACACCGAGCATAAATTTCTCAAAGTCATAGGAAGCCTTCATTCCGTAGCCCATTCGTTTGTAGGCGGTAATTGCTTGGGGTTCATCAGCATTATATTCAGTGGCCTTGAGAAAGCGCCCGTACATTGCACTGATTTGAAAAGGGCCTTCTGGTGTTAGATCTAGGCCAACGCCTGTAAATTGGTGACCAGCCAGGGTATAGGGGGAGAAAGTCATATTGGCATCCCCGATATGAGCAGAAATCCATTTATACGAAGGGTTGAGACTAAGTCGGTTGAATTTAAACGGATTTGGAAAGTCGAACTTTTGATTCGAATACGTAAAGGATACAGGGAGATTATAGAGCCCAGCAATATTGAAATTTAGATTTCCTGTAAGGAAATAGGTAAAGGGTTGTCTATTGGCCGTGCCGTCGTAAAACACGCCGTTTGCCGCAATACCCCCATTGTATTTGAGTAACTTGTCTTTGCCTAGGTTATCAAAATTAACGCTCTGGGCAAGGGTTACAGAAGTACATAGAACTACTAGTAGCACTAGCCATATGATGGGAACTCTTTGGATGATGTTGGTTTGGTTGGTTTTCTAGTACAAGGATAATTCTTACATTTTGCATGCCAAAGTTTATGTTGTAAAGTGTCTCATATGTGTTGTATAGCGCCTATTAATCGATGTAATGCACACTGCTTAAGTGCGTTATGTTTTCTGTAAGGGTAATCTTAACAATCGGGCGCGTACCGTAGAGAATCAATATCTTTACAGAATGAGCGACAACCGATATACTATAGCTGTTTTTGAGTTTACCGCAGATGTTCATATTTTAAAGGGAAAACTTGAATCGGAAGGTATTGAGGTCTTTTTGAAAGATGAAAATATCTTGAATTCCGATCCACTAATTAGTCATGCGGTAGGGGGTGTAAAATTGCAGGTACACGAAAGTCAAAAAGAAAGGGCACTAGAAATTTACAATGATGTTCGTGCCTATGCGCTAGATGAAAATAATCGGCCTATAGTATGCCCTAATTGCAAGGCAGAGAAATCGGAAGTGCTATATACTCGAAAAGGAATTTTTTATAAGCTCTTCCCATTTTTTGAGCCTAGAAAATACAAGTGCATGCAATGTGGTATTGTTACCAAGCCAGATTAATGCAATTTTTTAAGGAATGATGTTTACATTTGAAATCCTCAACATACGCCTAGAAAATTGAAGTTAACTGAAATACCAAGGGTTAAAACCCTCGATAAAGAAGACTTTTTACAGCGGTACTTTCATCCGCAAAAACCCGTGGTGATCGAGCAGGCCGCCAATGGATGGCCGGCCATG
>CALIJE010000090.1 GCA_938017825.1 uncultured Flavobacteriaceae bacterium
TTAAAAACAGGCCTGGGCTTGTTCTGTTCTTTGTGTACGGCCTTTTTCTTCTCAACCTTCTTTTTCTGGCGAATTACCTTGACTTCTTTCTGAACTTCTTGAGCCACAGTGGCTTTCTTTGCCCGTTCCGCTTTTGCCTGATTTGCGCTTTTCTTTTTGCGTTTACTGTTTTCCGTTTCTACTATACGAATCAGTTCGGAGACCAAAATGCGCTTTTTCTTGTCATGAAAATACTTGTCGGCCGCCTTATTTACTTTATTTCCCAACTGAATCATGCGTTGATCATGATCGTATAATTCCTGATAGTTCTCCAGCTTGGATTTCACCTTGGCGTTGAGCTTTTCAAGTTTGGCCGCTTCCGCTCTTGCTTTGCTCTCTTCTTCTTCGAGCCTAGAGCCTGTTTTAGCCATTTTGCTGCGTTGTTTTTGCAATTTGGCTATCGTGGCATCAAAACGCACTTTACCGCGCTCTATCTTCTTCTTTGCCTTGTTGATGAGCGAATAGGGAATACCATTTTTTTGCGCTACCTCAAATGTAAAGGAGCTACCGGCTTCACCGAGCACCAATTGAAAGGTGGGCTCTAATGTTTTACCGTTAAACAACATATTCGCATTTGAAATATGCGGCAGCTCATTGGCCAATAACTTCAAATTGGCGTAGTGTGTTGTGATTACACCATATGCATGGCGTTCATAGAAGACTTCAAGAAAGGCCTCGGCCAACGCTCCACCCAATTCAGGATCGCTTCCTGTGCCAAATTCATCAATAAGAAAAAGGGTATTCTCGTTACACTTCTTCAAGAATGAGTTCATGTTCTTAAGACGATAACTATACGTACTTAGATGATTTTCAATAGATTGATTGTCCCCGATATCGGTCAGTACTTTTTCAAATAGGCAAACTGAGCTGCGTTCATGGACTGGGATCAAAAGTCCGGCTTGCAGCATCAGTTGCAGCAGTCCGATGGTTTTTAGGGTAATACTCTTTCCACCTGCATTGGGTCCTGAGATGACGATGATTCGATTATCGGGTTGCAGTTCGATGGTCTGCGGGTAGGTCTTCTCGTTACGCATTTTGTTGTCAAGAAAGAGAAGGGGGTGATAGGCATCCCTCAAAAACAGACGCTTATCGGTATTAATTTCAGGGAGCAAAGCGTTGGTATCCAATGCGTATTTCGCTTTTGCTGCAGTAAGGTCTATTTGGGCGAGAAACTCTTGATAAGCGTATAAAAGAGAGGCAAACGGCCTTACAAAATCGGTAAGCTGATGCAGTATGCGTTGAATTTCTTCCTTCTCATCAAATTCGAGATTATTCAGTTCCCTGCTGTGTTTCAATGTCACCTCGGGCTCAATGTAAACGATGCCCCCGGTTTTCGAATTCCCCATTACGGAGCCTTTAACCTTTCTCCGATACATGGCCTTGACCGCTAAAACACGACGGTTTTCATAAACGGATTCCCGTATGTCATCCAAATAATCAGATTCTCGATAGGTATTCAAGGCCGCGGCAAAACTTTGGCCTATTTTGGCCTTGACTGAATTAATTTGTCGCCTGATATCGAATAATTCTTCTGAAGCCTTGTCTTTTATTTCCCCGAACCTATCTACTACCTGATCTATTTCTTTAGGAATGTCCTTGTTGAGTTCAATCGTCTCCGAAGCGTTGAAAAGAAGGGGATAATACTCTTTAAATTTTTTGAAGAATTTTTTATGGGTGGCAATGGTCAAACAAATTGAACTAATTCGTCTGAATCCGGTGACCTCTAAGGTGGTATTTTCGATATTTAGCAAATGCAATTCTGCCTCGATGCGGTCGAAGCCATGATTGGGAATACGGTTCTCACTGATAAAAGAAGACAAATATTCGGCAGTTTGGCCAAGTAGTAAGGCTATGTTTTCCCGATCTGCCAGCGGCGCAATGGTCAAGGCACGTTCCTTCCCAAGCTCGGTATTGCACCGAGCTGACACTTGTTGTAGTACCATGGGAAACTCGAGGTCTTGAAGGGTTTTTTTTGAAATTATGCTCATTTTGTTTTGCAAACCATTTGCAAAGGTAGCGATTAGGGTTTACTGTCGACTAGCCCTTAGTTGGGATCTTATGCATTTATCTAAATTTTAAAAGACTGCAACGGTAATTACCAAACTTTACGTTATAAGGTACTTAGGCAATAAAAACATAGGATTTGCTGTTAAGTAGTATTGGATTTTTTGTTTTTGTATCAAAATGTTAACTAAAGACCCCATGAAAAAATACATTATTCCTTTTTTTGCTATTGGAGCCTTGCTTTTACTATCAAGTTGCGGTGCCACAGAACAGTTGGTATTGAACACCATGGAACCATCACCGGTAACTCTTTCAGGAACGATTACCAAAATCGGTATTGTAGATAGGACCGAACAGGTGAATGCAACTATTGGAGACAAGAAGATAGACCGAATTTTGGCAGCGGAAGAGCGTTGGCTAAGTGAGAATGGAACAGATGCGGCAATCAGCGGCCTGTTCGATGAATTGTTGAAAGATGAACGCTTTGAAATCGTAAAGATTTTGGATAGCGTACCTTCTGGAATGAAGGAAATAGGGGCAAATCCTAGTGATATACAATGGTCCTCAGTACAAGAGCTGTGTGAAAAAAACGACGTAGATGCCATCTTCTCCCTAGCTTATTACGAGGCCGATACCAAGGTATCCTTGAAAAAAACCAAAATGCCCTTGGCCGATATGATGCGCGAGAAAAAAGAAGTTGCCGCTCAGGAATTGACTTTGGAAACCTTAATTGAAAACGGGTGGAGAATCTACGATCCCAAAAAACAAGAGCTCATCGATGAGATTGTATTCAATAATCAAATCATCTCTACTGGAAAGGGTGAAACGGCTACCTTGGCATATAGGGCTATTGATGACAGGAGAGCAGTGATGCTTGAAAAAAGTAAAACCAATGGTGCAACTTATGGCCAGCGTTTGTTGCCCTCAAAAAGTGAGGTGTATAGGCACTTTTACGTAAAAGGATCGAGCAAACTTGCCTTGGCCGGAGAAAATGTATTGGCCGGAAATTGGGAAGAAGCCATTGCCTTGTGGGAGCAAGAAGCGCAGAGTACCAATGCGAAAATTAAGAGTAGGGCTTACCACAATCTCGCTATTGCCAGTGAACGAGCTGAAAACTTGAACAAGGCATTGACATGGGCCACTATGGCTTTTGAAGTTCATGCCGAAGAAATGTATAGGGAGTACATGAATACATTGCAAGAACGTATCGAAAAGCAGCCCTTGTTGGAGAAACAGTTGGCCAAAATGGACTTTTCGAACTAAATACATTCAGTTTCCCATATTCGAATTGCATTATCAATCTGTTGTAGGATGTCAGCGAAACCCCTACTTTTATGATGTTGTCATAACTATTGATACATGCAGGTTTCTATTCATGAAAGCTGGGAAACCAAGCTGTCTTCCGAGTTTAAAAAAGACTACTTTTCTAAATTAATCCGCTTTGTAAAAAGCGAGTATGCACAACATACGTGTTATCCTGAGGCGAAGAATATCTTTGCTGCCTTTGACTATGCGCCGTTTGATACTACTAAAGTGGTCATTATAGGGCAAGACCCTTATCACGGGCCAGGCCAGGCAAACGGACTCTGTTTTTCGGTTCATGATGATATACCGCACCCTCCTTCGCTAAAAAATATTTTCAAGGAGATTACCACTGATATGGGCGTGGCTTATCCTAAGAGCGGTAATCTAGAGCGATGGGCAGAGCAAGGGGTACTTTTGCTGAATGCGACCTTGAGCGTGCGTGCTCATGAAGCGGGGAGTCATCAGAAAAAAGGTTGGGAACAATTTACAGACTCCGTTATCCACAAATTATCAACGGATAGAGACGGACTCATATTCTTGCTTTGGGGAGGCTTTGCCAAGAAAAAAATAAAGCTTATTAATATTAACAAGCACCATGTACTCACAACAGGTCATCCGTCTCCCTTAAGTGCTAATAGGGGGTATTGGTTTGGTAATAAACACTTTAGCAAAACTAACCAATTGTTGCTTCAACGAAATTTAAAGCCGATTGTCTGGTAGTTACAATAAACTCATTCTTTTATTGTTATAATATAAGAAAAAACTTACAAGTTTTAAGTTTTAGAGCTAAATCCAGAATACCTTGGAAACCAAACCAAATCAGTTAAAGTCCATTCTTTTGGTGGATGATGACCACGCGAACAACTTTCTGAACAAAATATTCATAGAGCAACTCAATTTGGATGTTGAGGTAGATATCGCCTTAAACGGTCAAGAAGCATTGGATCATATCGAGAACTCATTGATCGGTCCTTGTCTTTTGATTTTAGATCTTCGCATGCCCGTTATGAACGGCTGGGAGTTCTTGGAAGCCTATGAAAACGACGTATCCGAAGAAATCAAGAAACAGATTGTAATCGTTGTCATAACAATAAGCGGAGATAAGGCCGATGCAGCCAAGGCTAGAAAAAACAAATATATTCAGCACTATGTGCGAAAACCTTTGTCTGATTTAAAATTCAAGAAATTGGTCAAAAGGTTCTTTTAAACATTGGCCTTCAAACTATTCGGTTACCGTAAATAAAAAGCGATTACTTGCATCACCGCCTCGTAAGCTGCTCTTTAAATTGAAATCGGTATCGTTTCCGTTTCCGACATCAAAAAATGTTTCAAATTTACCTTCGCCTGATGGTGTAGAAATGAAGTAGTCGCCTGCCTCGGCCAGGATTACTCCGAAACGAAACTTATAGCTATCGTTTTCAAAAGCTGCTCTTGTACGCATCAAGGTCTCAAACGGAAAGAGCTCCATTTGGCCTTGCTCCACAACATAATCAGATTCTGATAAACGAAGATGCGACGGAAGTGAAAATCCTGTTTCCTTGAAAAATTTAATATTGGTCAAAGCGGTTGTTGCGCCACTAATTTCCTGAACATTACGCTCTTTTCCCTGAATGTCGGTCATCACATTGGGAATGTCGATGTTAAACCAAATTGTTTCACCTCTTGCATAGGTTCTTTTGTCGTCGTCGACAAATAACAGATTGTCAAGTTCAATATTAAGCGTTCCCTTGGTATCATCTTTGTTACAGCCAGTAAGACCAAGAGATAAGAATACAATAAGGATCGATAGGAATAGGAGTGTTCGTTTCATAATTCAAAATTAGACAGTAAAATTTAGAAATGCCATAAAAACTTTTCCACAGGTACTTTGGTCGAAATCAAATCAAGCTGCAAAAGAGTATCTTCAATTGTCTGTAAGGTCTCACGGGACAATTGTTGCTGACTCCAGCGCGTTAAGGCGAGCCAATCTTGTATGTCTTCCAATTGCTGCCCATATCGATTGGCCAATGTGCGGTCGATGCTCGGTATTGATTTAAATTCTGTGGTATAGCTATTAATGATTTCCAGCACATGCTTTAGGGTTTCCGGATTTTCTTTGACGAAGGTATCGGTGGCCGCAATCACAAAACAAGGCCATGGGGTAGGGCAGTCTGCCAATCTTCTGAAGGTACCATCATCTACAAGGGGTTTGGTCGTAAAATGTTCCCACATAAAATAGTCGGCCACACCGGAACGCAAACCTTCAATCGCTCCTTCCAAATTGTTTATGACTTCGAATTTCAACGAACTTGTGTCCCAACCCTGATTTTCGGCGTTTACGTAGGCCATAAGATGACTTCCGCTCCCAAACCGACTAATGGCCGCTTTGGTGCCTTTAAGCTCGTCTATTGAAGTGTATTGGCTTTTATCGGCAACATGAATACCCCATTGTAAGGGTGTGGCAATATATTCTTGAATGATGTGCGATGGGTTTCCTTCTGCAATGCTCTTCAAAAGTCCTTCTGTGAGAATAATGGCCAAATCAGTTTCTCCATCGTTCAACATCTGGCACATTCTGCCCGTACCTTCAGGAATATCTTCCCATTGTAAATCGATTCCCCTTTCCTCAAAAGCACCTTCTTCAATAGCCAAGTGCCAAGGGAGATTAAAATGTTCTGGTACTCCGATAATTCGTACTGATTTCATATTGTGAGTCGTTCTAAAACGTATTTAATCAACTCGTTCACCGAATCTTGAGGATTATTACTAAAAGTATTGGTGCTCCTATTCGCTAAAATACAATTGAGTGAAACAGCACGGTGCCCAAGGAGTTTCGCAAGGGCATATATACCAGCGGTCTCCATTTCAAGATTGGTTACCCGTAAGTTACTATGACTAAAACGGGCAAGTTTGGCATTAAAATCGGTATCATCAGCTTGCAGTCTAATTTGTCTTCCTTGTACGCCATAAAAACCCGGATTTGTTGCGGTTACCCCAAATCGTATACGATTAGATTTGAAAATATTGGCCAAGCTCGTATCGCTTTTGCACAAATAGGGCAGTGCCTTTTTCTTGGACCAGCCTGTATATGATATAAAAGCCTCGATAAAACCTTGATCTTCTTCGTGTTCCGCCTTATAAAAATGTAATAATCCGTCTAGGCCCAATGCCTGTTCACTCAATAAAAATGAATCCAATGCTATTTCCCCCTGGATAGCTCCAGAGGTGCCAATTCGTATGAAATCCAATTGAGTGAATTCTTTTTTGATTTCCCTAGTAGCGAAATCAACATTAACCAGCGCGTCTAGTTCATTTAATACAATATCAACATTATCGGTGCCTATACCTGTTGAAATTACGGTAATTCGTTTACCTTTTAGCGTACCGGTATGCGTATGAAACTCTCTCTTTCCCTTTTTTAGATGGATGGCATCAAAATATTGGGAAACCTCATGAACCCTATCAGGGTCTCCAACGGTAATGATGGTTTGGGCGATATCTCCAGGAAGAAGATTTAGGTGATAAATACTGCCATCAGGATTCAGTATAAGCTCAGATGAACCTAAGGGCATACTACAATTTAAGGATTCTTTCGTTGGCCGTGTTGTAGAGATAATTATACTTTAAGGCACCTCCGAGGTACACATCATTATCTTGAATACAGGAATAATAACTTGTTTGGCCCTCTAGAATTTGTTTTCCTTTTTTAGAAAGTCTAACCGGATTAAAACCAGTAAACAAAGGCCTAAGTCTATTAATGGCCCGTTGATACTGGGAATCCCCGAAGCCCAATCGACCTTGATTCTGCAATAGGGTACTTAATAATTTCTTTTTGTTCTCAGGTTTTTTATCGGCAGCCTGAAACAAAATGTTGTTCTCCATATCGTTCAGACCATTTTTGATCGTCGGAAAACGATGCAGATGTTCGGTAATCGCTTCAGAAAGGTAATCGAATTGATAATTTCCGTAATCAGAGAGGTTCTCCAAACGAATAGGATTGTCGCTGCAGTATAATTGCCAAACATAGTCAGCGTATTCTATATCATCCTGCCCTAATTCAAGCTTGTTTTCATATAGTTCACGAACTTTCTCATCACTGAGTTCATTGAGTGCATAAAGTTTGTCAGATTCATCTTCTTTACCACTACATACCAAAGAAATTTTGGCATATTTCCGGTGGGTCTTGAGCCAACTGATGACAGCAATCATATTTACCTGACAAAACAGATCGTATTCGAACCAAAGCACAATTTGATCTTGTTGCTTGTGATTGCAAAGCGAACGATACTCTTTGAGTGTCTTTTCAATAAAAATGGACTTGGAAACCTTGTAGTTCTTATTCAGAAATTCGAAACGGGTTTTCCAGAACGACTCACTGCCAACATTGGTCAGTGTCTTACCTTCACATAGCATCTCGCGCCACGTAACGATATCGCCTTTAAGTTTTAGCGATTTTAGTCGTTGAGTAAAACAATCTCCATTGGTAATATGCAGAAGGGAACTCATGATTGGGTTGGGTTGTTGTTATTGATAGATTAAAAATAGCACTTAATCGATAGCCACAAAAGAAATTAACACAAAAAACCAATTATTTTCAATCAAAACATCATTTTTCGCACCTTTTCATAAAAAATTTAACCACCCACCCTTTTTACAGTAAAGCCCTTATCTTGAAGCATTTGCATAATTTTATCCCGGTAATCCCCTTGAATGATAATCTTGCCCTGTTTTACCGTACCTCCGACACTTAATTTTGTTTTCAATTCTTTTGCCAAGGTCTTTAAATCACTATCCTTGCCATTATAGCCCTCCAAAATAGTTATGGGCTTGCCCTTTCTTTTCTCATATTTACAGATGATGGGATCTTTTTGCATCCAAATAGCACTTTTAGGCTTGGTAACATCCGAATTCTTCTGAACGTGATCGGGAAAAAGGTTTTTTAGTTGGTCTTCCAAACTCATAATTAGCCTTTTATCAACCCTAATTCAACCAAACGTTCATGAAGAAATTCACCCGCCGTAGTATCCTCAAATTGTTTCGGATTGGCATCATCGATACATTCTTCCAAACAATTCAATGACATTTCGCTTATGGGATGCATAAAAAACGGAATGGAATATCTCGATGACCCCCAAGCTTCCCGAGGCGGGTTTACAACCCGGTGTATGGTAGATTTAAGCTTGTTATTCGTTAATCGCGACAACATATCGCCCACATTGATCATGAGCTGGTCTGGCCGGGCTATGGCATCGATCCAATCCCCATCGTGGTTCTGAACCTGTAACCCACGACCATGCGCGCCCATAAGCAGCGTAATTAAATTGATATCGCCATGAGCAGCGGCACGTTCAGCGTTTTTTGGTTCCTCGGTGATGGGTGGATAATGAATGGGTCGTAAAATCGAATTCCCGTTTTTGATATAGTCATCAAAATAAGTTTCCTCTAGCTTTAGATGTAAGGCCAGGGCCCTTAGAACATACTTAGCCGTCTTTTCAAGCATTTTATAAGTCTCCTTGCCCACTTCATTGAAGGCCGTTAATTCTCGAACAATTACATTGTCATGATATTCAGCCTCCAATTTGGGATCGTTTTCAACGTACTGTCCAAAATGCCAAAACTCCTTTAAGTCCCCGACTTCTCGACCCTTTGCATGTTCTTTGCCAAAAGAGGTATACCCGCGCTGTCCTCCTATGCCTTCTATTTCATACGAGTCTTTAACGTCTTGTGGAAGTTCAAAGAACTTCTTTATTTCAGCATAGAGCGATTCAACCAAATCCTCAGAAAGGAAATGACCGCTTAAGGCCACGAAGCCGATATCCCCGAAGGCTTTTCCAATATCAGCGATAAATTGTTCTTTTCGTTCCGGGTCGCCCGAAACAAAATCTTGTAAATCTACATTGGGAATAGCATTCATGTCGTAGTCTTTAAGTTCAAACGAAGTTAACAAATATTGAAAGGAAATAGAAGCGTGGCGTGCCCTACTTTTTTGTTACTTTTAAACTTTAAAATAGGATCTCACAGCATTTCTCTAACATGAAATACCAAAACAAGGGCGTTTCGGAAGAAACCCAATTGCAACTGTATCATCGCATGCTCAAACCTCGTATGGTTGAGGAGAAAATGCTGATTTTACTGCGACAAGGCAAAATATCAAAATGGTTTAGCGGCATAGGACAAGAGGCTATTTCAGTGGGTGTCACCAGTGCATTGCATGATGATGAGTACGTGTTGCCCATGCATAGAAATCTAGGGGTATTCACTTCCAGGAACATTCCGTTAAATCGATTATTTTCCCAATGGCAAGGAAAAAAAAGTGGCTTTACAAATGGTCGTGATCGCAGCTTTCACTTTGGGACACAAGAGTATAATATCGTCGGGATGATTTCCCATTTGGGACCGCAATTAGGGGTTGCAGATGGTATTGCACTAGCGAATGTATTACAGGGTAGAAAGAAAGTCACAGCCGTCTTTACAGGCGAAGGTGGCACTAGCGAAGGGGATTTTCACGAAGCGCTAAATATTGCTTCGGTATGGGACCTACCGGTCTTATTTTGTATAGAGAACAATGGCTATGGCCTCTCAACGCCTACCAACGAACAATACCGTTGCAAACATTTGGTCGATCGCGGTGTAGGGTACGGCATGGAAGCTCATATGGTAGATGGGAACAATGTGCTAGAAGTCTATTCGCTTATGAAAAAACTTGCGGAAAGCATGCGTAAAAAACCTAGGCCCATTTTATTGGAGTTCAAAACCTTTCGTATGCGGGGTCATGAAGAGGCCAGTGGCACTAAATATGTTCCTAAGGAGCTGATGGACAAATGGGCCTCAAAAGATCCTATAGCGAACTATGAATCCTTTTTGATCGAACAGGCAATATTATCAGCGGATAAGATATCGTCCATAAAAGCCGATATCATTAAGGAAATCGATACTAATTTGAAGCTCGCATTCGAAGAAGGTGAAATTGAATTATCGGAACGTAAAGAACTGAATGATGTATTTAAATCATTTGAGTACAAGCAGGTTGCACCAACGTCCAACACAAAAAATATTCGTCTGGTCGATGCCATTTCCGAAGGCTTGAAACAGGCCATGGAAAAGCATGATAGCCTTGTGATTATGGGGCAAGATGTGGCCGACTATGGCGGTGTTTTTAAAATTACCGATGGTTTTCTCAAGGCCTTTGGTCCAGGAAGGGTGCGAAATACACCGATTTGTGAATCAGCAGTTGTCTCGGCAGCTATGGGACTCTCAATAAACGGAATGAAAGCGGTAGTTGAAATGCAATTTGCCGATTTTGTTAGTACTGGTTTCAATCCCGTTGTAAATTATTTGGCAAAAAGCCATTATCGATGGGGAGAAAACGCTGATGTGGTTATTCGAATGCCTTGTGGCGGTGATGTCGGGGCAGGCCCTTTTCATTCTCAAACCAATGAAGCATGGTTTACCAAGACACCGGGATTAAAAGTCGTATATCCTGCATTTCCTTATGATGCCAAAGGTCTTTTAGCAACTTCGATCGAAGACCCAAATCCTGTGCTATTTTTTGAGCATAAGGCCCTTTATCGTAGTATCTATCAAGATGTGCCGACCGATTACTACACACTTCCTTTAGGCAAGGCGGCCTTACTGGTCGAGGGCGACGATATTACCATTGTCACTTATGGCGCCGGTGTACATTGGGCTTTAACGACTTTGAACGAAGAGAACAATGTTAGTGCAGACCTTATTGATCTACGTACATTAATGCCCTTGGATGTCGATGCTATATATGCATCTGTGCGCAAAACGGGCAAATTGATCATACTTCAAGAAGACAGTCTTTTTGGGGGCATTGCCAGTGATATCTCGGCCTTGGTTGTGGAAAATTGTTTCGAGCAGCTCGATGCCCCTGTGAAGCGGGTGGCAAGTTTAGAAACACCGATTCCTTTTGCTAAAAAACTGGAAAACAATTATTTAGCTAAAAGTAGATTCAAAAGTTCGCTTCTAGAACTTTTAGCGTATTGATATATTTATAACGAAAACTGTATTTGGTCGAATAATAGGTGTTTCACATCATATTTTTCGACCAATTGCGTTTCTCAAAAAGACTATACGGTCATGTTAGACGTATATCAATAAACCCCCAAAATTCAAATAAACATGAAAAATTACCTTTTGATCATGACTATCGCCGTGTTATGCTCTTCATGCTCCCTATCTAAGGCGGTTCGTGAAAAGCGCAATCTATTGAGTGGCACCTGGACATTGAATGATGTGTCTTATGAAAATGGCTCGGGCAACTTTAAGTCCGTAATTTTTAACGATGCTGAAGATATTTGTTTCGAAGGCAGCGACTGGTTCTTTAGAGATAACAATAGTACAGGGCGTTATACCTTAGCACAATCAACCTATTGTAATGGTGGTGATCGTTTTATTCGCTGGTCGGTCGTAGATCGCCCCGAGAATTATTCGAGCCAATTGCAATTTAAACTGATTGATGAAAAGAACAAAGATATTTCCGGCTTAGGATATCGTTTGAACATTACATCGTTGACAAGTAGTGCAATGGTACTCAAATCGAATGCTACCATTGATGGTAAGGTCATCAATATCGTTTACAAATTCACTAAAAAATCTTAAAAATATCCCCATGAAAAATATGATACTAAAGAGAGTGCCAATTTTGTTATCGGCTATGCTAATTTTAAGTTGTAGTACGATCAAAAATGCAAATAACAAACAAAAAGGAGCCGTTATTGGCGCATCTGGTGGTGCGGTATTGGGTGGCGTTATTGGAAACAATGTAGGTAATGGCGACAATACTGCTTTAGGAGCTATTATAGGTGCGGTTGTCGGCGGCGTAGCTGGCGGGTATATAGGTGATCGAATGGACCGTCAGGCAGAACGCATAGAGGATGAAATACCAGGTGCGGAAGTGACCAGGGTAGGCGAGGGTATAAACGTTGTCTTTAATGAAGATGCCGGGGTATATTTTGATACCAGTAAATCGAATGTTAAAGGCACCTCGGCCCAAACACTGAACAAATTGGCTGGAATATTTAGGGAATATCCTAAATCAAATGTTTTGGTCGAAGGCCATACAGATAGTGCAGGTCCTGAAGATTACAACATGGGCTTGTCCAAACAACGTGCTGAATCCGTTACCAACTATTTGATTGCACAAGGAATTGACGCACAGCGATTTACCACCAAGTGGTATGGCGAGTCGCAACCTAGAGGTGATAACAATACTACCGAAGGCAAGCGTAAAAACCGACGGGTTGAACTTGCAATCGTTGCGAGTAAGGAACTCAAAGAAGAGGCCGCCGCCAAAACAAGCAAGTAGGCTAAGAGCATCTTTTATTTATATGATTTATTTAAGAATCCCGGCCATTAGGTCGGGTTTTTTTATGCTTATCTTTCGAAGGTGAATGGCTATGATGTAATACTAATCGGAGGAGGTCTTGCTGGATTGACGGCTGCTATACATTTGGCCCAAAATGGTCGCGCCGTTTGTCTTATTGAAAAAGCAAAGTATCCCCATCACAAAGTATGTGGGGAGTATGTCTCCAATGAAGTGGTTCCATACCTTCAAAGCTTAGGGGTTTCGCTCTCCGAAAATTCAGTGGTTATCGATTCCCTACAATTAAGTACGGTTACTGGTCAACATTTAGAATTGAATTTGCCCTTGGGCGGTTTTGGAATAAGCAGGTATGCCTTCGACCATCTTTTGTTTCAGCGCGCAAGGCAACTAGGCGTTGAATTCGTCTTCGAGGCGGCAACGTCAATAACTTTTCATGAAAACAGCTTTGAGTGCATTGCCGCAACCGGCAAGAAATACCAAGCAGAAATAGTTATAGGAGCTTTTGGAAAGCGATCGCAGCTAGACAAGAAGTTGAAACGCGATTTTATGAATCGAAAATCCTCTTGGCTAGGCGTTAAATGCCATTATGAGTATTCAGATTTGCCTAATAATAGAGTGGCCCTACATAATTTTCAAGGTGGCTATGGCGGACTGTCAAGAACCGAAACGGGAGCTGTAAATTTTTGTTATCTCGCTTCCTATGAGAGTTTTAAACGATACAAGAATATTGATTGTTTCAATACTGGGGTAGTACGTCAAAATCCTTTTCTGGATAGGTTTTTGGCAGAAGCGAAACCTGTTTTTGACGCGCCATTGTCTATTGCCCAAATATCATTTGAAGAGAAAAAACCTATCGAAAATCACATAATCATGTGCGGTGATGCGGCCGGGCTAATTCATCCACTTTGCGGAAACGGCATGGCAATGGCCATTCATAGTGCAAAAATAGCTTCTGAACGTATCCTCCAATATTTCGATGAAGAGTCATATGATAGGGCCCGTTTGGAATTTGATTACGAGACGGCATGGAAAGCCGCTTTCACCAAACGATTGAGCACGGGGCGAAGGCTACAAGCTGTTTTGTTGAATGAATCAATTTCTAAAATTGCCATGGCAACTGTAGCAAAGTCGAGCTGGTTGCTCAAAAAGTTGATCGCGCAAACCCATGGCAAACCATTGATATGTTAGAGAAATTACGAGAACGCAGTTCCCAAAAAGAGCTGATGGATGATTTTCAAGGTACTGAAGATGAATTGAAAATTGTTTTGGATGATATAAATCGGGTCAATAGGCTTTTGGGTGGCAATGGTATTACCATCGACTCGGTTGCCCATTTGATCAAAAAGAACCCACAAAAGTCCTATACGATTTTAGATGTAGGCTGTGCCGATGGTCATATGTTGAGAGCACTTGCTACTTTCTTCAGGAAAAAGAGGGTTAAAATGGAGTTTATCGGATTGGATCTAAATACCGATGCCCTAAATATTGCTCGTAAAGCCTCTATAAACTTTCCTGAAATACGCTATGTAGCCAAAGATGTTCTAGAATTGAAGGCAACAGATTTGCCTTGTGATATTTTGATCAGCACCCTCATGACACATCATTTTACCAATGAGCAACTACCACGATTATTACATCAATTTGCAAGGCTTCCTAAAATCGGTTTTGTCAACAACGATTTGCACCGCAGTGGGTTGGCATTGATCCTTTTTAAACTGTTTCGATTCTTCTTTATAAGAACACCTACCGCTAAAATAGATGGTGCCATTTCTATAAAGAGGGGTTTCAAAAAAAGAGAATTGAAGAATTTTGCGGACCGGTTGCCCATTGTACAGCACTATATAAAATGGAAATGGGCCTTTAGATATGTATGGATTATGGAACCCAAACGACCAAACGCTAATGAATGAAATTCGCATCAAGACCGTTGCCAAGCAACTTCCTAAATTTTCAAGGGATACGGCAGATATTTTGCCCTTTGTCGAAGTATGGCTTGCTGGGCAAGAGGAACGTTTTCGAAGAAAAGTCATCAAGATATTTGAAGGTGCTGCGGTCGATAAGAGGTATAGTATTATGGCTCCGGAAGAGGTCTTTACCGCAACTTCATTTGAACATAAGAATGCTATTTACAGTCGGGAAGTTAAGAACTTGGGTATTCAGGTCATGCAAAAGGCACTGACCGATGCCAATTGGTCGGCAGATTCCTTAGACTTCATTATTACCGTAAGTTGCACGGGTATCATGATTCCCTCCTTAGACGCTTACCTCATCAATGAATTGGGAATGAAAGAAGATGTTGTGCGTTTACCGGTCACAGAAATGGGCTGCGCCGCCGGTATCTCAGGATTGATATACGCTCAAAATTTTTTAAAGGCAAACCCAGGAAAACGTGCAGCGGTAGTAGCCGTAGAAAGTCCAACAGCGACCTTTCAATTACATGATTACTCTATGGCGAATATGGTCAGTGCCGCCATTTTTGGTGATGGTGCGGCTTGTGTGCTGTTATCGTCGGAAACCAATGCCGTAGGACCCAAGATCGTTGGTAGTGAAATGTTTCATTTCCCAGATTCTACCCATCTTATGGGTTTCGACCTTACTGATTTCGGATTGAAAATGATTCTAGACCCTTCCGTGCCTCAAGCCATTTCAGACAATTTTTCGCATATTGTGCATCCCTTTCTTGAGCGAATGGGTAGTGCCATAGATCAGGTAGATCATTTAATTTTTCATCCGGGGGGTAAAAAAATAGTTCAAACGGTCGAAGCGCTTTTTAAAGAGATGGGACAAAATATCGATGATACCCGAGCGGTACTAAAAGAGTATGGTAATATGAGCAGTGCTACCGTACTTTACGTCCTTGAGCGTTTTATGAACCAAGACATTCAACCGGGTGCGCAAGGCCTTATGCTTAGCTTTGGTCCCGGATTTTCCGCCCAACGCGTGCTTTTGGAATGGTAATTTTATAAATGGCCAGAGCCTTTGGGTTTACAGAAAAAATGCTGCCGTTGGCGCAGTGCAAGTAGTGCTTCTATATGAATTATAAACATATCATATCCCAACTACCGTACAACAAACCCTTTTTGTTTGTGGATACGATTGAACAAATCGATACCAATGGGGTAACAGGTGGCTATACCTTTGCTGCCGATGCTGATTTCTACAATGGGCATTTTACCAATAACCCCATAACCCCCGGTGTATTGCTAACCGAATGCTGTGCTCAAATTGGGTTGGTTTGCCTGGGTATATATTTGCTACAACAAGAAAAAGAGGAATTCGCGCAAGTCGCTATTGGAATGAGCAGTTCTGAAATGGAATTTTTAGTGCCGGTACTACCAAATGAAACAGTACGGGTTACTTCTCAAAAGACCTATTTTAGATTTGGGAAGCTAAAATGTTCTGTAAAAATGCACAATTCAAGGGGAGTACTAGTGTGCAAAGGAACACTTTCAGGAATGATAAAAAACCAGCATGGATAAGCCAAGGGTCGTCATTACGGGATTAGGTGTCTGTGCACCCAATGGGGTAGGCCTTGCCGATTTTACCGAAGCCATGCAAGAAGGTAAAAGTGGTATTCGCTTTAGCCCACAACTAAAAGAGCTCGAGTTTTCTTGTCAAATCGCGGGTGAACCCCTTCTTAAAGACAACCTTCTTGAGCATTATTTTACACCCTTGCAGTTAAGGGGACTCAATTCCAGTGGTTTGGTGTACGGTGTGGTGGCCGGTCGCGATGCGTGGAACGATGCGGGCTTGCCTCTGGCAGCCAAAGAAGAACCTGATTGGGATAGTGGTATTGTCTTTGGAACCGGCATCTTGGGTGCCGATAAATTTCGCGAATCCATATACAAAATAGATGATAAGAACGTACGAAGGTTGGGAAGCGGTGCGGTAATGCAAGTAATGGCCAGTGGCATCAGTGCCTATTTGGGAGGAATGTTAGGTTGTGGAAATCAGGTGACCACAAATTCTGCGGCCTGCACAACAGGAACCGAAGGCATACTGATGGCTTATGACAGAATTATAGCTGGTAAGGCCCAACGTATGCTCGTAGGCAGTTGTAGTGATAGCGGTCCGTATCTATGGGCCGGCTTTGATAGCATGCGCATTCTTCCCAATAAGTATAATGATAACCCAACCGAAGCTAGTCGCCCAATGAGCGCCTCCGCGGCAGGTTTCGTCCCTGGCAGTGGTGCTGGCGCCTTGGTCATCGAATCACTTGAAAGTGCCGTAACGCGTGGGGCAAAAATCTATGCCGAAGTATTAGGTGGAGCCGTCAACAGTGGTGGGCAAAGGGGAGAAGGTAGCATGACCGCACCAAATAGCGCCGCCGTTATTAGATGTATACGATCTGCGGTACGAAACTCAGGAATTGCACCCTCGGAGGTAGACGCCATAAATGGACATTTGACCGCTACCGGAAAAGATGCGCTTGAAATCGAAAACTGGAGCAAAGCGCTGCAGCTAACTGGTACGGATTTCCCCTATGTGAATTCGTTTAAGGGTCTATTCGGGCATTGTTTGGCGGCAGCCGGAAGCATCGAAAGTGTAGCTTCCGTTTTGCAAGTGCATAAAGGTCAAATTTTCGGTAATGTAAATTGTTCCGATGTTCATCCCAATATTTTGAAAAAAGTACATCCTTCCAAAATTCCTCAGGTAACGATAGTGCACCGATCAAAAATCTTGGCCAAGGCAAGTTTTGGCTTTGGTGATGTAAACGCTTGTGTTATTTTTGGCGCGTTTAACGACTGAAGCTGTAACACTTGACCCAAGTCGACATATTACATTCCAATCTAAATGCAATGAAAGAAGAACGTTATCAAATTCTCAAAACTATTATTAAGAACTACCTACCAGAGGATGTTTCGATTGATGCTGTTTCGCAAGAAAGTAATTTTGTGAGTGAATTGAATATCAATTCGGCCAATTTGGTTGATATCGTATTGGATGTGGAAGATGAATTCGATATCCGTTTGGAAAATGAGGATATGGAAGAAATGCTCACCGTGAACGATGCGCTTGCCATTATCGATAAGAAACTTTCAGCCTAATTCGCAATCTTATAAAGACATTAACACAACTCGCAGTCTCCACATGAACGAATTCATTGCCTACGCCAAGAAAAAGTTGTCTGTCGATAAACGCGCTATTGCCCTGTATTGCGTAGTGTATTTTTTTTGGGGAATGTTGATGGATCGGTTCGGAACTGAAATAGAAATTGCCCGTTTTACGTATTGGTGGCAGGTAATCAGCTGTTATATCTT
Organism: uncultured Flavobacteriaceae bacterium; assembly: GCA_938017825.1. Taxonomy (GTDB): domain Bacteria; phylum Bacteroidota; class Bacteroidia; order Flavobacteriales; family Flavobacteriaceae; genus Pelagihabitans. Next base: position 17,938 of record CALIJE010000090.1, read on the forward strand.
GTATATGGTTCCCATTTCGCTACTGTTGCGCAAGTTGCCTTTTCATGCGCAGTACGCCTATGGTCTGGTAGCGATGTGCTTTTTGGAGTTTGGCGGCTATGCACTTCAATCTTCCTATGCCTATCCTGATAATCTACTGGATAAACTATTTCATATTCGCAATTTCAGTTTGGGGATGGCCTTGTTTTTTGCCCTGTATTTTCCCTTTGGCAATTGGGCCATAGCAAAACTTTATCGTGCCTTATTCAAAAAGGATTTTTAGGCAAAACTCCCATACTGTTGAATTTTATTCCTCTTCTGTAGAGGCTTTTGGCTTTTCCTTTATGACGAGGGATGCCACAATTCCCAAAATAAGTGAGACCGATATTACAGCCAATGAGAGCCATTCTGGGAGTTCAATTTGATGTGAAAACAACATCTTTAATCCTACGAAGGCTAAGATAACAACAAGGCTATAATTGATAAATCGGAATTTTTCCAACATTCGTGAAACGAGAAAGTACATTGAACGTAGTCCTAGAATCGCCAGGATGTTAGAACTGAATACAATAAAGGGGTCAGCGGTTATGGCCAAAATCGCAGGAATGGAATCTAAGGCAAAAAGAATATCGGTCAGCTCTATAATGATAAGCGCAATGAAAAGTGGTGTGGCCATGGTAACGCCCATCTTTTTTATAAAAAACTGATTTCCATGTATCGTTCCGGTAATGGGGTATATTTTTTTTACCTGACGGAAGACAAATGAATTCTTGGGATCAAAGTCGTCGTCTTCACTTTTAAGCATCTTAAAGGCCGTCCATAAGAGAAAAACACCGAACACATAGATAATCCATTCGAACTTCGTAATTAGAGCCACCCCAAAGAGAATGGTAAGGCCTCGAAAAACGATCGCGCCCAAAATACCCCAGAACAAAACACGGTGTTGGTAAATGGCTGGTATTTTAAAAGATGAGAAAATCACAGCAATCACAAATACGTTGTCGATACTAAGCGACAATTCAATGAGGTAGCCTGTAATATATTTGAGCACCGCATTATTTGGGGTAAGTCCGGTAGGGTTTTCGACCATTCCGCTGCTGAACAGCCAATAGATGACGCCGCTAAATGACAGGGCGATGGTGACCCAAACGGTGGTCCATATTCCGGCCTCCTTACTTTTGATGACATGATCTTCTTTGTTGAAGACGCCTAGGTCGAGCGCCAGAAAGACGGTAACCAAAGCCAAAAAGAGAATCCATACCCACATACTCGGTGTATTTTACCGCGCGAAGGTACTATATTATAGAGCTTATTTTGAAGCCTTTGAAAGATTATTTTAATTGAAATACCATTTGTACCGACACTTTATTATCGGCCCGGTCTTTCTTTACATGAATCCCATAGTCCGATGCGTATAGGGTAGTGGTCCCGGTCAATGTTGTGCCGTTACGAACAAATTTTATGGTTATGGGCTTTGTTGTTTTTTTAATGGTCAAATCCCCGTCAACCGAATATCCACTGTCCGTGGCACTGACCGAAGTGCTTTTGAAGGTAATCTTGGGATAGGTATCCGCATCAAAGTATTTGCTGCCTTTAAGCGACCAATCTCTCAAAAAGTTACCGGTCTTTATCGTTTCCGTGCTAACGCTACCCTCAAAAACCGAGTTTCGGGGATTCGCCTCATCCAGTGTTGCAGATGAACTAAATCCTGAAATACTGCCATCGGTATTGTTAGACAGGTAAACGAAAGATATCTCCGCAGATGAAAGTTGTAGCGTTTGCTGTGCTATTACAGACTGTAATGAACTTATTAGTAAGAATAATATGCCAAGTTTTTTCATAAGGGCTTTTCTTTCATATTGATTTTTTTCTTAACTTATTCGGGAGCATTATAGTTCCAAATTACGACAATATTATCAAGGGTCGTACCAAAGTTACTGAATTCCATTGTTCGACAAAACGCGGGTTAAAATGGATGATTGCGCTGAAAAGGTACTTTTTAAGGTCGGGTAACGTAAAAAAACTATATTGCAGGTAGAACCTATTTTTTGAAAATGAAAAAATCACTGATTTTATCCGCTATCGGATGTTTTCTGTTTTTTGGTAGTCAGCACCTACAGGCCCAAAAACAGGATAAAAAAAGTACCCCAACAAAGCAAGCCATATTGGAGGAAGAGGAGGAAGGTCCTACGATGTTCAAATTTGAGCCCGATTTCTTAACCACTGCCGAACAACGTAAGGCACGGGTGAACCAGGTTAGAAAAGTTTTGGACACCATGAAAATCTCCGATCGTCGTCGTAGAAAGCTATTGAAAGATTTATATAAGAATGGCGTTACCGAGCGCCTTGCCAAGGTGTTATATGCCGATACGAAATACGCGGACACCAAGTTTGAGGATTTGGATGAAATAGATTATAAAGAACGCAAATAAGGATAATAACCGTCAACGGTCGGATATTAATTTTCGATCTAACACGAGCTTGGTATCATAATTGCGATTGAGAACATTAGTGTGCATACCCATAAAAAAGAACAATATGAAAATTGAAATGAGAATAACCAAAAAAGTCGCTTTAGGACTGCTGCTTTTTATGTTTGGTGCATTCCAGGTAGCTGCCCAAGAAACAAAACCAGAGAAGAAGAAAGAAGTGGAAGTTCAACGCCATACGGTGATGGAACAATTTGCCTCTGAAATAATGCCAACTGCCGAAGAGCGCAAGCAAAAGAAAATTGCGCACTTGGCTGAAATCGAAAAACTGAAAAAGGCTCTGGATACTATGGATATATCACGTCGTAAGAAAAGAAAAATTTTAGCCGACTTGGTCAATAAGCCGTATTCAGATCGTGTGAATCAGGCTATGGCCGAGATTAGTTTCGATGATGGCGACGAGGTCATCAAAGACTAAATCATATTCCATTTAAAATTTAACAAAGCCCGCTATTAATAGTGGGCTTTCATTTTATCCTTACGTTTTTGTAACTGTCTTTGCAGTTCATCAGAGGATTCCGCTATGGATGCTTCGAACGTGTTATGGCTCGCCTCAGCGAACAATCGCGGACCGGGAATGCTTAGGCGTATGTTGCACACCATACCGGTATCGGGTTCCGAAGTGTTTTCTGTCTTAAAAAAGACATCTGCCCGAATAATAAAATCAAACTTATCGAATAATTTTTCTAGACGTTCGGCTGCGATGATCTCCAATCGATTACTTGCTTTAACGCCATCATATTTAAAGTTGATATTCATAGAAGGTGGTATTGTTTTGAACACTTTAAATTACAACAGTTCACGACCATTCGCAAATTGTTCGGCCAATAGTGCGTTAAATCATGCGCTATTGCCAAAAAGCCATAGACAAATTACTGTAAAACAATAATGCCATGAGGTAAAGAGGTGTTTTTGGATCCATAGTGTACTTCGATGGTGGGGGTAAAATGCGTATTTTTGAGTAGACCACACACTGTATACATGAAGAGAAACAATATTGATCGACGAACCTTTACCAAGCAAACGGGCCTTTTATTATCTGCAAGCGTCTTAACTTCCTGCAATATGTTTAGTTCAAACACCAAAAAGTATAAAATGGGATTGCAGCTTTTTACCATTCGTGATGCCATGGAAAAAGATGCTTTGGGAAGTTTAGAACAAGTCGCTGGCCTGGGTTACCAAGACTTGGAGACCTATGGTTATGATACCGAAAGGAACCTGTATTATGGGTATGATGCCCGAGAATTCAAGACCATACTTGATGATTTAGGCCTAACTACTACCAGTGGTCATTACAACTTTTCCGATTACTTTGAAAAGTCGACTGATGAGCGCAGGGCTTTTGTGGACAAATGCATCGTAGGGGCAAAGGCCCTGAACAAGAGCTATATTACATGGCCCTGGCTCGCTCCACAGTATCGAACCATCGAGAACTTTAAGAAATTGGCTGAGCAGCTCAATCAAATCGGGGAACAGGTGACCGCATCCGGACTCGGTTTTGCGTACCACAATCACGATTTTGAATTTACCGATCACAACGGGGAAATGGGCTATGACTATATTGTCAACGATACCGATCCCAATCTGGTAAAACTACAGATGGATATGTATTGGATCAGGCATGCCTCAAAACTGTCGCCAGCCGAATGGATCGCCAAGCAACCCGGACGATATGTAATGTGGCATATTAAGGATATGGATAAGATTACCCGTGATTATACCGAGCTGGGTAATGGATCTATAGATTATGTGGAGATGCTCTCTACAATCGATACGGATGCCTTGGAGTATTACTATTTGGAACAAGGTGGTAATTATGCCACAAATTCAATGCAGAGCATTACCGATAGTGCGGTTTACTTTAAGGCCAATCTTCAAAAGTTTCTTTAGTCGCCCATCAAAATCCCGTTATGCCTTTCTAAAAACATCCTATGAAAACAAAAAGAACCACTGTCTTAAGCCTATTCCTAGTAGCAACGCTCACATTCTTTTGCTCCTGTAAGGATCAAAAAGAAACTAAAACTTCGGTCGCACCGCTTGAACAATATGATGAAGCGCAATCGCTGCTACCGATTGATAGACTCAAATTGCCCGAAGGGTTTAAAATAGAAGTCTATGCCGATAGTATCGATGGGGCACGGTCGATGGCCATGGGTGATAACGGAACCCTGTTTGTAGGCACGCGAAACGAAAATGTTGTTTATGCCATTCAAGATCGAGATCAGGATTTTAGGGCAGACCGGGTGATGGTCCTCGATACTACCCTGGAAGTACCAAATGGCATAGCCTTTAAAAATGGTGCCTTATATGTAGCCGAGGTAGGCCGCTTATTGCGTTATGATAATATAGAGCAACAGCTGGATAATCCCCCGGAGCCTAAGGTGGTATATGATGATTACCCAACGGCCTTTCATCACGGATGGAAATACATTGCCTTTGGGCCAGATGATAAGCTATACGTTCCCGTTGGGGCACCTTGCAATATTTGTGATTCCACTGTTGTAGACAAGAGGTATGCCACCATAACTCGTATGAATGCAGATGGTAGCGATAGAGAAGTCTATGCCCATGGTGTTAGGAATACGGTTGGTTTCACCTGGCATCCACAAAGTAAGGAACTCTATTTTACCGACAATGGCAGGGATATGATGGGCGATGATGTTCCTCCTTGCGAATTGAATCGCATTACGGAAAAAGGCCAACATTTCGGTTATCCGTTCTGCCATGGGGGTACCGTTAAGGACCCTGAGTTCGGAGACCAAAAGCCATGTGCCGATTTTGTTGCTCCGGTTCAGGCTCTGGGTGCTCATGTTGCACCCCTTGCCGTAAAGTTCAATACGGGTACCATGTTTCCAGAACGCTATAATGACTTTGCCTTTATTGCCGAACATGGTTCCTGGAACCGTACCAAAAAAGTCGGATACAAAATTTCTACGGTACAATTGAAAAATGGGGAATCGGTTGGGTATGACACCTTTATTGAAGGTTGGTTGGATGAAGAATCGCAAGAACGTTTTGGACGACCGGTCGATTTGTTGTTTTTAGAAGATGGTTCGCTATTGATCTCAGATGATTTTGGCGATGCCATTTATAGGGTAACCTATGAAGGTGGGCAATTGGCTAGTAACTAAGAAGGTATTTATATAACAACTATGGTAAACAAAATTCATTGGGACGATGTGCCTACGGAACAGGTAACCCCAAAAATGAAGCGAAAGTTGGTGTATGGTGAAAAGGTAATGATCGCACGAATGCAATTCAAAGACGGTTTTCATGTACCCTTGCACCATCATGAAAATGAGCAGGTTACCCAGGTCATTTCGGGTACGATTCGCTTTTGGTTCGGTGCGGAAAAAGAACAACAAATGGATTTGAATGCGGGAGAATCGGTCGTGATTCCAGCGCACCTGCCGCACGAAGCCCTTATGATCGGGGATGTAGAGGAGATTGATACCTGGGCGCCGATTCGAAGTGATTGGCTAGATGGCACGGATGATTACCTTAGAATGAAGTAAGTTACTATGACCCATATCGATTTAAAAGCGAAAACGATACTGTTAACAGGGGCCTCTAGGGGCATCGGGAAAGCGCTTGCCGAATACCTTCTGAAAATGGGGGCCAAGGTCGCTTTGCATTATCATAGTACCAAATCATCAGTAGAACAACTTGAAACGCAATATGCAGATAGAGCGAAATCTTTTCAGGCAGATTTAAGTCAGGAAGAAGAGGTTTATTCCCTTTTTGAGCGGGTGGAGGCCCATTACGAAAAAATAGATGTACTCATATTGAATGCCGGTGTATTTCTTCCGCATTCTTCAGATGCCTTAACCCAGGATTGGCTGTCGGTTTGGAAAAAGACCATGGCGGTGAATCTAGACGCAGTGGGCCTATTGACCAAACTGGGGCTAGATCATTTTAAAAAAATGGGGCAAGGACGATTCGTGTATATTGGAAGCCGGGCAGTTTTTCGCGGGGAAACAGAAGAGTACCTCGCATATGCCGCCTCCAAAGGTGGCCTAACTTCTTTGGCGCGCAGTGTGGCCCGTTCCTTCGGGAAGCAACAAATCAAATCATTCGTGGTTTCTCCTGGTTTTACGCGAACCCAAATGGCAGAACAATTTATTGAAAAATATGGCGAAGCACGGGTTCTGAACGAAATCGCACTAAACGAGCTCACCGAGCCCAAAGACATGGGCCCCTTGGTCGCGCTGCTGTGTAGTGGATTAATGGATCATGCTACCGGAGCCACCATCGATGTGAATGCGGGTAGTCATATCAGATAATTATGAAAAAAGGCACCTATTTAATGCTCCTTTTCTTGTTTTTGGCCTGTAAGGAAACCAAGAATATTGAAAAAATAAACGAAGATGCCACATCTGGTGGTATAGAGAAGCCTGTAGCCTTATATGAAGATTTAGAGGGCAATGCCATCGATCTTGAAAATTATAAGGGAAAACGACTGCTAATAAATTATTGGGCAACTTGGTGTAAACCGTGCATTGAAGAAATGCCCGCAATGGCCAATGCACAAGAAATTTTGAAGAATGAAAATTATGTGTTCCTGTTTCCATCTGACCAAAAGAAAGAAATGATTATTGCCTTTAGGGATAAGCGCCAATTTGGTCTAAATTTTATCAAATACAATGGCAATTATGCAGATTTACAAATTTATGCCTTACCAGTAACCATACTGTACAATACAAAGGGCGAGCAAGTAGCGCGTTTGGATGGCGGCATGGATTGGGATACTCCCGAACTAATTGAAAAATTAAAACGAATAGAGTAATGAGTATGTTCAAGTATTTAACTTTCAGCACATTATTGTTTTTGTTTGCTGGGTGTAAGGAAGTATCGGAAAAAGAAAAGTCTGCAGTAGTGGAAGTCACCTTTATTTCCATACAATCTCCAGCAAAAGCCAATTCTTCATTGCCCTATTTAACTAGCAACGAATATAGTACCTTACTTTCCTGGGTCACACAGGAAAATGATAGCCTTGCAGTGCTAAAATATGCGGAATTGAAAGATGGTCAATGGCAAGAAGCCAACGAAATCATTCGCGATTCGGATTGGTTTGTAAATTGGGCCGATTATCCTATGATAGCCGAAAACAATGGGAACCTATGGTCGCATGTCCTAAAAAAATCTTCAGCAGGCACCTATTCCTATGATGTAAAAATGAATTTACTAGCTAAGGGATCAACGAATTGGAAAACAGATTTACCGGTTCATAATGATGCCACCCCCACAGAGCATGGTTTTGTATCGGTCTTACCTT
>CALIJE010000091.1 GCA_938017825.1 uncultured Flavobacteriaceae bacterium
TGTTGATCGGCGATAAAGTATCCTATCAGTTTCCCCTTTTTCATCACTACCTTTTCAAAACCGATGGTATTTGCAATCCTTTTTACACGAACAGAATTCAACAAATCCTCTACTTCTGAAGGTAATTCCCCAAAACGATCTATAAGTTGTTTTTCGAAATGCTTAAGACCACTTTCGTCCTGTAGCTGATTCAACTGCGTGTAAAGATTTAGGCGCTCAGTGATATTGTTGACATAATCATCTGGGAACAACAGTTCAAAATCAGAATCTATTTGGGTTTCCTTTACGAATACTTTGTCGACATGCCCTTCTACCTCCTGGTATAGTTCTTTAAATTCATTTTCCTTGAGCTCCTCAATGGCTTCTGATAGAATTTTTTGATAGGTCTCAAACCCAATTTCATTGATAAAACCACTTTGCTCACCCCCTAAAAGATCTCCAGCGCCCCTAATTTCAAGATCTTTCATGGCGATATTGAAACCACTACCCAAGGCGGTAAACTGTTCTAGGGCTTCGATACGTTTTCGCGCATCACGGGTCATTGCCTCATAAGGGGGAGTGATAAAATAGCAGAACGCCTTTTTGTTACTTCGCCCCACGCGACCCCGCATTTGATGTAGATCACTTAGTCCAAAATTATTGGCGTTGTGAATGAAAATCGTATTCGCATTGGTCACATCAAGGCCACTTTCAACGATAGTGGTCGAGACGAGTACATCGAACTCACTGTTCATAAATGAGAGCATTAGCGACTCTAATTTCTTGCCCTCCATTTGGCCGTGACCAATGCCTACCTTGGCATCTGGCACCAAACGCTGTATCATGCCTGCGACCTCTTTAATGTTTTCGATTCGATTATGAATAAAGAACACTTGGCCTCCTCGCTGTACCTCATAGCTTATAGCATCTCGAATAATTTCTTCCGAAAATCTGATAACCCTACTTTCAATGGGATACCGATTGGGCGGGGGCGTATTTATGACCGATAAATCTCGGGCTGCCATTAAGCTAAATTGTAACGTTCGCGGAATGGGTGTAGCGGTCAAGGTCAGTACATCTACATTTTCCTTAATCGATTTCAACTTGTCCTTTACGGAAACACCGAATTTTTGTTCCTCATCAACAATGAGAAGTCCCAAATCGTTGAACTTCACTTTTTTGTTCACCAATTGATGCGTGCCGATGATAATATCTACCTTCCCTGCCGCTAGTTTTTCAAGGGTAATTCTACGCTCTTTAGTTGTTCTGAAACGGTTAAGATAATCAACGGTTACTGGCATTTCAGATAAGCGTTGGGTAAAGGTTCGATGGTGTTGAAAGGCCAAGATCGTAGTCGGTACCAATACCGCCACCTGTTTTCCGTTTTCGACTGCCTTAAATGCGGCGCGTATGGCTACCTCGGTCTTGCCAAAGCCTACATCACCACAGATAAGCCGGTCCATGGGGCGTTCACTTTCCATGTCGCGTTTGATATCGGCCGTGGCTGTACTTTGATCCGGAGTATCCTCATAAATAAAAGAGGCCTCCAATTCATTTTGCAAATAACTATCGGGGGCATATTGAAAGCCTTTTTCAAGGCGACGTTTTGCATAAACTTTAATCAGGTCAAAGGCAATTTTCTTGACCCTTGACTTGGTTTTTTGCTTGAGCTTTTTCCAGGCTGCAGAGCCAAGTTTATAGATTTTTGGTACCGCACCATCCTTACCATTGAATTTAGATATTTTGTGTAGGGAATGTATACTCACATACAATATATCGCGCTCGCCGTACATTAATTTGATGGCTTCTTGTTTATTCCCCTGAACATCTATTTTTTGCAGTCCTCCGAATTTCCCGATACCATGGTCTATATGGGTCACATAATCCCCGACTTCGAGTTTGTTGAGTTCTTTGAGGGTAATGGCTTGTTTTTTGGCATAGCCATTTTTAAGTTGAAACTTGTGGTAGCGCTCAAAAATTTGGTGGTCGGTATAACAAACCACCTTTAAGTCGTCATTGATAAAGCCTTGAAATAAGGGGAAGACAACGGTTTTGTATGCCACATCTACGGCTACTTCCTCGAAAATATCTCGAAAGCGTTTGGCCTGTTGTTCACTAGCACAGCAGATGTAATTGGTATAGCCCTTTTGGTGATATTCATTAAGGTTGTCGATCAACAGGTCGAACTTTTTATTGAATGAGGGTTGAGGTTGTGTATTAAAAAGTATTTTGCTTACTGAAGAACCGACTGTGCTCTGATCAGCAGTCGCAATTATATTAAATGCCGCTAGCCCTTTTCTGAATGTGGCACCGTTCATAAAAAGCGAACTCGGTTCGGCCTGCCTTATCTCCCCCGAAAGGGCCTTAAAGGCTTCAGTTGCTTTTTCAAAAAAATCATCCAGCCGTGCAAGGAGCACTTCGGTATTCTTAGAAAATATGACGGTCTTTGGTGAAATATAACCTAGAAAACTTTCTCGTTTCTCAGTGAGTGTTTTATTGGCAACATTGGGAATAATGCTAATTTTCTTCACCTTTTCAGTTGACAATTGCGTCTCTACATCAAAGGTTCTAATGCTATCGACTTCGTCTCCGAAAAATTCCAATCGATACGGCTCGTCATGTGAAAACGAGAAAACATCGACAATACCTCCACGAACCGAAAATTCTCCCGGTTCCGTAACAAAGTCGACCCGTTTGAATTGGTATTCAAAAAGCACCTCATTCAAAAAATCCAGTGAAAGAGTGTCTTCCAATTTAATCTTGAGGGTATTCTTTTCTAGTTCCCTTCTGGTCACGACCTTTTCAAAAAGGGCGTCGGGGTAGGTAACGATAATTGCTGGTTTCTTGCGCGAGTTGATTCGATTCAGTACTTCGGCACGCAGCAGCACATTGGCATTGTCGGTTTCTTCTATTTGATAGGGGCGACGGTAACTTCCTGGATAAAATAGAACATCGTTTTCACCAATAAGCCGTTCCAAATCGTTGAGATAGTAGGCCGCTTGTTCCTTATCATCGAAAATGAGCAGAAACGGCACATCCGAATTGCGAAACACGTTCCCCAAAACCAAGGAAAGAGATGAGCCCGTGAGGCCTTTTATAATTACTTCCTGGGGTACATTTTGTTCAGAATTGGCAATAACTTCTCGCAGTTTCCGTGTGTTTGGAGACTGTTCAAAGAGTGTAGGGATGATGGTATTCGGCAAGCGTAAATTTTTGCAAATATAGGTTCACTGACGAAGCTATCCCAATGGCGAAGATTAAATTTTCATTACAGTTTCATCGGCAATGGCAAAGACCTCATCGTTTTTTTTGGGTTTCATAACATGAGTTCCGGTAAATTCACCAAAGGCGGGCAGTATCATTTGATTTTCTGATTTGAAAAAGCAAGACAGGCGTAGCGATTGTCTGCCCATACCATGTAAGCGTACCGCCGGATGCACATGCCCGGAAAAGTTAAAGAAACCCTTTCTTTCTTCAGGATGATGGGTGAGCAGAAAACCATGCCAGGCTAATTCCGCAACCACATCAATGCCCAGAGCTTCATATTTTAAAGGGGAAATGATATCATGGTTCCCAGACACCAAAATAATTTTGGCAGTTGATTCCTTTACCCATTTCTCAAACAGTTGCCATTCTTTATTTAGTGATGAATGAAACAGATCCCCCATAAAACAGATCGTTTTAGGACTAAAAAAGTGTACGGATTCGGTTAAAAGTTCAAAATTTTTGGATATCGCCTTTTGTGGTACTGCAGCACCGAATTTTCTAAAATGAGATACCTTTCCCAAGTGAACATCGCTTATTAATAGGGTATCGTGCTCTGCCCAGTACAATACACCCAATGGATGCATTATGAAGTTATTGTTTTTGATTTTTAGGGATTGGGTCATCGTCTACAATATATTTATTTCTTCATTAAAATGGCTGTCATTCGCTTAATTCTATCAGCCAATTTTTCACTCGATAAGCGTTCCCGACTCATGCGATCAGTAATCAACGGGAATGAAAAAGGAGTATACTCGGTGCACGATTTCCAAACGATTTTTTGTGTGGCTATGCGCTCCAAAGCCATACGCAAACGCCCTTCTTCCAGTTGGTGCTCAAAGGTTTCCGTAAAGGCTTGTTGAAATAAGAGATTGTCGTCTTCGTAGTCCCTAAACACATCGAAAAGTAGCTGTGAGCTGCTTTGCAGATGTTTCATTTTAACACCTTTGTCAGGGTATCCCGTAAAGACCATGCCACTTATTACCGCTATATCGCGAAACTTGCGCCGCGCCATTTCGGTAGAGTTGAGACTTTTTTGTAGATCATCCAACATATATTCCGTTGAAAACAGGTTATTGTCCAATACCTGTTGCATATCAATCTCCTTATCGGAAAGCATTTCAAAACCGTAATCGTTAAAGGCCAATGAAAAAGTAATGGGAGAGAGCAAACTTATACGATACCCTAACAAGCTACCCATTGCCTCATGCACATAACGCCCCTCGAAGGGGTAAAAAATGTGATGGTAGCCGTCGCGCGTCCTAAAGGTCTCGATCAGAAATTCATCAGGATTTGGAACTATACTCTCTTCACGTTGTCTCTTGAAAATATGTGCTAAGGATTTGATTTCCTTCGATTGTTTATTCTTTTCAAGATTGGCCGTGTAGAGTTCTTCCCGTAATAATTTTGACATTTGGGCCGAAAGGGTCATGCGACTTCCAGCCCAGGCAGGCACTTTATTTGTCTTTTTATTGGAATTCTTAACGTGTACCTGCATTCCTTTAATCCGAATAAACTCAAGATTGCGACCGGCAAATGTGAAGACGTCGCCCCGCGTTAGTTTTGAAATAAAGTATTCTTCGATACTTCCGATGTAGCCTCCTTTTTGGTAGCGCACACTAAGAATGGCATCACCGACAATTGTGCCTATTTGAAAACGATGGCGCATGGCTACGCCGCGATTGTTGACCTTAAACCTGCCGTCTTGTTCAACCTCGACCTTTTTATATTCATCATAGGATTGTAGGCTTTGACTGCCCATTACCAAGAAATTCAATAGCCACTGCCATTGGTCTTCGGAAAGGGTCTGGTAGCAGAATGTCTGTTTAACTTCCTTAAAGATTTCATTTGGATAGAATCCGTCCGATATTGCCAGGGTCGTTAGGTATTGCAACAGTACATCGTAACTATTGAGATAGGGTATACGATCTTCTACGGTATTGTCTTTCACCGCTTTTTGTAGGGCGGAGGCCTCGATCAATTCTATGGCGTGCGTGGGCAAAAAGTAGATGACACTCTCCTTACCTGGGCGGTGGCCACTGCGACCCGCACGCTGAAGAAACCGCGCTACTCCTTTTGGTCCACCGATCTGCACCACTGTTTCCACTGGGGCAAAATCAACACCGAGATCCAGACTAGAGGTGCAGACCACGGCCCTAAGACTTTCGTTCCGAATGGCCTGTTCTACCCAAATACGTGTCTCTTTATTGATACTCCCATGGTGCATGGCAATTTCACCCGCATACTCTGGATGTTTTTGTAGTATTTTCTGAAACCAGATTTCGCACTGGCTACGGGTATTGGTGAAGAGTAATGTTGTTTTGCTATTGTTTATGATGGGTACCACATCCTCGAGCAAGCGCAATCCTAAATGTCCTCGCCAGGGGAAGGTTTCCATTTCTTTGGGAATTATACTTTTTACGGTGATCTTCTTTTTGATGTTGGCCTTGATTAAGGTCGAATTTTCCAAGGCCCTTGATGAGGGTCCTAGAAGTACTTCCCGAGCTTGTTCCAAATTTCCGATGGTAGCCGAAATACCCCAGATTCTCATTTTTTTCGAGATGGTGCGAAGTCTTGAAAGTCCAAGTTCCATTTGTACACCCCTTTTCGTACCAAGAAGCTCGTGCCATTCATCCACAACGATTGCCGAGCAGTCCTTGAAGATGTTGGCGTAGCCCTTTGTGGCAAGCAATAGTTGTAGGCTTTCAGGAGTAGTAATCAGCAAATCTGGCATTTGCTTTTTTTGTTGTGCCCGTTCCTTGGTCGAGGTATCGCCCGAGCGAATACCAACGGTCATTTGTAGCTCTAGATCTGTAATTACACGTTCGGCTGATTGTTTTATTTCTTGTGAAAGGGCTCTCAATGGGGTAATCCAAATCGCCTTTAGCCCTTTATTGTGCTTGGTTTTATAGTCGTGATTGTTTTTGATATAATCTAGAATAATAGGAAACCAAAGTGCATATGTTTTACCACTACCCGTAGGTGCATTTAGAAGACCGTGTTTGCCCTGAAGAAAAGCGCGCCATGTTTTTTTTTGAAATGGAAAAGGCTTCCAGTTTTGTGCTCTAAACCAGTTTTCGGCAATTTCATGAAGTTGGCCTCTGGTCATTTTGTTGCAACGATATAAATAGGATTTTGGTGTCGCTTTTTAAGAGCCTAGCCAAGTTACAAAACAAAGTTCTAGAGAATGGAAATTATGACCCTCAAAAAATTTATATTTGCCGAATAAAATTTGATATATGTCTATTGTAGATTTTTTTGATAGTGGATTTCAAAAAAGAAATCAAGACCATTTCGCGGCAATTGTTCGTGTAGCTATGAGTGATGATGTCATTACTCCAGATGAACAGGCTTTTTTAGATAGACTAGCCCGAAAATTGAGTATTTCAGATGGCGATTACAAAGAGATTTTGAAGGATTATAAAACACATCCCGTAAATCCGCCTAGCAGTTATGACCGTCGCTTAGAACGCTTGTACGATTTGGCACGTATGGTGTATGCAGATCGAGAGTTGGGTGAGGGCCAAACCGTTATGTTGGAACGTTTGTGTATTGGCTTGGGCTTTTCAACGGCTAATGTGAGCTATGTAGTTGACAAGGCCTTGAAATTAGTTCATGCAGGGGTTGATGAGGACAACTTTATAGATGAAATCAAAAATATGAACCGTTAATACAACTTCATAAAAATAAAAAGGGGAGCAATTGCTCCCCTTTTTTAATGGTATTTATTCAAAAATTCTTGAAGCTTCTCAACCATGTTCCTGCTTCCACAGAAGAAAGGAACGCGCTGATGCAGTTCTTTTGGTTCAATATCCATGATTCTATTTTTTCCACCTACGGCTAGCCCGTTGGCTTGTTCTGCAATAAAGGCCATAGGGTTGCATTCGTAGAGCAAGCGTAATTTTCCATTCTGGGTTACACTACTTTTGGGATACATGTAAATACCTCCTTTGATCATATTCCTATGAAAATCGGATACCAGCGATCCAATATATCTTGAGGTATAGGGCCTATCACCCTCCTCTTTTTGGCAATACTTAATATAGTCTTTTACGCCTTGTAAAAAGTGAACGTAGTTGCCTTCATTTACCGAATAGATCTTCCCGTCGACCGGAAATTGCATCTTCGGATGAGAAAGATAGAAGGTACCAAGGGCCGGGTTCAAGGTAAAACCGTTTACACCATCTCCTGTGGTATACACCAGCATGGTAGAAGTGCCATATACTACATAACCAGCTGCCACCTGCTTATTTCCAGGTTGTAAAAAGTCATCAATGGTTACGGGTGTTCCTACTGGGGTAACCCGACGATAGATCGAAAAAATGGTACCCACCGAAACATTTACATCTACGTTCGAGGACCCATCTAAGGGATCGATCAATACCACATATTTGTTTTGATGCTTTTCATCACTACTATTGATGCTGATAAAACTGTCTTCTTCTTCTGAGGCAATTCCGCAAACTATTTCTCGCTTGGTGAGCGTTTTTATGAACTTTTCATTGGCGAAAACATCCAGTTTCTGTTGATCCTCACCTTGCACATTCGTATCTCCTGCCGCACCTAGAATATCAACCAGACCGGCCTTGTTTACCTCATGATTGACAACCTTAGCCGCCAAACGAATGGCATTGATCAATTTGGATAGCTCACCAGAAGAATATTGGAACGACGATTGGTTTTCAATTATGAACTCTCCTAAAGTTTGATTCTTTTTTGTCATGGATGTATTTCTTGGACCACAAAGATCATCTTTTTTGTGAAACTATAACGGTTTAGTAAACCATTCATTGTTTATGTTTATAACTTTGCATTTTATTTGTAGCCACGATGGAATTTAAGATAAGACATGCAACCGCCAACGATATGTCTGAGGTGTTGCAATTGATTCACGAACTAGCTTCTTTTGAAAAAGAAGCTAACGCCGTAGAAGTAACGGCAGACCATCTTGTGCGAGATGGTTTCGGCGCGCAAGAATTATTTAAGTGCTTTGTTGCCGAGACCCTAAATAGAATTGTTGGAGCGGCGTTGGTGTATCCGAGATACTCGACTTGGAAAGGTCCTGTTATACATTTAGAAGATCTGATCGTAACAGAAGCTATGCGGTCTAAAGGAATTGGCAATGCACTATTGACTGAAGTTGTAAAATATGGGCACGCTCTTGGCGTTAAACGTATAAGCTGGGAAGTACTCGATTGGAACGATCCGGCCATTGCTTTTTACGAAAAGAAAGGTGCGAAGGTCATGCGC
>CALIJE010000092.1 GCA_938017825.1 uncultured Flavobacteriaceae bacterium
CGTTGCTGTGCTCTTATTTTTTGGTTTGATGCGCATGACCACTGAAATCGATGCTAAAAAAATAGTAGTAAAACACCTCTTTTTCGTAAGGAGGAAATGGGATTGGGAAGACATAGAATCGGCTGAAATCATTAGCTATGGATTTGTAGGCTATGGAATTCGAATAAGTCTCAACCACGGTACCGTATATAATGTGAAAGGAAATAAAGGGCTATTCCTCAAATGGAAAAACGGAAAAAGAAGATTAATCGGAACGCAAAAACCAGATGAGTTGCGGCAACTGATCGCCCAGCTTGGTAGATAGTGTAACAAAAATTGATAATAGGCAACTAACCAGTGTCAATCAAATATGAATCTGATTTCTGGTCTCTCAGGAATTATAATTAAAGAACTTTTTATGAACGCACACGAAATAGATTATGCCATTTATGGTGAAGAAATGCAATATGTTGAGATAGAACTTGATCCGCAGGAGGCCGTCGTAGCAGAGGCGGGTAGTTTTATGATGATGGACGAAGGTATAAAGATGGACACCATTTTTGGTGATGGATCTAACCAGGAGAAAGGTGTATTGGGAAAGATTTTTTCGGCAGGGAAACGTATCCTAACAGGGGAAAGTCTTTTTATGACCGCTTTTCTCAACAATGGCCAGGGCAAGAAACAAGTAAGCTTCGCGTCACCCTATCCGGGGAAAATAGTACCCATAGACCTTTCTGAGAAGCACGGCAAGTTCATTTGCCAAAAAGATGCTTTTTTATGCGCAGCCAAGGGCGTTACCGTAGGCATTGAGTTCTCAAAAAAATTAGGCAGGGGGCTTTTTGGGGGTGAAGGGTTTATTATGCAAAAATTGGAAGGCGACGGTATGGCATTCGTGCATGCCGGAGGAACCTTGGCCAAAAAAGAACTAGCGATGGGAGAGGTTTTGAAAGTAGATACCGGCTGTATTGTTGGGTTCACTCAAAATGTTAACTATGATATTGAATTCGTAGGAGGAATCAAGAACACCGTATTCGGCGGTGAAGGCCTGTTTTTTGCCACTTTACAAGGTCCTGGTACCGTCTATGTGCAATCGCTGCCCTTTAGCAGGTTGGCAGGCAGGGTTTTGGCAGCTTTACCCCGAGGTGGCAAAGATAAAGGTGAAGGCAGTATCTTGGGAACCATTGGCGACATAGTTGGGGGTGACAACGGGTTTTGATCTGAGGTCAACAACCATAGCATAAAGGGAGTATAGCACCTTTTTCTACCATTTTACCTTTGCGTAATTTTAAGGCCATGAATTTTTCGAACCAAATCCGATTTCTACAGCAACTTCAAAAAAATAACAGCAAGGATTGGATGGATGCCAATCGCAAATGGTATAAGGAAGTACGCGATGATTTCATTGGCTGGTTAGATGAAATAAATGCCAAACTCGCTGCTATCGATGATGGTTATTATGATACCCCCGGAAAAAAAGGCATCAACCGCATCAACAATAATTTGATGTTTCATCCGAACAAACCAATCTATAAAGATCATTTTGGGGCCGGACTGGACAAACGACCCAATACCGGGGATTTCTATGTCGAAATCGGAATTAAGCGGTCTATGTTCGCTGGCGGTCTTTGGCGGCCCGACTCAAAGCGCTTGCGTAGCATTCGGGAGGCCATTGATTATAATGGTGAAGAACTACAAAGTATCTTGAATAGAAAATCGTTCAGACAAATCTTCGGTAGCCTTTATGAAGATGTTAAATTGACGAATGCCCCTAAAGGCTTTTCAAATGAACATCGCCATATCGAATTATTACGAAACAAAACCTTCGCCGTGGTAACCGAGTTTTCTTCTAAAGAAGTACTGAAGGACAATTTTGAACAGAAACTAATTTCGGTCTATAAAGAAATGCTGCCATTTCGCAGGTATTTGAATCAGGCCGTGACCGTTTGACTTTTAATTTTGCTTAATTATCTTCACAAACCTATTTACTTTTCTTCATTGGCCTTTTGTATAGAGGCTTTTAATAAGTTAATAGCGATATAGTCAACGCTACCGCCTGTCCTTGAAGTATTGGCGAGTATAACACTAACTGCTTTTTTTTCAGGAACAATATAGAGAAATGAAGAGCATCCTATTTGCCCGCCAGAATGCCCAATTATGGCTCCTTCGTTCGGTTTTGGGTTGTATAAGAACCATCCAAAACCATAGGCGTTTCTCTCTTTTTCCAGGCTGTGGTGCTCGCGCATTAAGTCAAGCGTTTCTTTTTTTACAAATACATTGTTTATTACGGCGTCTCCAAATTTGAACATGTCGTTGAGGGTGGTGTATAATCCCCCACCAGGGATTCTATTGCTTAGATTATTTTCAACGGCCGGTTTTGCATTTCTTTTACCTCCTTTTCGGTGATATAATTTTGATTCGTTCTCCATCATGACACCAAATTTTTTAACTCCCGAATTCTTCATACCGGCTTTGTCAAAAATATACTCTTGGATAAAGGTTTCGAAGCTCTGCTTGGTTATAGTTTCAACAATTGCCCCTAAAACGGTATAACCATATGTAGTGTAGGAATATTGGGTTCCCGGTTCAAACAATAAATCACGGTTCTTAAAAATCTCTATTGCATCATGTAACGTGGCATACTCAATAACGGTGTTGGCCTCCTTGTTATTCTTGTAACCCGCTATGCCCGACGTGTGCGATAGTAGTTGTTTAATAGTGATCTGCGTTTTTGGGTGCCTTGGGTAATCGGGGATATACGTTTGAATGGGCACCTCTAAATCTAACCTTCCTTGTTCTACCAATTGCATTATGGCTAAGGCCGTCATCGGTTTTGCGATAGAGGCCATACGAACCTTGGTATCGGCGGTAAACTCTTTTTGTGCACTCTGGTCTGCATGACCAGCGACTAATTGTTCTATTATTTTCCCGTCTACAGAATAACCGGCAGCAACGCCGACAACGATTTGTTCTTCGACCATATTCTCGATTTGTTCTTGTAGACTTTTGTCTTGCGCGTTAAGATTACAGCAAAACGTAATTAGAAGTAGTCCTAATAATGCAATTTGTTTCATGAATTTTTATATTAAGTGAATTCTCAAAACTAAAAACAAAATAGCTTCGAAATGCCTGGATGCCCTAGGTTTGTGGCGAACTATTGGCTTTTAGGGACGAATGGTCATGCAGTTTTAGCACATCTTTCTTGTAGTTCTTTGAAACTGGCACTTCCATGTGGGTAAGGAATATGGTGCTACTATCCTTCCATTCCTTGAAATACGATGGATTTATGAGATACGAACGATGTACTTTTAGCAAACCGGGTACTTGTGGATGTATATTTTTTAGAGTGATGCGCAGCAATTTTTTATGCAACTCATCATTGATCAAATAGGACACCTCTACGTAATTATCGGCGCTCGAAACACATATGAGATCTGAACGTTCTATTTGTAGGATGTCATGCCTGTTTGCGCCGGTAAGTAAAAGCTTATTGGATGTTTGGGAAATTGCCTTTTTATTGAAGTACCATCGCGATAAGACAAGCAGGGGCAAAATGACCAGAAAAATGGGAAAGTGGACTTCCAAGGTAAACTTTTCGAACGAATACGTTCCATTGATGATATCCGTAGAATAGTATAAGTAGCATCCTAGCAGGCCTAGTATGTAGAATGCGATCAGGATATTAGTTCCCATACCAAGGTCCATCTTCCGACCCGGCGAAAAATCAAATTTTGAATAGGGATCAATATGATATAGCATAAAAAACAGATGATACCATAGTATGGCAAAATTTTTGCCCGAATTGAAAAGGTCAGATCCGATGCGTCAAAAGGCGCAATGAATACTAAAAAAAGTGCCAGCCAAATACCGATTCCTAGTCCGATCAGGAGGTGATGCTTAAAAGATGTATTTAACTTTAACGCAAGCATGGATGTTATCACTTAGGGCTACTCTTCACTTCTATTTGGCTCTCTAATTGTCGTTTAGCAGTTCTTGCATATGAAATCTAATATCAGGATCAGCATAGATTTTTGATATGTTTTCCGAATAGGCACCAACAAAACGAGGGCTTTCGAACAAGGAACCGAAAATCGACTCTAACCGAATAAAGGACAAGGTATCGGAGGTGGTATTTTTTGCGGCCTTGTTCAGGATTTCATGCTGTTCATCAATGACCTCGATAGGCATCCCATTAATAGAAAGCGCTTTATCTGAATAATAGCACCATGCCGCGAGCACCATAGTGGCAAAAGCAATGCTACCGCCACTATTCAGATTTTCCAAGAGCGTGGGGATTAAAAATTTGGGCATTTTTGCCGAGCTTTCCGAACAAATGCGGCTTACTTTATCTTTTAGGTTCGGGTTTGCAAAACGTTCCTCAAGGCTATTCTTATACTCGGTTAAATCAATTCCTGGTACAGCATCGAGAACCGGGCTTGCCTCCTTATCCATAAAAGCCCTCATAAACTTCTGAAATATGGGGTCACGCATACAATCATCTATAGTATCGTGGCCTTGTATGGCACCTAATATGCCCAATACCGAATGTCCGGCATTGAGAAGGCGCAATTTCATTTTTTCATATGGACTAACGTCTTTGACAAATTGAACACCCACTTTTTCCAAACTAGGGCGCCCATTCGAAAATTTATCCTCGACGATCCATTGTTTAAAGGGTTCGCAACTTACGGGCCACGCATCTAAGACCCCATATGAATTCTTAAGGTATTCGACATCCTCATTTGTTGTTACGGGCGTAATTCGATCTACCATTGTGTTCGGAAAACGAACCTCTTTTGATATCCAATCTGCCAACTCTTTGTTTTGTTTTTGAGCAAAAGCCAGTAGCATTTTACGCGTCATATCACCGTTATGTTCAATATTGTCGCATGATAGGATGGTGAATGGGGGTAGGCCTTGGTCCTGTCTTTTTTTTAAGGCGGCCGTTAAAAACCCATATACCGTTCTGGGATCATCTGGATGTTGCAATTCATGCAGCACATCTCGATTTGAGAAGTTAAAATCCCCGGTATTAGGGTCATAGTTATATCCACCTTCGGTGATGGTCAAGGATACGATTTTAGTGTCAGGGCTGGCCATTCTGTCGATGACTGCTTGAGGATTATATACACCTAAGATAAAATCGATGATGCTGCCTACGACCTGAGCGCTTATTTGCCCATTGGGGTGACGCATTATCAGGGAATAGAGATGGTCTTGGTCTTGTAATACTTGTTGAATTTTTCTATCATTTTCGCGTAACCCGATACCGCATATACCCCATTCATCAGCGCCCAGTTTTTCATGGAGCAGTTGAAGGTAATAGGCCTGATGCGCGCGATGAAAACCGCCTATTCCAATATGCACAATTCCTTTTTTTAAGGTGTCGCGCTTATATGATGGTACTTTAATACGACTCGCAATTTCACTGAGATTCTCCTGGTTAAGGACGAGATGAGGTTCCTTCAAAATACCTAATTTTTAGATTTTCCACGTCGTAAAGCCCAATAGGCAGTACTAAAATAAAGCATTGTGCAAATAAACGCGTAGCGATAAAAGAGCTCCCTATTTGCGACATAATGTTCTTCTGTCTCACTGCCGAACATAACCTTGCATGCCAAGGCCAAGGTGATAACTAGGGCGGTAATCGCTATTCCTTTAAGTAGTTTTGAGAACATACTACTGTCTTTTTCTTTTACGGGTTCTTGCAGTGCTTTTTTGTCTTGATACAGTTCTATGCGTTCTGCGCGCTCTATATCTCGTTGGGCGGCCTCGGGATAGCGTTCCTTGGCTCCAAAGCGGCCGGCCAAAAGTGTATACACTAAAATGGTAAAAATCCACGTAGGAATAAATAGGTAAAAAAATGAAATAATATCCAAGGCATTCAAACCAAAACCAAATACAAGTCCCAAGCCCCAGCTTACTACAGCTGGCGTACTGAATGTTAATTCACGATAAGACGACCAATAACGTGTATAGCCGATTCTTGGAAAAACCTGATGCTCGGCAAAAACAATCGCACCTACGGGTACAACCAACAGCCCGGCATAGGTAAGTAGCGGCAGTATTTGGGTGAACACAAATGGGAAGCAGGCCACCACCATGGTTGCCAAGCCGACGATCAATGTGGTCTTCTTTCTTGAGGTAGTACTAAAAATAGCCTGTGCTGCCAACCCGGCCCTATATAAGTTGGTGATTGCCGTGGTCCATCCGGCAACAATTACGATAACGAACCCAGACCATCCTAAGGCATAGTATGCAACATCACCTGGGTCTAATTCTATGATCGATTTTCCTAAGATAACTGCAGCTCCGGCACCCATAATTCCTGCTGCAATCCACGCGACATAGTGTCCGAACATCATTCCGGTACTTGTTGCCAATCCGTACGATTTTTTTTTGGCGAATCGAAGCAATGCCATATCAATAAGTCCAAAATGTGTGATCGTATTGGCGGCCCAAGCAAAACCGATTACTTCAATCAATCCAATCCCGGGTTCCCCGTTGCTGTCGATACCGGTCCAAATCGAGGTATTCCCCAGGGTCATAAAATCATTCCAACCTTCCGGAATGGTTTTCTCCAAGACGTCTAATGACAAGGCCGGTAGAAGCACAAGGGCTCCACTGGTGAACATTACGAATAGCCATGGCGCGCATACACCAGAAAATTCGGAAACTGCATTAAAGCCATATATGGCAATGGATACCACTACTGCGGCGACACAAATTACGATGAGTATGAACCAGAGGTTCGTAGGGTACCAATTGAGCTGGGCAGGAATATCAAAGGCGAAGCGAACCGCCGTCGAAGAGACGGTAACCATGGCGGCCGATATCACGGTAAAAATGATCACATTTGCCCAATTATAAAGTTTGGTCATCGTGTCACCCGCAATTTTGTTCAAATAGGTATAGAGGCTCATGCGGGTATCGACCGCAATAGGCGAGGTTATGAAGGTCCAACTGAGAACAGCTAGGATATTACCTATTAACAACCCCAAAAGAATATCCATTGTTTTGGCTCCCAAGGCTACGAAAGTGGCCCCAATTACGAATTCGGTTGCCGCTACATGTTCAGCGGCATAGAGGCCGGCAAAGTGCGTCCAGTCGTGCAGTTTCTTTTTGGATACGGGTAATTGTTCTTCATCTAGATGGTCAAAATCTTGGTCGTCATAGTTGCTATTCATGGTAAATTGGTTATTGCACGCTACTTGCTCTAGCAAGCGCTAAAGCAGTTCAAGAGGTTTTACATTAGGATGCCGTTAATAGGTTGCACGGGTTCGGGTAATTCAGTTTCTCCTAACATTTCACGTAGGTCTATTTCAATGGTTCGGCAAAGTGAGAGCATAGGAATATCATTGCCCAAGCCTTCAAACGGATTTTCAGAATAATCCCCCACCAACTCCATCATAACATAAACCCAACCTACCAAAACGGTAAAGGGAATCGACAGCCAGACTCCAAATTCCCCCAATTTGGCGAATTCGCTGACCATGCCCAAAGGCAATAAGAATATGAAAATACCAACAAATACCAAACTCATACTGCCGTACTGTCGAGGCAACGGGAATTTTTTAATTCGTTCGCACTGCCCTTGAAAGGTATAAAAATCGCCTAATAGCTTTTGCAATTCCATATGGCGAAAGTCATCGATGATATCATCTTCTCGTAGCTGCTTCAAATCTTGACTTTGTTGATCAATGATCTGCGTTGCGGTGTTTTTATAATTTATGAGTCGCTCATATTCATCGATAGGCAAAAATTTCTTCAATTCAGCGGTACTTACCTCGTCACCCAATAAACCTACGCCAAAATTCTTTATGCGTTTTTTGATCATTCGACTCATGTGTTTTCCTTGGCTCACATGTTCCCACGCAGTTGGAATAAGTAATTGACTCCGTAAGGCATACAACCAGCCGATATGGCGGTAAAGCAATTTCTTGCGATAAGCATGCAGTTCGGCTTCGGTTCTATTTTCGGAAGTAAACTGGTTGCTCACGAAAGCTTTTGTACTTGCTCCCCAAGAACGACTGCCGTTGATAATGGCACCCCAAATCTTTCTGGCCTCCCATAACCGGTCATAGGCACTGTTATTTTTAAAACCCACGTAAAATGCAACGGCCGTACCAATAACCGATAGCGGCAACCATGGGATAACCAGCCAATCGCCTAAAAGCGTAAATTTATAAAGCAAGGCAACGAAAGAGGCCCACAAGGTGATCCAGATCATATGCACCCCGCTAAAGCGTAGTATCGATTTTAAACCAAAATTTTTCTTTACATACATCCTCTATTCTTTTAGTCCGGGAATGGCAACTATTTCATTGCTGTCCTTTAAATAATCCACTCCAGTTACATCAAAACCAAATAAATTAAAAAAATCGTTACGGTATCCTTCTAGGTCTCCTATATTGGGCAGGGTTTCCGTAGTGGCTTGCTCCCATAATTCGACAACTTTTTCCTGAATATCCGCATGCATTTCCCAATCATCGATGCGTATTCTACCCTGCGGATCGGTAGGTACCTCATCCTCGAACAAACGTTCTTTATAGAGGCGATAAATCTGTTCGATACACCCTTCATGCGTACCCTTTGCCTTCATGGTTTTGTAGAGCAATGAAATATACAAGGGGATGACGGGTATGGCCGAACTCGACTGTGTCACCAATGCCTTGTTTACCGATATATACGCTTTCCCATTGATTTTTTCCAGTGTATCACTAATGGCGAAAGCTGTTTTTTCGAGATGGTCTTTCGCCATCCCAATAGTGCCCTTTCTATATACCGGTTCAGTAAGTTTGGGACCGATATAGGAATAGGCAACGGTCTTAAAATTTTCAGATAACAGATCTGCTTTGAGTAGGGCATTGACCCACATTTGCCAATCCTCACCACCCATAACGGTAATGGTATGCTCAATATCATCGCCCGTTGATGGGGCAATGGTAATTTCCTTCACTTCCCCGGTATGAAAATCTACGGTTTTATTAGTGTACGAATTGCCTATCGGTTTTAGGGTCGACTTGTAGCGTACCCCTGTGTCTGGATGCGTTCGTACCGGCGAGGCCAAACTGTACACAAGCAGATCTATTTTCCCTAAATCAGCTTGAATCAGTGCGAGTGTTTTTTCTTTGATTTCATGCGAAAATGCATCTCCATTGATACTTTTGGCATATAGGCCTGCTTTGTGTGCTTCTTTTTCAAAAGCAGCTGTATTGTACCAACCGGCAGATGCCGTTCTTCCTTCTGAAGGGGGCTTTTCAAAAAACACCCCAATGGTCGAGGCCTGGCAGGCATGCGCACTGCTTATGCGCGACGCGAGGCCGAAACCTGTTGAAGCTCCAATGACTAGTACTTTTTTTGGGCCATTCAGCTGGCCGCTGTTCTTTACATATTCAATTTGAGTTTTTACGTTGGCTGCGCATCCATCTGGGTGGGCAGTCGTACAAATGAAGCCCCGAGTTCTAGGTTCTATAATCATATGGTGTAAAGTATATTTCTTTGATGTATTATTAATAATTGTCTTTGGGCCTATTTGAATGCTATTTCAATTTATCGGATGATTCGATCAATCGTGCACTTAAATCCGGGGTCGCCATATCCTTGTCTAAAGGAAACATTGGTCGCTTAATATGCTCATACCCCAAACGATCTAAGTCTTGATCTACACCACCAGGGGTCAATGCCATAACCCAGCCTTTGCGAAGATCGTACAACTCTGGCACCAAGTACCCGATTTTCACCACTAAGATATCTGTTTCTTCGATATTCAAACCTAAATCGGTAAAATCCTTTTCATGATGGTATGGTTTCCTTTTTTTGGTTACGATTACATGTACACTTCCGACCTTGACGACCACCTCAATTTCGGCATCGCGATCTCCTTTCTTGATTGCGGTTACGGTACCATCTAGTTTTAAAGGAGGGGCAAAGCGGTCATCTACCATGGCGCCAGCAAAAGCCGAAAGTTTTCCGCCAATTCCGACTTTTATAGCTTCCTCAACCAATTCCGGTCCGGGAATGGAGGCATAAATCAAAGATGCGCCATCTACTGCTTTGAATTCCGGACGTTTCAAAATTTCGTGCAACGTCCACGTAACATCACCAGCTCCTCCCGCAGTTGGGTTATCGCCCATATCGCTTATAATGAACGGATGTTCTTCGGAGGCCAAAGCCATGTGGAGACTCTCTTCAAGAGGGGCAACGGGGGCAACGAATTCAAATTGATGTCGAACATCCCAAAAGGCATTTGCCAAGAATTGGGCCCCTTGGG
The DNA here is from genome assembly GCA_938017825.1 of uncultured Flavobacteriaceae bacterium. Classification (GTDB taxonomy): domain Bacteria; phylum Bacteroidota; class Bacteroidia; order Flavobacteriales; family Flavobacteriaceae; genus Pelagihabitans. The sequence continues at coordinate 10,250 of CALIJE010000092.1, forward strand.
TTACTTTTTCCCTATCGTCACCGGTAACCATTACGGCGGCATGGTTTCGAGATTCATCGGCCCAGGCATATCCGATCCAAATGGCGGCATCGAGAACCCCTTCTTGATCGGCAATTGTCGGTACCTTGGCATACAGACTTTTGCCGGGTTCGATTCGCGTACTTGTTTTTTCACCTGGCAATAAAATAGGTACTGGGACCCAAGCTTTGTAGCTGGGTTTGCCCTTGCCATTTTCCAAGCGATCCAATAGATTGTTAATGGCGCGTTCTTTTGATTCGAGTGCATCTTCGTGAGGTGCCATGCGATAACAGGTTATCAAATCGGTATGTCTGGCCAATTGTTCCGAAACATTTCCGTGCAGATCCATCGAAGTGGAAACCAATACCTCTGTACCGATTACCTCTCGTATTCGTTTTAACAAATCTCCTTCAGCATCGGCAAGGCCAACTACACTCATCGCGCCATGTATGTCGAAAAAGAGTCCGTCATAAGGACCGTTTTCTTTGAGCATTTTTAAGGTTTTATCTACCATTGATTCATATGCCTCTCTTGTTACTATT
>CALIJE010000093.1 GCA_938017825.1 uncultured Flavobacteriaceae bacterium
ATATCGATTAAGGAACTACCCTATCTTAAAGTTGGGCCGTATCATACCAACACGGTTGCCGGTCTGCAACTCGCCATGGATATGCTGCGGAGAAAACGAAATACCAACAAGCAGATTTTCATGATTACAGATGGCAAACCAAGTTGCCTAAGAATGTCAGACGGGCATTACTATAAAAATAGTGTAGGCTTGGACGACTTCATTATTGAGAAGTGCTATAACATGGCGCGCCAAGCACGGAAGTTACATATTCCTATTACAACCTTTATGATTGCCGAAGACCCTTACTTAATGAAATTCATTCGTCATTTTACCGAAGCGAATAAAGGCAAGGCGTTCTTCACTGGACTAAAGGGCTTGGGCGAAATGATTTTTGAAGATTATGAGAACAACAGAAGAAAAAGACTAAAGTAAAATACCGAAACAAATTTCTAGATAAAGACAGGGGCACTAGATTGTTTCAATTTAAAAAAACATATGAAATTGAACTACGAAGAAATCTCCACTTTAGGAGAATTGAAGAAAGCGGGCTATCAGACCACCAGTATTAAAGATGAACTTAGGAACAATTTGATTGCACGTATCAAAAAAGGTGAAGAAACCTTTTCTGGTGTTTGGGGTTATGAAAATTCGGTAATTCCGCAATTGGAGCGTGCTATTTTATCGCGTCATAATATCAATTTACTTGGACTGCGCGGTCAGGCGAAAACCCGTTTGGCTAGGCTGATGGTCAACCTCTTGGATGAATGGATACCTGTTGTGTCCGGTTCTGAAATCAACGATGATCCCTTAAAGCCCATGTCGCGCTACGCTATGGAACTGATAGCTGATAAAGGCGATGAAACCTCAATTTCCTGGCTGCACCGAAGTGAGCGTTTTTATGAGAAGTTAGCCACTCCCGATGTGACCGTTGCCGATTTAATAGGAGATGTAGATCCCATAAAAGCTGCGAATTTAAAACTTTCATATGCCGATGACAGGGTGATTCATTTTGGAATGATACCAAGGGCCAACCGCTGTATTTTTGTCATCAATGAATTGCCCGATTTACAGGCACGTATTCAGGTCTCGCTTTTCAATATATTAGAAGAGGGTGATATTCAAATTCGGGGTTTCAAGTTGCGACTGCCTTTGGATATTCAATTTGTATTTACTGCGAATCCTGAGGATTATACGAACAGGGGGAGTATTGTAACCCCTCTAAAAGATAGAATCGGTTCACAGATATTGACGCATTACCCAGATGATATAGAAACCGCCAGGAAGATTACCGCTCAGGAATCTAATTTGGATGAGCGCCAAAGTAGTGCGGTCTATGTTCCCGATATTGCTCGAGACCTACTTGAACAAATAAGTTTTGAGGCACGTAACAGTGAGTATGTTGATGCCAAGAGCGGGGTCAGTGCTCGAACAAGTATTACGGCCTTTGAAAACCTGTTAAGTACTGCTGAGCGCAGGACCCTTCTGGTTGGTGCAGACCAGACCATGGTACGTTTGAGTGATTTTCTTGGGGTAATCCCTGCTATTACGGGCAAAATAGAATTGGTATATGAAGGTGAACAGGAAGGAGCCGATGGGGTAGCGGCTATTTTGTTGGACGAGGCGGTAAAATCAATTTTCCCGAACTATTTTCCTAAAATAAATAAGCTCGAAAAGAAGGATGCCGAAACGCCATATGATGAACTGTTGCATTGGTTTTTTCAGGGAGAGGGTTTTGAATTGTTAGACGATTTTACCGATGCCGAATACAAACGAAGTTTAGACAGTATACCGGAACTAAACCGCTTGGTTAAAGAACATCAGCCAGATTTCCCGGAGAACGATACCTATTTTTTGAAAGAAATGATCTTATGGGGTCTAGTTGCCCATAAGAAATTGAGCAAGAACAGATTTACCGAAGGCTATAAGTTCAAAGACCTTTATGGTAGTTTTATTGGTGGCCTTTAACAAAAAAGCCCCGTTTTTACGAGGCTTTTTTTCACAGCAATTTTCTCCCTATACCTGATATGTGGGTAGGTTGAAAATAAAGGAACTACCTTCTGACGGTTTACTTAATACGGTTATGGTCGTGTCATGTAAATCCATTATTTTTTTGACGATGGCCAAGCCAAGACCGTGCCCTGGTTTTTTGGCGCTTTCATTGATTTGTTTGTAACGATCGAATATGAATGGCTGTTCGCTTACCGGTATACCCGTTCCGGTATCCGAAATATTTATGGCTATGCTCTTTTCATGCTTCTGCAGCGACAGGGTCACTTTGCCATTGGCATCGGTATACTTAATGGCATTTTCAATAAGATTCTGCAAGGCGCGCTCCACAAGGCTTACATCGGCAAATACCATGCAGTTTTCTTCAGGGTTTTCCAATCTTAATTGTATCTGCTTTTTCTCGGCCAACACCTTGAACTTGGCAATAAGATCGTGCGATAGTTCAGTTATCGAAAAAGGCTCCTTGACCGGGGTAACCTGTTCGGCTTCCAATTTAGAGTACTCGAACAATTGATTGATCAGGTTGGATAGTTTGTCAACATTGTCATGGGTAATTTGAAGGTATTCCTGTTTTTCCACTTCTGAAAGCGTGTCGCGTTTCATTTGAAGTGTTTCGATATAGCCTTTTAGAATTGCCAAAGGAGTCCGCAAATCATGTGAGACATTGGCAATCAGCTCCCTGCGCAACAAATCAACAGACTGCATCTTATCCATATTGCCCACAATGGTATCGGCCATTTCATTGAACGAATTCGCCAAAATAGATAAATCCGATTTATCAGGATTTTCTATGCGTGCGCTTAAATCGCCATCTTGAAAACTACGAACTTTTCGTGTTATCAAGCGCAGGTTTTTGGTTAAGAACCAAATACTGAGCAAACCAATTAGTGCGGCAAAGAGCATGGTCAAAATCGTGGCTCCCACTCCGAGCCGTGCAAAATATTGTCCGAGGAGGTTGTCACTGACTTTTTGAAATTGACGTCCTGCCAGTACAATATAGATATACCCATTTTTGCCATCTGCCGTAAAAGGTGCAGCAGAAAATATCTTTTGTTCCTCAGGATTTATAGGGTCGTCACCAAGTACAAATTTTTCCCCTTTCCCCTCGATAAATTCTGCAATTGGCGCGAGCGATACATTTTTTTGTGGCGCACCGGCCTCATGATCCAAAACCACCGAGTATAATATAGAGCCCTCTTCATCAAGAAGGTAAACCTCAATACCTTGGTTCACCGCCATCATATCATGCATAAGGTCACCAAAGAGGGGTTTGTTGACCGAGCCATCTTCCAAAAACGGGGAAGCGTCCTTAAATTTTTCCGCAATTACGTGATTGGCGACATTGGCGTTAAGTCGCTGGGTGGTTTCCTGGCTGTGCTTATTGGCAAAGTATCCGGTAATGAGGATATAGGAAACCCCCATTAGCATTACCAATGCAATAAATGCAAGCCATAATTTCTTGACAAGTTTGGGTGTAAGTGCTTTTTCTGTGCCGCTCATATTGCTATATCTTCATTAAATTTATACCCTACTCCCCAAGTGGTAAGGATATAAGTGGGATTTGCCATATCAGATTCAATTTTGGCCCGAAGCCTATTGATATGGGAGTTTACCGTATGCTCGTAGCCGTCAAAATTATAGCCCCATATTATATTCAAAAGTTCGGATCGGCTGTAATTTCTGCCAGGATTAGATGCCATTAAGACCAGGAGTTCAAATTCCTTTGGTGACAGCTCAATTTTTTTCTTTTCGAGCAGTACCTTGCGTTTATCGATATCAATGAATAGTCCATCCGCTTTTATAGCCGAAGAGTTTTCATCTTTAGTAGTCGGTTTTAATTCTGTACGTCGCATTACAGCTTTGATACGGGCAAGCAGTTCCCTTATGCTAAAGGGCTTGGTAATATAATCGTCTGCCCCGATTTCTAACCCCAGTACCCTATCGATTTCTTCCGATTTTGCCGTTAGCATTATAACAGGGGTATTTTTTACCTTACGCAATTGCTTACAGATTTCCACTCCGTCTAAAGTGGGCAGGGTCAAATCAAGGAGTACCAGATCATAGTCGTTCTGCAATGCCATCTGCAATCCAACTTCACCATCCAAAGCCTTTGAAGTAGTATAGATCATGTCGGTCAAATGAATTTCCAACAACTTTATGATTTCCGGGTCATCTTCAATAATAAGAATGTGCTTCATAGCCAATACGAATCAAGTTAAAAAGTATCACATAACTATCACAACGGTTGCCAAAAGCTTAAATGAGGGATGTTTTGTTGGTCAGCTCAAAAAACCGCTGAAACAATAGCCGTAATTAGGAAGAATTCCTTACATCTAATTCGCTGAATTTTAGGCTAGCATGACATAAAGGGGGTCGAATCAGAAAAGCGGAAGAACCTCTTGGTACATTTGGGCTACTGATAATCAGTATGTGTTGTTATTCCCAAGAATCGATATGATTGATTTCATCGAAGTTGTAGCCACCAACATATTTTTTCCGATATCCAATGGCCACAAAAGTCAATACCATAAGTAATAGGTATATACCAATCATCAATAACGCAATGGGGTAGTACGTTGACGGGAGCGCATGGTCAACAAATTCAGAAGTGGTTGCAAGAATCATTATCGTGCTTACTAATTTGTAGAGATATATGGGCAGCAGGGCATACAATACGTACTCTAATTTTTGCATTGGAGGATCTGCTATCTCGTCTTCTTTGATCTTAAACCACAACACATATAAAAAGGTGAAGTGTACCAATGTAACTATCGGTATGATATAGTTGCTTATCTTAAAAAAGAAAAATTCATTGGTATACAAATTGTAAAAATTGAACACAATTGCCATAATAAGTACAGCAATTGAAACAATCAATCCAGGTTTCCAGGGGAGTATTTTCAACACTTGATTCATCGGGAGAATAATTTTGGGGATTGCACCATAATATCCGACCATAATAGACTTATATGGGATGCCAAAATAGAAGTCAGGGGAATGAATCTCATAAGGTGTTGGTTTGCTACACTTTAGTAGGTAAAATTAGTAAAAAAGGCCTAGCTTTCAATCCAAAAATAGTTTAAGTACACTTTTATCCATGCGAACAACAACTTACCATTACTTAATAAAAACTCAATTCTTAGGATTTAGATATAGCGGATGGCAAAAACAACCCGGCCAAAAGACTTTAGAGGGTATGTTATACAAGACTTTGAGGTTCATACTACCCAATAATGAACATAAGATTCTTGGTACAGGACGAACCGATGCCAAGGTTTCTGCCTTAGACTATTATTTTGAACTTTTTTTGAAAGATGGGCCATTGAACAACATCCCCGAATTTATAGCCCTTTTCAATAGAAATTTGCCTCCCGATATTCGAGTCTTGGAAATTTCCCCAGCCGACGCCGGTTTTAATGTCATTAAGCACAGCAAATCAAAGGAATATGTGTACCTGTTCTCATACGGCGAAAAAAACCATCCGTTTTGTGCACCGTTTATGGCCAACATTATCGAACCTTTGAACCTAGCACTTATGAAAGAAGGGGCACTCCTTTTTTCGGGTACCCATGACTTCTCTAGTTACACGGCAAGATTAAGAGAGCATACCAAGACCATAAGAACAATTCAAGAATGTTATATCACTGAGAATAGTTTATTGACAGGCAACTTTTTTCCCGAAAAAAGCTATGCTTTGTTTGTTACAGGAAAGGGTTTTATGAGGTATCAAGTGCGCATGATCATGGGTGCCTTAATCCAATTGGGTCAGGGGGAGCTCGATCTCACGACCATTAAATCTTCCTTACAAATTGATTCTGGTGTGCAAATGACTTATGTAGCGCCTGGCTCTGGACTTTTCTTAAATTCGGTAGATTTTGGGTAAGGTATGAGAAGCACGCAACTTTTTGTATATTGAACCAAACAAGCACGAATGCCATACTGGGCTTATATTTCTTTATTGGTTATTGGGGTGTATTTCCTCTTAAGTGTATTGCTGTTTTTTTTACAGGATTACATTATGTTCAAGCCCGAAAAACTATCCAAGGATTTTCAATTTCATTATGAGAATCAGGAAATCGAGGAATACAATGTGCAAACCAGAGATGGTGCGGTCATAAACGGGCTGCGTTTTCTGGCCAAGAACCCTAAGGGAATCGTCTTCTATTTGAAAGGTAACTCCAAAAGCATAAAAGGTTGGGGAAAATTCGCAGTTGATTTTACGCGGCATGGGTATGATGTGCTCATGGTTGACTATCGTGGCTTTGGCAAGAGCACTGGCCGAAGAACGCAAAAAGCCGTAAAACGAGACTTGCAGGTCGTTTACAATCAAATTAAGGAGAATGTTTCTGAAAAATACATTATTCTCTATGGCCGTTCCTTAGGTTCTGGTTTTGCGACCAAATTAGCCTCAATGAACAATCCGAAAATGTTAATTTTAGATGCTCCCTACTACAGCCTTACCAAAATGGCAAAGAAGTATATTCCTTTTATGCCCTTGTCATTGTTGATTAAATTTCCGATGCCGACCTATAAATGGCTGCAATATGTGCAATGCCCGGTGCACATTATTCACGGTACCGATGACAAATTGATTCCCTATAAAACCAGCGTAAAACTTTCGAAGATTAAACCAAAACTAACCCGGTTATATACTATTATTGGAGGAGGCCATAAAAATTTAAATACTTTTGAATCGTATCATAAGATGTTGAATGAAATTATTCACAGTAAACCAATACCTGTAGACCTCAAAGGTTCTACAATAGATCCTGATAAATCGCGAGAAGAAGAATGAGAAGATTGAAAAAAATTGGTATTGGGTTAGTCATATTGTATGCCCTCTTAGTGATTTTAGCCTACAAATTCCAAGAAAAACTGATTTTCCTTCCTTCCAAAATGCCCATGAATCATGAATACGATTTCTGCCAGGATTTTGAAGAATTCAATTTAAAGGCAGAAGACGGTGCTGTATTGAATGCGGTACATATTAAACAGGATAGTACTAGGGGAGTGGTCCTCTATTTTCATGGTAATTCCGGAAATATTTCGCATTTGGTGCATGTTGCGAATCTAATTAGTCGAAGAGGCTATGATGCGATTATGGTCGATTATCGAACCTATGGCAAAAGTAAGGGCAAAATGAGTGAGGAGGCTTTGAAACAAGATGCCCAGTTGTTTTACAACCACGCGCTGACCAAATATGATGAAGACGAGATCGTGCTTTATGGTCGTTCCTTCGGAACAGGAATAGCTGCTGGTTTGGCCGCCGTGAATTCACCGCAAAAGTTACTATTGGAATCTCCTTATTATAGTGCTGTGGCCTTGGGCCAACACCGCTTTCCAATTTTGCCGATCAATTGGCTTTCGAACTATCGTTTTCCCTCCAATGAATATGTAAAGGACGTAAAATGTCCAATTTATATATTTCATGGTGATGAGGATTCGGTGATTCCTATTGAGCAGGCAAAGCGATTATTTGAGGAAATTCCTGGAGCACACAAAGAATTTTATGAGGTAAAAGGAGCCGGTCATAATTACTTACAGGATTTCAATGAGTTTAAAATAGGTATAAACAAGGCCCTTTAATACCAGAGGTTCAGTTTGAATAAGATACAATACATAGATATCAATTGCGATGTAGGCGAAGGAATAGGTAATGAAGGCGAATTGCTGCCTTTGATTAGCTCATGTTCTATAGCATGTGGTGGTCATGCCGGTGATCTGATTTCTATGACACAAGTAGTGCGCTTGGCTCAAAAACACAAGGTGCGGATCGGGGCACATCCGTCCTATCCCGATACTGAAAATTTTGGGAGAGTTTCGATTAAAATATCCGATCCGGAATTAGCTCGCTCCATTGAATCTCAAATAGCTGCCTTGATAGCTATTATCAACAAAGAAGAAGCTGAATTAAGCCACATCAAACCTCATGGAGCCTTGTATAACGACTTGGCCAAGGATGAGCGCCTTGCACGGGTCTTTCTTGAGGCCGTTGAAGCGTATAAATCCGATGTCAGTCTTTTTGTTCCATTTGGTTCGATCTTGGAAAAGGTAGCCTTAGAGAGTGGATTCATGGTAAAAAGAGAGGCTTTTGCAGATAGAAGTTATAATGATGATTTAAGTTTGGTTTCCCGTTCACACCCCAAGGCGATGATTACCGATCCCAAGGCAGTTTTTGAACACCTATTGCGTATGGTAAGACAAGAAAAAGTGCGCACTATAGATACTACTGAGATTGCCCTGAAAGCTGAAACCTTTTGTCTTCATGGCGATACGCCCAATGCTTTGCAAATATTGACGTATCTTAGAAAAAATTTGGCTTCCCCTCAATTCAATATCCATATCTCTGAGTGAGTAAATTCGACCTTAAAATACGTCCATTCGGCACCCATGCAGTTCTTATGGAGTGGCCTGCACAAGTAGAAGAGGCCATTCTTGAAGATATTATTGGATATATATCGGTGCTAAACACCAAAATTGATTTATCCCATTGGGAATTGGTTCCGGCTTATAATTCGCTTACGCTGATCAATCATAAAACAGCTGTCGATTTTGATCGGTTTCGATCAGATCTTCTGGCCTGGTATGCCCAAGGTTATTCAGTTGCAAAAACCAAGCGCTACTTATGGCGCCTACCCGTGTGTTACGATTTGGATTTTGGAATCGATATGGAGGAAGTTTCTCAAAATTTAGGTTTAGAAGCGAAGGATATCATAGATTTACATACGTCTCAAAAATATACCGTATACGGTATTGGTTTCTTGCCCGGCTTTATGTATTTGGGCGGATTGCCCAAGAAACTCGAAATCAAGCGCAGGGAATCTCCTCGATTAAAAGTCGCGAAGGGCTCAGTGGGACTTGCTGCATTGCAGACAGGTATTTATCCACAAGAGTCCCCTGGTGGTTGGAATATTATCGGAAATTGTCCTGTTCCTATGTTTAATCCCAATTGGGATACGCCTTGTTTCGTAAGTGTAGGAGACCAGGTTCAATTTTATGCCATAGAACGGGCCGCGTATGAATTATATCGCATTGAGGGTGAAGTCGGAATTTACAAACTGAAAAAAACCCCGATTCATGCTTAAGGTTCTTAAATCTGGCTTTTTTTCAACCATACAAGACACTGGTCGTTATGGTTTATTGAACAAGGGCGTTCCCGTTTCCGGTCAAATGGATGCCTATTCGGCCTCCAAGGTGAATCAATTGCTTGAAAATCAAGAAGATGCTGCCCTTATGGAAATAACAATGACCGGCCCAACCTTAGCATTTGACGAGCCGACTTTCATTTGTTTCGGGGGTGCCGATATGTCGGTTACCTTAAATAATGAACCGATTGAAGCTTTTAAAATTCATGCGATACAAAAAGGAGACATTCTTTCTTACGGGAGATTGCAAAAAGGGTTTCGCAGTTATTTAGGGGTAAAGGATGGATTTCGTACAAAGCGAGTTTTGGGCAGTCGATCATTTTATTTTCCCTTGACCGAAAAAAGCCATATAACCGATGGTATGGAAATCGAATATGAAACCATTTCTGATTTTACCCCCAAGCTTACAGCGCTAAAAGTTGGCGCTCTTGCAGACGAAACACTACTGACCGTTTCCCACGGTCCTGAATTTGAAATATTGACTCATGAACAATTAGATGTATTGTTCGACAAGGAATATTCGATTGCAAAAGAATATAATAGAATGGCTTATCAACTTCAAGAAAATCTATCGCCACACCAGAGCTCAATTTTGACCTCGGCAACCATGCCAGGCACCGTGCAGTTAACCCCTTCGGGTAAAATCATTATCCTAATGAGAGATGGCCAGACCACGGGCGGCTATCCACGCATTCTGCAACTTACCAAGGACGCAATTAACATCCTGGCCCAGAAGAAATACGGTGATAAGATAATTTTTAAAAATTCCTAATGCCTTTTTTTTGGTGCTTTAGAATAGATGCCTTACACTTGCATTAGTGAAAGTGTTTATTGAAAACGTAGTGCTGATTATTGTCGTCCCTTAAAAGGGAGGATACAGCAATGCGTTTTGATTAAAGGCCTGTATCATAAAAGTGATACAGGCCTTTTCTTTTGTCTTTATTGAATATGATAAAAAATTGAATTTATCTATTTGATAATCAGTGTGATAAATTAATTTATATACAATTGAATTTAGACCTGAACACGGCAATACAATAAGCGAACCAAGGAAAGCAAATATATTTGATTAGAGAAGTAGTTGATCCAAACCAGGAGGACCAGATATGGAATTGAATAAACATAGTAAAAACGTAACCCAAGACCCTACACAACCTGCGGCCCAGGCCATGCTTTATGCAATTGGTTTGACCGAAGAGGATTTGAAAAAACCCCTGATAGGTATTGGTAGTACGGGTTATGAGGGCAACCCATGTAATATGCATCTTAACGATTTGGCCTTAGAGGTCAAAAAAGGGGTGAATGAAAGTGGAAACGTCGGTTTGGTATTTAATACCATAGGCGTCAGCGACGGTATTTCAATGGGTACCTATGGCATGCGATATTCTTTGCCTTCACGCGATATCATTGCTGATTCGATGGAAACTGTTGTACAGGCCATGAACTACGACGGTTTGGTCACTGTGGTCGGTTGTGATAAGAATATGCCTGGTGCACTTATGGCAATGATACGCCTTAACCGTCCTTCGGTTCTTGTATATGGTGGTACCATAGCATCGGGTTGTTTTAAGGATAAAAAATTAGATGTGGTATCTGCGTTTGAAGCTTGGGGTGAGAAAGTGGCCGGTACCATGAATGAGTCTGATTATAAAGGAGTGATTCAAAACGCATGTCCCGGAGCTGGTGCCTGTGGCGGAATGTATACTGCAAATACCATGGCATCAGCCATAGAGGCATTGGGAATGGCTATGCCGTACAATTCTTCTAATCCTGCTATAGGAAAACAAAAGCAGCAAGACGCTATTGATTCTGGAAGGGCCTTGCGCCATTTGTTGGAAAATGATATCAAACCAAGTGATATCATCAATAGAAAATCGCTGGAAAACGCGATTCGGTTGTTGACACTTCTTGGAGGATCCACAAATGCTGTCTTGCACTTTTTGGCGATAGCGAAAGCCGCCGAGGTAGAATTCACATTAGATGATTTTCAAAAGATAAGCGACACAACGCCTTTCTTGGCCGATTTGAAACCAAGTGGTCAATTTTTGATGGAAGATGTACACAGGGTAGGAGGCGTACCGGCAGTGATGAAGTTTATGTTTGAAAACGGAATGCTTCATGGCGATTGCATGACGGTAACCGGAAAAACCATAGAAGAAAATCTGGCGGAACTGCCAGGTTTGATGAGCGGTCAGAAAGTTATTAAACCATTAGATGACCCGATAAAGAAAACGGGCCATTTAAGAATATTATATGGCAATTTAGCGCAAGATGGTGCCGTGGCCAAGATTACCGGAAAAGAAGGCCTCCATTTTTCAGGCCCGGCGAAAGTTTATGACGATGAATTTTTGGCAAATGCAGGTATCGGTAGAGGAGAAGTAAAAAAGGGAGATGTTGTGGTAATCCGATACGAGGGGCCCAAAGGAGGTCCTGGAATGCCCGAGATGTTAAAACCTACCGCCGCAATAATGGGCGCCGGCCTTGGTAAGGATGTGGCCTTGATAACGGATGGGCGTTTCTCAGGTGGCACCCATGGTTTTGTGGTTGGCCACGTATGTCCGGAAGCCCAAGAAGGTGGTACCATAGGTTTACTCAAAGATGGTGATATCATCACTATTGATGCGGATAAAAATAGCATATCGGTAGCGTTGACCGATGCTGAACTTTCAGAAAGAAGATCGGCATGGAAACAACCTGATTTGAAAGTTAGGAAAGGAAGTTTATATAAATATGCAAGAACGGTATCGTCGGCATCGCAGGGATGTGTGACCGATGAGTTTTAATATATAATGGGATTGACCCTTTAAATCTTGATAGTTACCGGTTTAAGAGAGGCCTATGGAAACAGTACATGTTAAACAGAAGAAAATAGAAAAAGATACCATTATGAAAATTACTGGTGCAGAAGCGATTATTCATTGCCTACTCGCGGAGGATGTAGAATTGGTTTATGGCTATCCGGGCGGTGCGATAATGCCGGTGTATGATGAATTTTATAAATTTCAAGACAAGTTAACGCATATTTTAACCCGGCATGAACAGGGAGCTACCCATGCTGCGCAGGGGTATGCTCGCGTATCCGGTAGGGTCGGGGTGGCGATTGCTACTTCAGGCCCCGGTGCTACCAATCTGGTAACGGGTTTGGCCGACGCTCAGATTGATTCTACTCCGATGGTATGTTTGACCGGACAGGTGCCAAGACACCTTTTGGGCTCTGATGCTTTTCAAGAAACCGATATTATTGGAATCTCTACTCCCGTAACCAAATGGAACTACCAAATCACCAAGGCTTCGGAAATACCGGAAGTGATGGCAAAGGCCTTTTACATTGCCAAATCGGGCCGCCCAGGACCGGTGCTGATCGATATTACAAAAAATGCCCAGTTTGAAGAATTTGAATTTTCATATAAGAAATGTAAGGGCGTACGAAGTTATAAGCCTGTTCCAAAACCTAATATGGAGACGTTGGAAAAGGCCGCTGAATTGATCAATAATGCAAAAAAACCCTTTATCGTTTGGGGTCAAGGAGTCATTTTAGGGGAAGCCGAGGAGGAGTTGATTTCGGTAGTCGAGAAAGCAGGTATTCCAGCGGCATGGACAATTATGGGCGAATCTGCCATTCCTACAAGTCATCCGCTTAACGTCGGTATGGTGGGGATGCATGGCAACTATGGCCCAAACATGCTGACCAATGAATGCGATGTTTTAATCGCAATTGGCATGCGTTTCGATGATCGTGTTACCGGAAAACTTGATGAATATGCGCAGCAAGCCAAAGTGATTCACTTTGAAATAGATCCTGCGGAAATTAATAAGAATGTTACGGCAGATGTTCCGGTTTTAGGTAATTCGAAAGAAACATTAGGGTTGCTCTTGCCTTTGCTCAAGAATAATACACATGAAGGCTGGCGCGATGAGTTTCGGAAAAAGTATGAGATCGAATTCGAGACCGTGATTAAAAATGATATACACCCCACCAAGGATAAGCTTACCATGGGGGAGGTTATTGAGGAGATTAATTTGGCGTCTAAAAATAAGGCTGTAATCGTTACGGATGTAGGACAGCATCAGATGATCGCCTGTCGGTATGCCAAGTTCGAACAATCCAAAAGTAATATTACGTCAGGCGGACTGGGAACAATGGGCTTTGCTCTTCCTGCGGCCATAGGGGCAAAACAAGGTGCAATGGACCGTGAAGTGGTTGCCATTATCGGAGATGGTGGCTATCAAATGACCATTCAGGAATTAGGCGTTATTTTTCAGCACCAAATACCGGTAAAAATTGTGGTATTGAACAATGATCATTTGGGAATGGTACGCCAATGGCAAGAACTATTTTTTGATAAACGATACGCTTCAACGGTTATGGTAAATCCTGATTTTGTGAAAATTGCCGAAGGATATCATATCGAATCTAAAAGAGTGAGTGAGCGTAAAGACCTAAAGTCCACGATTCAGGAAATGATCGCCTCTGATAAGCCCTATTTCTTAGAGGTCAAGGTTGAGAAAGAGGATAATGTTTTCCCCATGATTCCTTCAGGAGCGGCGGTTTCGGATATTCGCTTGAAATAAGAAAATGAACGATTCAAACATAAATAACATCCCCGAAATCTATGCTGATATAGCGCAGAAATCTATTGATATAGGTTTTAATATGCCTTCCGATTTGTACGTAGGTACCTTGCTGAAGACCTTGGTCGCCTCAAAACCTCAGGGTAATTTTTTAGAGCTAGGAACTGGAATAGGTCTTTCGCTTTCTTGGATGGTCGATGGCATGGATAAAAATTCTTCGCTTACAACCATAGATAATGATCCTGAATTAATTGGAATAGCCAATCAATATTTTGGTCATGATACAAGAATAAAGCTTATCTGTGCCGATGGTACAGATTGGATAAAGCAATATGAAGGCCCACTTTTTAATTTGGTTTTTGCCGATGCTTGGCCCGGGAAATACAGTGAGACGGGGCAAATTTTGGATTTGATAAGCATAGGCGGTTTTTATGTGGTCGACGATATGTCTCAGCAGCCGAATTGGCCAGAAGGTCATGAAGATAATGTACAAGGTCTGATATCCTATTTAGAAAAAAGGGCAGATTTTACCATTACCAAATTGGATTGGTCGACAGGATTGATAATTGCAGTGAAATCTTTTTAAGCTATAGGTATGGAAAAACAATGGTTTACCATCTCGGTATATTCTGAAAACAATGTGGGATTGCTCAATCGAATCTCAGGTATATTTTTAAAGCGTCATATTAATATAGAAAGTCTTAATGTTTCTAAATCTGAAATCGACGAGGTCTCTAAATTTACGATTGTTGTGCTGACCACCGAGAAATGGGTTCATAACATCGTGGGGCAAATAGAAAAGCAAATCGAGGTCATAAAAGCCTTTTATCATACCGATGAAGAGACTATTTATCAAGAATCGGCGCTATTCAAAATTGAATCTGCCTTATTATTCGATGAGCGACAAATTCAAAATATTATCAAGGAAAGTAATTCACAGATTGTGACCGTAGCCCGAGAGTTTTTTGTGCTGGCAAAATCTGGAAGACGGCATGAAATTGATGAAATGCACGATTTGCTAAAGCCTTTTGGTATTATGCAGTTCGTACGTTCGGGTAGAATTTCGGTAACCAAATCAGAAATGCAGATTACAGCCCTCTTGGAGGAATTTCAACATAACTAATCATTTAATAAGAGAATAAAAATGGCAAATTATTTTAATACACTATCACTTAGAGATCAGTTGACCCAGTTGGGGAAATGCAGATTTATGGATACCAGTGAGTTCGCAGATGGTGTAAACGCATTAAAAGGGAAAAAAATCGTTATTGTGGGTTGCGGTGCACAAGGTTTGAATCAGGGCCTGAACATGCGTGATTCCGGTTTGGATATTGCATATACCCTGCGCGACGCAGCAATACAAGAAAAGCGTCAGTCCTATATCAATGCTACGGAAAATGGGTTCACAGTTGGCACCTATGATGAATTGATACCTACTGCCGATTTGGTAATTAATTTAACACCAGATAAGCAGCACACAGCTGTTGTAGGTGCAGTGATGCCATTAATGAAGCAAGGGGCTACCTTGTCGTATTCCCATGGTTTTAATATCGTAGAGGAAGGCACCCAAGTTCGAAAGGATTTAACCGTCATAATGGTTGCACCTAAAAGTCCAGGTTCTGAGGTACGGGAAGAATATAAAAGAGGTTTTGGAGTGCCGACATTGATTGCCGTACATCCTGAGAACGACCCTGAGGGCAAAGGCTTAGAGCAGGCGAAAGCCTATGCTGCAGGTACCGGTGGCCATAAGGCCGGAGTATTGGAATCTTCGTTTGTAGCCGAGGTAAAGTCAGATTTAATGGGAGAACAAACCATACTATGTGGCCTTTTGCAAACCGGAAGTATTCTCTGTTTTGATAAGATGGTCGAAAAAGGAATTGATGCCGGTTATGCCTCTAGATTAATTCAATACGGTTGGGAGACCATTACCGAAGGTATGAAGTATGGTGGAATTACCAATATGATGGATAGGCTTTCAAATCCGGCTAAAATAAAAGCATACGAGTTATCGGAGGAACTGAAAGACATTATGCGACCGCTATTTCAAAAGCATATGGACGATATCATGACCGGCCACTTCTCTAAAACCATGATGGAGGATTGGGCCAATGATGATAAAAATCTATTGAAATGGAGAGCCGCAACAGGTGAGACCGCTTTTGAGAAAACACCGGCCGGAAGTAGTGAAATATCAGAACAAGAATTTTATGATAACGGGGTACTGATGATCGCTATGGTACGGGCAGGAGTAGAGCTCGCCTTTGAATCGATGACAGAATCAGGAATCATCGCTGAATCGGCCTATTATGAATCCTTGCACGAAACCCCTTTGATTGCCAATACTATTGCAAGAAAAAAACTATTCGAGATGAATCGGGTAATCTCTGATACCGCTGAATACGGTTGTTACTTATTCGATCATGCATGCAAACCACTTTTGGCCGACTTTATGACTCGGATCGATACAGATGTGATTGGCACTGCCTACGGAGAAGGTAATGGTGTGGACAATGCAAAATTGATTGCGGTAAACCAAGCTTTACGAGAACATCCAGTTGAAATAGTGGGTACCCGACTTAGAGAATCGATGACCGCTATGAAACCGATTGTTTAAGGAACAATTCAAGATAAAGAAGCCTTGGCATATGCATGTCAAGGCTTCTTTATTTGGGAAAGTCTTTATCTCTTGCTGCCAATTATCCAAAGTACACCACCGGTACCACCAAGGCCCAAACCCGCAGCCAAAGCTACTACTCCGAAACCGCCCCTGGCATCACCGTCGCAATTGCCATTTACGCAAGTGTAGTATAGTTCATCAGCACCAGCGACCATTATTCCGCCTACAATAGCAAGGGGAACCCCTATGTATGTTAATATACGTCCGGTTTTTTCCATGCCGCTGCGATTCTTTTTGAAGAGCTTTATGGTCAGGTCTTTTCCCAATTCTTCTGAGTATTCATAGTCGGTTGACAGGTAGTTCATTGCGCTGTTATCCGATGATAGTAAGGTGTATTGCTGTAAAGAACTTTCAAAGCTGCTGTACACCATCTTGGAAGACAATTTGTTGAAGTCTAAGTTTTGGGCCGAATTATTTTGGGCGTTAACTGTAATGAACGTTAAGAACAGAATGGGGACAAGTATTTTTTTAGGAAACATACTACGATTTTTGATTAGTTTGCATTACAAACGCCTTTTGTGCACAAAAATTATTCGAATAAAGGTTTGTAGTAAGTTGATCTTTAATGAAACAATTTGCTATTATTGACGTTTATAAATCTGTTGAACCATGCTGCTGACAATAGTTAACCCAAACTTAAACCAACACAATACCTACTACCGTGCGAAAACTTAAGATATTAAGTGTATTCACACTTTTAAGCATCACTTTATTTATCATCATTGCCTTTAAAGTCGCGAGAGACGATGCCAAGGCTGCCGATGAATACCATGCGAGCATTACTTCTGAGAAAGTTTTAATACAAAAAACACGTGCACGTCGTTACGAAATACGCAAACAAAAATTAAGACTGGCCTTAGAGGATTATTTTGAAAAAGCCATTGCTAATGGGCAGATGGTAGGTGCAGGGGTTAGTATCGTAAAGGGAGACTCAATAGTCATCTCCGAAGGTTTTGGAAAGCGAAACGTTAATAAAAGTGAGCCGGTCAATGGTGAAACGATATTTCGTCTGGGTTCACTCTCAAAAGGATTTGCAGGTGTTTTAATGGCCGATTTGGCAGATGAAGGTACCTTTGATTTTGATGATAAGGTTGTCGATTATATTCCAGAATTTCAATTTGGTTCTATTGAAAATACCCAAAAGGTAAGGCTCTCACATATCCTATCACATACTGCGGGAACACCTTATCACAGTTTTACAAACCTCGTAGAAGCCGGTTTGTCAATGCAATCAATTGCCGCACGTTTTAAGGAAGTGAAGCCCAATAATTTTCCGGGTATGCAATATAGCTATCAGAATGCCATGTTCGCCCTTAGTCAAGAAGTAGTGCGAAAATCGACTGGAAAAGATACCAAAACCTTATTGAGAAATCGCTTTTTTCGTCCCCTGGGCATGCATACGGTATCTATGAACCACATAGACCTTATGAAACAAGAAAACATAGCCATTCCTCATCATAAAAAAAGAAGAGGTTGGCGCATCATACCGCTTAGAAATAGGTATTACAATGCAGTGGCCGCAGGCGGCATCAATGCTAGTTCGCTTGATATGGCCAAATGGATGCGGTTTCTACTCGGGCATAATCCCGAAGTAATGCAAAGTAGTGTTTTGAACGAAGTGTTTGAACCCTTCATTTCAATCAACAATAACAGAAAATACTATCAGCGTTGGCCAGGGCATGTGCAATCTTCCTATGGTTTTGGTTGGCGCGTACATGAATTTCAAAGAGAAGGGTCGTCAAAGACAACTACGGTATGGCATCATGGTGGTAGCGTTAATAGCTTTAGAAATGAGATAGCACTTTTCCCAGATAGTGATTTGGGAATCTGCGTTTTGCTAAATAGCAATTCCAAGTTGGCCAAGACAGTAATTCCCGATTTACGACAGATCGTAGATCGCGTATACTTAGGTTCCTAAATAACTTAAGATCTTCAGCCTTGACCTTAATCATGGCAACTACTTGAATTTTGGTATTTCCTTTATGATTAAGCAATAGGGCAGCGCAAAGGTCCTATGGCCAAGAGGCCTTTTTGCTTCCCCCATAAAATCCCTTTATATTTAACAATCGCTAGCTTTAAGGGGATACAATATGGTGAAAATAGCCTATATCGGAGCAGGTAGTTTACAGTTCGGACCGATTATCGTACAAGACATTTTGATGAGCAGCACATTGTGCCGTAATGGTTTGGAAATTCATTTGATGGATATTGAAAAAAGTCATTTGGATCACGTAATCGAACATGCTGAATACGTCAATGATAAGCTGAATCGACAAGCGAAGATTGTTGCGACTACAGATAGGGATGAAGCTATTAAGGATGCCGATTTTGTTATCTGTGCCCTCGAAAAGGACCGCAATATGTTTTGGGCGCAAGATTTTCATATCCCTAGAAAATATGGTTTTAGGCAGGTATATGGTGAAAATGGTGGTGTTGGATCGCTATTTCATGCCCTGAGGAATATAAAGGTCATCATGAAATTGGCCCGGGCAATGGAAGAATTATGCCCTGATGCCATGCTCTTGAATTTCTCGAACCCCGAACATAAGATATGTGAAGCGATTACCCGTTTAACCTCTATAAAAGCAGTAGGCCTATGCCATGGCGTTTTTATGGGTCGCGAACAATTGTCTGATTTGTTGGATATCCCTTTAAACGATTTACAAACCAAGGCCTGTGGTATGAATCACTTTACTTGGTTTCAGGAGGTGGTACAAAAATCTACCGGTGAGGATCTATATCCCAAACTACGTACGGTCGAACAAGAAGGAGATTGGTTGGCACAATGGCATGAATTGGCACTTGGTAGAATTCTTTTTCGTCGTTTTGGACTCTGGCCTTCACCAGCCTCAAATCATTATGGAGAGTACATTAGATGGGCAGAGGAGTTCGTAATACCGCAGTTACAGTTTTTCTATGACCCAAGTGAGGGGCATCCATGGGATAATGATCAAATTCCAGAAGGCGTTTATACGGTAGATCGTGTAGATTATAATCGCCAATGGAAAAAAGATTGGAGCAAAAAGCTCTTGCCCGTGGGCAGTACAGAGGATATTCAATTGGAAAATGAAGACGGTAGTTTTAAGAATTCTGGAGAAATAGCAACCCTGATTATGGAGTCCGTCGTCAGTAATGAAAAAGTTTGGTTAGAAGCCGTAAACGTTCCTAACAAGGGGGCTATCCCGAATTTGCCGGATGATATGGTTGTAGAGCTACCGGCATACTGCGATGCGAACGGAATTCAACCGCTGGCAATGAAACCTATGCCTGAAGGCATTGCGGCTACCATTCGGTTGCACGCCAGTATTCACCAGTTGTTGGTAGAAGCGTATCAAGAACAATCCAAAGACAAATTATTACAGGCCATTCTCATTGAACCCACGGTAAACTCTTATCGCAATGCTATTGATATGTGTCATGAATTTTTGACCTTACAAAAAGAGGTGTTGCCACCATTGTACTAAATGCAGCCACACGAACAACCACAAAATCAAACTGTCGATGGGACTAGAACTTCTTGATTGGGCTGTTATATTGGCCTATCTGCTTGTGTCGATAGCGATTGCCTTTTTTGTGGTAAAACACAAATCCAAAAACATCACGGACTTCTTTGTTGCCGGTCGAAATTTGCCCTGGTGGTTACTAGGAACCTCGATTGCAGCAACCTGGTTTGCCACAGATGCCCCTTTGGCTGTTACCGCCTTGGTTCGCAGCAAAGGCATATATGGCAATTGGCTTTGGTGGTATTTAGGCACAGGTATTATGATGATGGTCTTTTTTTATGCCAAATATTGGCGCCGGGCCGAAATAATAACGGACGCTGAATTGATTGAACTTCGCTATAGTGGCAAATCCGCTTCGGTGTTAAGAGGTTTTACAGCCGGGTTTTTTGGAATTTTTAAAAACTGCATCTCAATGGGATGGGTCATACTTGCCATGCTCAAATTTTCAAATATTATGTTGGGCTGGAGCGCCGAGTTCGCTTTGGGCATTACTTTGACTTTTGCCTTGGCGCATACTTTGTACTCTGGAATCAAAGGCGTAGTGGTGTTGGATATGCTCCATTTTTCGGCTGGTGTTATTAGTACAATGATTTTGGCCATTCTTGTTTTGGTACATGTGGGCGGGCCATCGGAACTGGCTGCCCAAATTGCTGCACGGACAGATGCGCCTTTGGGCGTTATGGATATGCTTCCAGATCTTTCGCATATTGGGGCCACAGAAATGCTCGCCTTTGTATGTCTTATAGGTGTGTTATGGCTCGGACAGGCACAAGGGGATGGGTATATCGTACAGCGTCTTTTTTCTGCAAAAACAGAAAAACATGCGATCAAAGCCTCGCTGTGGTTTGCGGTGGCCGGAGTGGTCATTCTTACTTGGCCTTGGATTGTTGT
>CALIJE010000094.1 GCA_938017825.1 uncultured Flavobacteriaceae bacterium
TTGAATATATCTTTCTCGACCATTCTACCAATGACAGCGTATTTGGTTTTCTCCCGTATATCTTTTGAATTAATATAGCGACCTTTCATCATAATGGTCTTCTCGGCCATTTGCATTCCGGGACCAACACCATAGGTCGTATAGTTATCGGATTTGTCTTTGTACGTTACTGATCCTCCCCGTTGTATTCTAGGGGTTATGTATTCTACCAGCGGGCCAAATTCCTTGACAATATCATCGAGATCGTTATTCTTAAATTCAATTTGTCGTTTCGCCTTATATCCGGCGTAAGGAAGGGTAGTTTGCGACGGATAAATTCTAAAAATGTTGGTAGCGTCATTACCAAAGAATTTCATGAAGGTATTATTGAGACCATTCCCCATACCAAATAAGGTCACAAAAATGAAGATACCCAAGGCCACGGTAAAACCGGTCAGAAAAGTACGTAATTTGTTCTTCTGAATCGCTTCGAATATCTCTTTCCAAATGTCCCTACTGAACATATTGCTGGGCTCTAACCTGTTCTACTTTTTTGTCCTCGAGAATAACACCGTCCTTGAGATGCACGATGCGCTTGCACATGTGTGCAATATCCTCTTCATGGGTCACCACTAAAATGGTATTGCCATCATCGTTGATTTTTTGAATCAAGTCCATTACCTCATAGGAAGTTTTACTGTCTAAGGCCCCCGTTGGCTCATCCGCCAACAATACTTTTGGCTCTGCCGCCATGGCCCTGGCAATCGCGACTCTTTGTTTCTGACCACCCGAAAGCTCACTGGGCAAATGATCGGCCCACTCTCTAAGACCTACTTGCTCCAAGTATTTTAAGGCCTTTTCTTGGCGTTCCTTACGTCCTACCCTCTGATAATACAAAGGTAAGGCCACATTCTCCATGGCATTCTTGTAATTGATCAGATTGAAGGACTGGAATACAAAGCCAAGAAACTTGTTGCGATAATTTGCCGCCTTGGTTTCATTTAGGTTGGCGATAGGTACGCCATCCAAGGAATAAGTGCCCTCGTCTAACTCATCCAACATTCCCAGAATATTCAAAAGGGTAGATTTCCCAGAACCGGAAGACCCCATAATGGCGACAAGTTCTCCCTCCTGCACAGAAAAATTAATGCCTTTCAAAACATGCAGGGAGTTGCTCCCCATCTTATAAGACTTGTGAAGATCTCTAATTTCAATCATGTTGGTTTCTTAGTTGTTGGGCATCCTGATTGGCAGCCACGTTGATATGACCTACAAGGTGCCGAAATGTTACAAAAATAGCTGTAAATATTATGTTAAATTATCAATTCTGCGCTTCAGGCTCTTCCAAGATATTCCAAACCTTGATTTTGTCATCTTTGGAAAGTCCCGATTTGACCTCTACGAACATCCCATCGCTAATGCCCAACTCAACATCTTTTCGCTCAAATTTCTGGTCTCCAGTAGCAATCTCAACGAACGGCTTTTTGGTTTCATCATCAAATTGAACCAAGGCCTCTTTTACGGCCAATACACTATCTGCTCGCCCTAATATGATCGAGGCATTTGCACTGAGACCTGCCCTAATAAACACGGAATCCTGTTTCTTCAGCGTTCCTTTTATTTCAAATTGTATGGCGCCATTTTCAGCTACTCCCTTAGGAGCGATATAATCCAATACAGCGTCAAAAACCTGATCTTCTATGGCACCAACCGTTATTTCCAAAGGAAGTTCTTCCTTTATCTTACCCACTTCCGATTCATCTACCTTACCCTCAAATATCATTTTATCCACATCGGCGATCGTTGCTATGGTCGTTCCCTCATTAAAGGTATTGCTCTCTATTACCTGATTCCCAACTTCTACCGGAACGTCCAAAACCATTCCGCTGACGGTAGCCCTAATTTGGGTATTTGCTGACTGGCCCAAGCCCCTGGTGGTACCGGTCTTTATGATATCGTATCTTTTGTTGGCGGCCCCATAGGCCTGTTTCGCTTGGTCGTAGGTAACCTGTGCGCGTTCCAAATCTACCTTCGAAATGACTCCTTTGGCAAAAAGACCTTTTTGACGTTCTAAATTGCGAAGTTGGTCGTCCAAGCCTATTTTGGCCTCGTCGATAGTGTTCCGCGCATCGTTCAATGCGTTGAGATTAGGAACTACTTTTATGCGGCAAATCAAATCGCCCGATTTCACATAGTCCCCTCCTTCGACAAAAATTTCTTCGATAACGCCCGAAATATTCGGTTTAATGAGCACTTCTTCCAAAGGCAAAATACTACCCGTGGCTACGGTCTTCTTAACTATGGATTGTGTAGATGCTTGCTCTGTTTCATAAACGACAGGATCTTCGGCATTCTTTTGATATAGATAATACATTGACCCACCAAAGGCGACTACGATGAGCAGCAAGATGATTCTAGTAACTGATTTTTTCATTTTGTTCTTTAATTTATTTGATTTGATTGATGATTACTTATTCTGTGCGCAGGGCATCAATTGGTTTTACCTTAATTGCACTGTTCGCAGGGATAAAACCGGCCAATAGTCCTGAGACCATTAAGATGACCAAAGCACTTACCACGACTCCCAGACTTACACTCGGATTTAAAAACATATCAACCGGACCTACACTATCCAATAAAGCGTTTACCGCATAAATAAACAATGCTCCAAGAGAGATGCCCGCCATTCCCGAAATGATGGTCAAAAAAACGGACTCCAATAAAATTTGACCCTTTATAGACCACGGACTCTCACCTAAGGCCCTTCGAATACCAATTTCTTTTGTGCGTTCCTTAACCACAATGAGCATAATATTACTTACCCCGATTATACCAGAGAGCAATACCAAAATACCGACAAAATAGCCAATAAAGGTAATTGCCCCGAATAGACTTTGTACACGACCAAATTCTTCGTAAAGATCAAAATGTCCTACAGCTCGATCGTCCTCTGGATGAATTTTTCTATTGGCCTTAACAACATCCATTACTTTTTCCTTGAGGCTGGTAATAGAGCTTCCGTCTTTAGCCGTAATGGCCATCCAACCCACATCATTGCCGCGATTAAAGGCTTGTGAGAATGCTGTAAAAGGAACAAATATCTCCTTCTGACCTTCCTCACCGTCCCCATTATTGCTATTCTTCTTATAGGTACCAACCACCAAAAAACTTACGCCTTGTATTTTTATGTAACTCCCTATTACCTCCTCGCCTTTTTCATACAACTCTTTTTTGACCCCTTCCCCCAACACAGCGATTTTTCGTTTGTCGTTAATATCATTATAATTTAAAAAGCGACCTGAAGTTATGGTCATGGGATCTTGCTCAATATACTCGGGGTAATCGCCATAAACGTTAAAGGCCCCGGTACGAATGCCGCGTACCACATTGTTGTTCCCGCCAAATCCGCCTAGTTGATTACGCGGTGATACAAATCTAAGATTCGGTACTTGTTCTTTGATAGCTGCTACGTCCTCTACCTTAAAATTATAGCGTCTTCCCTTTGGGAGGCCCTTATACTCTTTGGTAGTCGTTTGGGTCCACATGAACATGGTATTGGTGGCAATGTCCCCAAAATCGACCATGATTCCATTTTGAAAGCCTTTACCGGCCGATAAAAGGATAATAAGGATAAGAATACCCCAAAATACCCCAAAGGCGGTCAAAACCGTCCTAAACCAATTGGTGGTCAGTACTTCCAATATCTCTTTCCAACGGTCTTTATTGAACATAGCTACTCGTGTCTTAGGGCATCAATCGTATGTATATTGGCCGCTTTCCATGCGGGGAAAAATCCTGCGAATACGCCTGCGAAAATTAGAACGAAGACGGTTGCCAAAGCGACATTAAAATTTACGGAAGGGTTTAAGAGGTAATCGACTTCGATATGAGGCCCAACAAATTCCAATAGGCCCATACTGAAAATCAGGCCACTGAAGCCAGCAATGGTCGTCACAAAAATGGCCTCGAGCAAAATCATGCCTACGATAGACCAAGGCTTTGCGCCCAATGCCTTTCGTATACCAATTTCCCTTGTACGCTCCTTTACTACGATGAGCATAATGTTGCTCACACCAACCACCCCCGCAATTATCGTAAACACCCCTACGATCCAAAAAAACAACTTTATGTTATCGATCAAGGTATAAAACCGTTTGGCCTCCTCTAGAGTATTAAAACTACCTATCGCGCTTTCGTCATCTGGAGCTACGGTATGGGTTTCTTTTAGGTAGGTTTTCATCTGGTCGGTCACTGCCATGGATTGTTGAACGGCCTCTTCAAAATTTTCGACCGGTTTCATGGTAAAATACATGTTATTAACGCGGTCTGCGCCATTGAACACGGCCTGAGCCGTTGATATTGGCATAACGATCCTATTTTCGTCTCGTTCACTTGGGTCACCGTAAATCCCAACGACCTTAAAGTTAATTCCCGCGATCTGAACATACTTATTCAGGGCATCTTCTTCGTTCTTAAAAAGTTCGTTTTTGATTTTGTTGCTGATCACCGCTACTTTAAGCTTTCCTTTTAGGTCGTCGAAGTTGAGAAATCGGCCGCTGATCATGTATTGATTCTCTAACATTTGAAATGAAGGTGTAACGCCTTCCACACGATAAGAACCTGTCTCCTTTTTGTAATTGATCAATGCACCCCAAACTCGAAATACACCACTTTTGGCATCGAGCACATCTCCATATTTGTTTTCAAGGTAATCGAAATTTTCATTCCGCATTTGAATAGGACGGCCGGCATTGAGACCTTTGTACGCCTTTGAAGTAGAATTCGTCCAAAAACCAAAACGGGTACTGGCATCGTTTTCAAACTCTTTGGCAATACCATTTTGCATGCCTTGACCAAAACCCAATAAGATTACTAGAATAAATATCCCTGAAGCTACCGACAAGCCAGTGAGGAACGTCCGTAATTTGTTTTTACGGATAGTATCAAAGATCTCTTGCCATCTTTCGATGTCGAACATGTGTTTGATTTGATGATTGATGATGCCATGTGGGGAATGATGACACTTTAATAAGACTAAACTGCAGGTAAATTGTTACACCGCTAATTCTTAAAAAAAAGTTAAAATCGTCTAATTTTTCATACGGCGGTAGATGTAATAAAAAAGACCCCCAACCAAAACATACGGTATGGCCATGAGATATACGATACCGTCGTTGACCCCTTCGGCGGCTTTTACATTTTCCTCACTTTCCAAAACCGCACGACACATAGCACATTGGGCTTCTGTTTCCAACGGAAAAAATAGAAAGATGATCACTAGAATTAAGACAAATCGTTTCATATAGATCTCTTGACTGAAGCTGGGTTCTAAACCAGACTGATCACAAAGGATGTATTAGTTGATGTAATAGGGTGAAATCATCACATACACCACTACCCCGGTTATTGCCACATATAGCCAAATTGGGAAGGTGATTTTTGCCAATTTTCGATGTGCTTCATACTTTTTCAAATAAGCTCTTGCATAGGTTTTAAGAACCAATGGTATAATGACTATCGACAATATAATATGGGATATCAAAATAAAATAATAGACATATTTCATGGTGCCCTCTCCGCCATAGGGCGTTGAGTCTGACGTCATGTGATATGTAATATACATTACCAAGAACACAAGCGATAAAACGATGCAGCTCGTCATTAAGTTTTGATGCAACCGTCTTTTCCCATTTTTGATCGCTAGTACCGCAACAACCAAAAGCACTGCTGTAAGTGCATTTATTGATGCATAAATTGGAGGTAAGAACCCTAGGCGATCAACATTGGATATTTTTACCCTAAAAAGCAAGGCGACCACAAGCGGAACAACAATGGACACGATGGTGATGACCCTATTGAAATTTCTTTCTTTTCGTAAATCTGAATTCATTTATTCTTGCAATAGCTTTTCGATGTCCTCTTTCAATATCGTAATCTGTTGGGTTTCACCATGATCGTTCTTAGCTAGTTCTTCCGCTATATGACCACGGTAATAGACGATAGGATTACCATATTTATCAACCCTAGAACGTATGTATCCTTTCTTATCGATAAGAGCGAACATGCCCGAATGCTCAAAGCCACCTGGTACGTCAGGGGCCTCAGCTGCGAAAATATTAAAACCCGCATTGGCCAGGTCATAGATAGCTTCGCGATCTCCTGTCATAAAATTCCAATCCAAATCGGTAATACCATAACTTTCAGCATATTTCTTTAGTACGGTCGGGGTATCGTATTCAGGTGTGATCGAAAACGAGGCAATGCCAAAATCATCATGATCCCCAAACTCCTTTTGAACGGTCAGAAGATTTTTATTCATTATTGGGCAAATAGACGGGCAGGTCGTAAAGAAAAATTCTACTACAAAAACCTTCCCATTGTAATCCGAGTTCGATATTAGAAGACTATCCTGGTTCAAAAAAGCAAATTCTGGAACCCTGCGTTTTTTACCATTCAGCATGATATAGGCCAAATCACCGCTGTTATCCTTAATATGCATACGATCGTTCTCGACAACGGTATTTGAATTAAAACGTTCCAAGATTCTAGGAACGAATATAATGCCGAAGACCAAAACTACCAGTGAAACCCAAACGTATGTATACTTGCCTTTCATTCAATCGTTATTTCTGCCTTTGCGCATTGTTTTTTTTGAGTGCCAACCTATACTCGGCCAAAATAATCTTAACATCGTCGACCATCTTATTGTTGAGATCGGCGACCGATGCACTGTTGAAACCATATTTGGTCTGTTCATCTTCATCATCGTTACGGCCCCTTAAGTTCAAATCTTTATCTATAATAAATACGTATGGCGTCGCATACTCCTGGTCGAGAGCTATGTCTGTGTTGAGACTTTTATAAAATGTATTGATTTCAGTAGTATCGGCTGGGACGAAATTCCATTTTGACACGTTGGCCAATTCACTCAATTCTTTCTTAAGTTCGATCACGTCTGATTCGGTACCCGAGGGAACGACCATTACAAATTGAAAATCGGTAAACTCAAAAAAGCGCTTGTATATTTTTTGGTTGAGGTTTAATGCATTGGCTTTTTTCGAATCTAGGTCACTACCCAAAAACCCTAAAATCGTAATCTTATCCTTCAACCTGATATCGTCGCTCAAAGGAGGCACCTCCTTAACATTTTTGGTAAGTATTGCAAGCTTTCCAAAATTAGTGGTACCAGATAAAAAGAAGAGGTAGGCCACTATAGGAAGTACGAATAATGAAACTAAAACCAGGCTTTTTTTCATGACGGAATTTGTCTTTGCAAAGATAAACCACAAACCCTAAACCGTCTCTTTTTGGGTCATAAAAAAAGGACGGTCTTATGAACCGTCCTTCCTTTGAATCGTAATTGCTTTTTTTAGAAGTTCCATTCTACGAAGCCAGATTTATATACCTCGTATACGTAGTCTGCTTCAAGTAATAGTATTAAAACCAAATAGGCTACCAAGAAAATCGGTGTCCACACTATGGCTCTTCTTAAAGAACTTTTTTCGTCTCTCAGGTGCATAAAATCCCATGCAATATAGTACGCCTTTACCAAGGTAAGAATGATGAAAACCCAGTTTAGCAACTTCATGCCCAAGAAAGAATTTTGAGTAAGCATCTCTGGCTTAAGTATCCCCAGCACGACCTCAACTGCCGTAACTATGGTCAGAAAGATAAGTACACCCCATATTTTTTGGGTGTTCGACTTGAATTTTAAAAGCCCTCTGAAAATTTCTAATTTATGTTCGTGTGCCATTATAAATTGTTAACGCTCGTTTGTTAATCGTTATTAGCTATTATACAAGGTAAAAGAAGGTAAATACAAATACCCAGACCAAATCTACAAAGTGCCAGTACAGCCCTACTTTCTCTACCATTTCATAATGTCCCCTGCGTTCATAGGTGCCGATAACCACATTGAAGAAAATGATCAAATTGATCAAGACCCCAGAGAATACGTGAAACCCGTGAAACCCAGTTATAAAGAAAAAGAAATCGGCGAATAGGCGACTACCATATTCATTTCGAACAAGATTTGCACCCTCGACCACCATCACACCATCTTTGATCTTTTCTAAAGTTTGTTCCCTATTGAGCAAGGTCTTCTCCCCTTCGTTATTAATTGTTTCCGTACGGATCAAAATATTTGGATTTGCCTTGAGGCCGGCAGTAACTTCATTTAGGTTAAAGCTGGTTTGATATCCTTCATCATAAAACCAAACTCCGTTCCTTTTTTCATGCACTTCCCGGTCATCCGCTATTTCTTTGGCAAAATCAGCCAGTGCTGCACGCTCTCCGGTATCGGCCTTGACAAATTGAAGAATTCTGCCGCCCTTGGTTTCTACAGCTCCAAAATCACCTTTTATAAAAGTAGCCCATTCCCAAGCCTGTGAGCCCACGAAAATGGCGCCTCCGATAATCGTTAAAAACATGTACCAGATAACAGCGTTCTGCTTCATTTTATGTCCTGCATCCACGGCAAGTACCATAGTTACCGAAGACATAATCAGGATAAAGGTCATGAAAGCCACATAAATCATGGGATAGTTGCCATGAAAGAACGGAACGTGTGTAAACACCTCATCCGCAATAGGCCATGTCTCAATAAACTTGAACCTAGAAAACCCGTAAGCCGCCAAGAAGCCAGAGAATGTCAACGCATCCGATACTAGGAAGAACCACATCATTAATTTGCCATAACTGGCATTCAAAGGGCGATTGCCTCCACCCCAAACACTTTCTTCAGAACCTGTAGCTACAGTAGAATCCATATTTTATCAACGTATTGTTAAAAGTTGCACAAATTTACAGTTTTCTTCGTGCATACAAAACCGATTTGTTATCAAAACTGTCTTTATCGCAAATTATTATTTGACCAAGGTCATAAACAACATAAGGTACACCCACAGAATGTCTAAAAAATGCCAAAAAGTGGCCCCCAATGAAAGTCCCAAATACTCTTCCGCAGAATACTTTCCCTTAAAATGATTATATATAACGACCAACAAAGAAATCAATCCTGCAACCAAATGTGCAATATGCACCGCAGCGATCAAAAAGACATAAGACATTTTTATGGTGCTGGTAGGCCCGGTAAAGTAATATCCATTGGCCAACATTTCCTCAAAACCCCTGAACTGCAGTACGATGAAGCCGATACCAAGAGCCAATGTTAGCCATAGCATCGTAGAACATAAACTTCGGTTATTCTTTTGTATAGCCCTTTTGGCCAAAATGTAAGTGATGCTGCTCAATATGATAATGATGGTACTGATCAAAAACGAACTCGGGAGATCAATCTCCGAAAGCCAATCTTCGCGACTTCGGCTTACGATGTAGGCACTTGTCCAGCCAGCGAATGCCATAACAAGACTCGCGATACCAAAATAGAGCATCATTTTTTTTGCTCGATCGTTCTTCTGCTTTGCGGTGCCTTGGGTTAAATCCATCTTATATCATTTTATCAACTACGTATACAATTTGCATCAAGGTGATGTAGCTTACACTTGCCAACATCAACTTTCTTGCAGTGCCGTTGTCTTTTTTCGCGTACAATTGAAATGCAAAATAAAGCATTACCGCACCCAACAAGAAAACGATTATCGCCGCCGGAATCGAAAGATGTAATTCACCGGTAATCCCAAAAACAGGAACCACCGAAATCAATAGCATCCAAAAAGTGTACATAATTATCTGTAGAGCAGTGCTTTTATCCTTTTTGCCCGTTGGCAACATTTTGAACCCACCGCGTCTGTAATCCTCGTCTAACATCCAGCCTAAGGCCCAAAAATGCGGGAATTGCCAAAAAAATTGAATCATGAACAAGGTGCCTGGTTCGATTCCAAAATCATCGGTGGCGGCCACCCATCCCAACATAAATGGGATTGCCCCGGGAAACGCCCCCACAAAAACCGACAACGGTGTTTTCGTTTTTAAAGGCGTGTAAACACTCGTATAGAGAAAAATCGAAATTGCACCGAACATGGCCGTCTGTGCGTTCAGGTAATACAATGAAACCAGCCCTAAGATCGTCAGAAAAACAGCGATGGTCATGGCCTTGTTCACAGACATCCGGCCTGAGGGAATAGGTCTATTCTTGGTACGATTCATCAAAGCATCCAAATCTCTTTCGATAATTTGATTAAATGCGTTCGATGCCCCTACGGTACAATATCCTCCGAAAGCCAAAAGCGAAACGGCAACCCAGCTAATTTCGGTCGCTCCCAGAAAATAGCCTGCAATAGAAGAAAAAACCACACTAACGGCCAGCCTAGCTTTCGTGATTTCCTTAAAGTCGGAAAAAACCAAGGACCAAGAATTGTTTTTAGCCGTGCCCACTGCAGTTTTCATCTATTCTATTTACGGCTGCAAAGATAGACCCCAAACCCTATTTCTGCAACGAATTGCTACAATTAATCCTATATTTGAAGAAACCCAAAAAAAGGCACAAAATGAAAAGCAAATCACCCTTCCTATCTCTAGCATTAGCTCTATTCATGGCGACTTTTGCCATTGCGCAAAATGAAGAAGTCACCATCAAAGTTGACACCCTTTCGCAAAATGTTTATATGCTTACCGGACAGGGTGGCAATATCGGAATTTATGTAGGCCAGGATTATGTTTTTATGATCGACGATCAGTTTGCCCGCTTGAGCGACAAATTAAAAACGGCCATAACTGGTTTGACCGATAAACCCATAGCCTTTCTATTCAACACCCATATGCACGGAGACCATTCGGGCGGAAATGCGAATTTCAATTCTGAAACTGTCGTTTTGGTTGCCCAAGACAATGTGCGCGATCGCATAAAAAGCAATCAAGAAAAGAAGCTCGAGAAGGGTGAAATCACGGCAGAGTACTTGAGCAAGATGCTTCCTGAGGTAACTTTCTCAGAGGATATTACCTTTTATGACGGTGAGGAGACCATTATGGGCTTTCATGTTCACAATGCACACACCGATGGGGACGCCATGGTCTATTTTAGCCAAAATAACGTGTTGCATATGGGTGACACCTATTTCGCAGGAAGGTATCCTTACATGGACTTAAAAAGCGGCGGGAGCATTAACGGATATATTGCTGCACATAAGAAAGCCTTAATGGTCATAAATGACGACACCAAAATCATTCCCGGTCACGGAAGACCATCGACCAAAAAGGAACTCGAAAGCTATGTTGCCATGTTGGAGGAAATAAAAAACAATATTCAGGTGTTGATCGATGAAGGAAAGAGCTTGGAAGCCGTTAAGGCAGATGCAACCACTTCATCAAAATACGATGCATCACATGGGAATGGCTTTATTAATCCCGAACGCTTAAGGGAAACGATTTATACGAGTCTAACTGAGAAAAAGTAACCTTTCTTAAATGTGGCTGCTTGCTACATCATATCCAATAAAAAATCCCAAGCTTGCACTTGGGATTTTCTAATTTTATGGAAAATATTTTACTGTAGTTTAAAGGTAATCGGAATACTAAAAGGTACCCTTACGGCTCTACCTCTTTGTTTTCCGGGAGTCATTCTCGGAAGCTTACCGATAATACGTGCAGCTTCTTTTTCAAGGTTTTTGTCAGGTCCACGCATTCTAACGTTACCAATGCTCCCATCTTTTTGGATAGTAAACATTACACTAACCCTACCCTGAATACCCATATCCTGAGCAATTTCTGGGTAACGGAAATTCTTGTTGATGTGCTTCTGCATCATTTTCTGAAAACACGCTCTCTTATTACTTTCTTTCTCGCATCCTGGGAAGACAGGTACATCCTCAATTACGGCAAAAGGTACATCGACATCTTCGAATACCTCTTCTGTTGCAATATCATCTACTTCTACCACCTCTTCTTCTTGAGAAGTTTCGGTCGACTCTATTACGGTTTCCTCAACTTCTTCCTCATCTTCAACTACCTCGATAATTTCGGGTGCAGCAGGTGGCGGTGGTGGAGGTGGTGTTTTGATTTGTTCGGTCATGGGCACCTCCTCATCCAACTCGTCATCAATGTTCATAGAGATATCATATTCTCCACTATCATCGTACGTTTTCCACTCTAATGCGGTATACGTAATCGCCATAACCAATGCAAGACCAACAATGAAGTAAAGACTACTGTTTCGGCCTACATCCGCTTTTGGGTTCTTTTTAAGTTCCATATCCTATGATTTTAATGTTTGCTAATTTAATTAATTAATCGGTTTACACAAAATGAAATCGTACTGGTTCGAATTTTATAGGTTCAGCTCTTAATCTTCCATTGCAAAGGCCCTTTCTCCGAAAAAAGCCATAATACACAACAGACACCGACGAGGGTACCCGATATATTGGCCATCCCATCAAATACATTTCCGTCGCGTTCGCCTTTCATCATATGTTGTAATACCTCAATAATTGTTCCGTAAATGATGGTTACCAATGCAAAAACAATTGTCACTAACTTCAGGGATTTCATTCCCTTGGTGCGCTCCCTCGCGTAAAAACAACCCAATATGGTAGCTACACTGTAAAACATAAAGTGCGCTAGCTTGTCAAGACCCGGAATTTCGACTTTGGGTATATCGGATGTAGAAAACGAAATAAGGCTCAACATGGTCACCAGGGCCATCCAACCAAAAAAAGAAATTGTAAAACGGTTTCTATCAAGCACCGATCAACTCTTTGTAGGCATCTGCACTAAGCAAATCAGCTACTTCGGAAGCATCGCTCAATTTTATCTTTACCATCCATCCTTCACCATAAGGGTCTGAATTTACCTTTTCGGGTTCATCCTCCAAGGCTTCATTAAAAGCAATGATTTCTCCGCTCAAAGGTTGAAAAAGGTCAGACACCGTCTTTACCGCCTCAACGGTTCCAAATACCTCTTCCTTGGCCAAGGTCTCGTCTAAAGTCTCGACCTCTACATAGACAATATCGCCCAATTCACTTTGTGCGAAATCAGTAATGCCTACGGTTGCCACATCACCTTCTATGCTAATCCATTCATGGTCTTTGGTATATTTTAGTTCTGCTGGTATGTTCATTTGAGAAATATTGATTAGTGAAGCAAATGTAACTGATTTGCGAGAAGTTATCAAAGAATTGGGAACAGATTGCATTGAGCCAAAAAAGTCACCTGACAATGCTTTAATTCCCAAAGTTATAGCGCAGTGTAAAACCGCTATTGATCGTTGTTTGTGGGAACGCGGTAGACACTGCAAACTTGGAGAATGAATGATCGTAGAAAAAGAGGGCGTTCAAATTTTTGGTCAAGGCGTAATCGGCTGTAAATTTTATCGAAAGCAAATTCTGGCCTGAGGTAATTTGATTGTTCTCGATATCCAAGTTTCTAATAATAGTGATATTATCACGTAGACTAAAGTCTGCCTTCAAATTTAAATCGCCTTTTAAACGGGTCTTCTGACCGCCGATATTGGTTACGAATTTTACGTCCTTTATACGGTAACCAAGCCCTAGGGTATATTCCTTTCCATTAATCTCTGTCATAAGATTATTGTCCAAACTCAATGACAACGCACGATCGGTGCGCACTTCGGCCAACACACTTACTGAATTCTTCATCTCGAAATCAACTCGTAGCAAAGGGTTAAAGGCATCATTAAGTACGACATTGTTCAAAATCAGGTCTGGCAATAGATCCCCTGTTTCAACATCGAAACTTCCGTTTTGCTTTTCCAAATTGGTCTGGAACGAATTGATACTGTAGGCCGCGCGGTAACCATGCTGCAATGAGAAACGTTTGAACTTTTTCTTGAACCATTTGTTTTGCATTAGGCCCGTATATTTAATATTCCAGTTCGGAATCGGTATCTGGCGGAAAATATCCAAATTCACCCGATCAACGTTCTGGCCGGTATAGGCCGCGAAGAAAGAACCTAATAATACCTCCTGTTGCGTTTTGCCATAGCGACTCGGAAAGCCCTCTGCATCGACCCCGCCCGACTGATTGCCACGATCGGCTTCCAAACGGTTGGCAATTGTAATTCTATTGGCCTTAAACTGCTCAAAGTTCTTGGAATCGAACTCATCACTCTTGCCAAATGCGGTACCGATCATCATGGTAGAGATACTGAAATTACCAAAGTTGTTAGGCGTCTGCGAAATATACGGATCACCACTATTTAGATCTATTTTATAATTTTCTTGGAGGCTGTTCGAATATTGCCGATCTGCAACCAAATCAATGGTCAAGGTTTTTGTAGGCTGGGCCGTGGCCGTAATATTCAACTGCTTGGTGGTACGTTTTATAAATTGCTCGTTAAACCCATCAAAATTGGTCAACCAACCATTCCGAGCGGCTTCAAACCGAACGTCTGCTTGGCTTCCGAAAACAAAGCCCAAAGTAGGTCTTGCCGACCCTATAAAACCAACACTTTGCGTATAGCCAGGTAAAACAGTACCGTTGGTTTCGTTGTAATTTACATTCAAACGCTTCACCATGGTAATCACATCAATTGCCGTGTTCCATAACTTGCCTGTTTTAGCCTTCGATTTTTTCGCCCCTTTTTCATTTTCGGCAGCATTGGCTGATCGTGGTGCGGCTATCTGAGATGACTTACCGGATGATTTTTTGAGTCCGATAAGATCATAAAATTTTTGCATCGTAAGTGATGCCGTAAGGTTATGGGTATTCGCATTTTGAACGGTATTGATCGAAACAATGTCTAAATCGCTCGAAACCACACCTGGATTTTGTTGTTGGGCCACGGCCAGGTTCAAGGCATCGCCACCGCGCTGCCAATCGAAGTTGCTAGTATAGGAATATTGTGCGCTAATAAAATCGAGCGCAGGGATTTTCGCAAACGGAATTTCATAGTTCAGTTGCATTTGCTGCGAATGTCGATTGGGTTCCCCAAGGTCCCAAAAACCATCCCAAACACTAAGGGCCTTGTCAACTTCCGATTCTGGATTGTTCGGATCCTCGAGGTAATTACGAACGATATGATTATTGGAGCCGGTAAAGTTTACGCGTAACGATTTCGTTAGGGCATAATTTACGGTATACTGCCAATCAAACAGGTAATTACGCTGTTGCAATTCGGGCAACGACAAGAAGTTTGCCGGATCTTCACCTGCCGGTATCACATTACGGAAGGTTTGCCTATTGAATTGTCTGTTGATATTGGAATTCAATGAAATGGTTGTTGGCAATAGGTTAAAGTTTAGATCTTTTAACCATTTCCAATACTTGCCATTGAACAAGGAATCTTTTTTCTGGAAGGGCGCGATTTCGACCGGTTTAAAATTGTGATTGTACACAAAGCCAGCATTGACACTTTGATCTTTTAGTTTCTCTACTTCAAAATCGCGGTGATCTGTTTGGTTGTAGGAATAATTAAAGGTGAAATTCTCGATATCATAGAAATTCGCATCGGCCTCTTCACTTCTGTTCTTTCGAACCCCGATCAAGTTTAAACTTTTGCGTTTGGTATAGTCTTCAGCACGATTTCTAATGTTTTCGGCATCTTCTTCACTGGTGGCCGAGGTGATCAAATCATCTAAACGCAAATCATCGAACTCAGGATCAAATTCGGGTGTGATGATCTGTTCGGATATCCCGTAGTTGAACGGTAACTGAATGCCCCATTTTGCCGGCAATAGCTGACCCATATTTACATTGGTCACTATATCATAAGAAACAGCATCTTCACGTGCACGCTCGTTCGGCATCTGATCAATGGCACCGAACCCTGAAGTGCTTTGGCTGCCGGTTGCGGTGATATTGGCAAAATCGGCTATGTTGGCATCCATGGCCACGATTGCTGCCCAACCGCCATTATTATCTAAACCGGCCAAGCGCAGTTCATTAAACCATACTTCGCCATCGGCGGTTCGGTCACTGATATTCTTAATCCCCACCATCATGGAACGGATATTTCCTAAAGACGGATTTCCCTTTATACCAATACGCAACTTTCCATCGGTTCTTGGATCGGTGGCTAGTTTTTCAACGGGCTCGCCATCCTCAATTTCATAATAACGGGTATCGCTCAACGGAATGCCAGTCTGTCTTAAATTGATACGGAGCGACTTTATTTTCTTCAAATCATTGAGCAATACATCCATCTCATTAGCTTCTGGCCAAATTTCGGTATCGCTAATAGCCCCCCAATCGGTAAACTGAAGTGGTAGTTCGATCTGATAAAAATTCTCCGAGAAATCTGTACCGATGCGCAAGAAACCGACCAAGGGCGGCGTATCTGGATTCTGTTCCATGCCGACCTCTTCGGCATGCATGAACATCTTTATTTTTTGGTATTGCCTTAAGTCGATACTCAAATTCTTGAATACGCCCCTCGCATCTTCGGGCTCGAGATTATTGACCACCAATGACAAGGACTGCTCATTTTGACGGATAACCGTATTGTTATTGTTCAAAGGCTCCCTGAATACTCCTGGAGGCAACACATAGGGTATGGGGCTGCGCTGTTCGTTTTCTTGAATGTTCACAGCATTTACATCGAGTGAAGTCGCATCGGTTTCGGGCAGATCTCCATTTTCCTCCAAACTTTTGGTGTAGGTACGCCAATCGCCACGAACCAAATCAAGACTTGCAAAACGCAGTACCACATCATCGGTAAAATCGGTCAAGTACATACGCATTGAGCTTACCGACCTTAGGTCGCTGATTCCACCAAACGTATTCGCAGGGGTAATATCGCTCAAAGGAATCTTATATTGTATCCAACGACTTCTCTTTGAACTACCATCGGGTATTCTTGGCGCCGCATATACGGTATCCCTGATATCGGTAACATATTTATCGCCGATATTGGTACCTGGTTTTATTTCCACTTCATAACGATAATAACTATCGATCGTGTTCATGGTCAAATCGCGATCAATATCCTCCACATCGGGCAACGTGGTACTTCCGCGATTGTCATTGGTAACCTCAATAGGTGAGTTGCCTTGGGTATTATTGAAATTCAAATACCTGTTCAGAATGCTTCCCTCTCGCTGCAAGAAGTACTCGTAATTGTCGTTTGCAGGGTCGGGCCCTGTTCCGTAGCGGCCTTCTTCACTATCCTGTAATCCGTCAAGACCAACATCCTGCGCCGCACGTGAAGCTTCATCAACATCAAAGGCATATACTAGCGCCTGTGTTTGGGGCACTTCTCCCCAATCGGTTGGCCTTGTATCGGTATCACCCGCCAAAACCGGCAAACCGTTTTCGTACTGTTTTCTTCCATCGGCCAAAATATCCTCAGAAATGTTACCCAATTCAATGACCAACTTTCCTGGCGTTGTTCCTACGTTTTCTTCAAAGGGATCCATCACCCAAAACTGAATAAACTCTACATTGGCCTGTTCAAAATTGGTACTGCTCAATGAACGCATAATACCACCCCAATTATCTTGTGGGTTAGTGGTAAAATCTGCGTCTGTATTGGCATTATAAGGACCCTTCATGTTCGGATAATAGGCGATATCAAATGTGGTTTGCTGTTGTGTCTGCCCTTGAGCGACTTCGACCCGTGGGAATACCTCATCGATAAAAATACGTCTCGACTCGTTTAAGGAAATATCGCTATCATTGATGCCATCTGGGCGTTGATTCGTATAGAAGATCGGATCAATCGTATACCATGCCACTTTTGCCCTATTGAAGCCTTTGCCCAACAAATCGCCTGATGTTCCTTCCCTATCGGCAGGAACACTGGCTAAACTCCAGCCCAGAGCAGACCGAATGTCTATCAGCGCCTGAGCACCTTCAAAATCATCTAAATAGGTAGTTGTTTCACCCTGAAAATCGGCATTTTTAGGTGACCCGGGCTTTAACCAAGCCACCTCGCCCCTTAACGAGAAGTTCGATGGTACATCGGTATCTATATTCGGTAGCTTATTGACCATACGGGTCAAGAAAGGAATCTCGGTCGAGAAGTTTCCGTTAAAGCCATAAATTGTATTGTTTACAGGCTCAACACCGAAGTTAGACTTCTGAGTCAACGGTCTTTCGTTCAAGTTCAAAATCGTACCGCCCAACACAAAGTTCTTGTTCACTTGATGTTCTACATTTACCCCGGTAAAACGTCGTGTCTGCTGACCGAACACCGCGTTGTTTTCTACTGAGATATT
Organism: uncultured Flavobacteriaceae bacterium; assembly: GCA_938017825.1. Taxonomy (GTDB): domain Bacteria; phylum Bacteroidota; class Bacteroidia; order Flavobacteriales; family Flavobacteriaceae; genus Pelagihabitans. The sequence continues at coordinate 18,048 of CALIJE010000094.1, forward strand.
AATGGGAATGTTCGAGGCCTCTAGACTAGGGTCTAGAATTTGTACGGTACCGGCTTGATAGTTGACCACATAGTCAATACCTTCTTGCAATTGTCTACCGCCAGCAGTAACACGCACCGATCCCCTGGGTACATTAAAAGCACCTATTGGAATACCATTGCTTCCTTCTGATTTATAGCGTCCTTTTAGAATGAACTTGTTTTTTTCCGGATTTTGAAGGGCCGCCGCCTTGGTCAGCTCATACATATCCCTGAACACGTATTTTTGCTGATTGGCATTATAGTTATCGGGATCGTCATAGCCAACAAGACTATTTCCGTTTAAGCGACTATAAAGGAATTCCCCAAAAGGTTCGGCTTTGGTAAAAATAATGCGACCGTTTCGGGTGTTTACCGTTAGCCCCGGAATGAAATCGAAGAAGCCATCACCGCCCGGTTGAATATCATTATAGGCATTCAATCTGTCCAAATTGAAAACACTCAATAGAATTTGCTCATCAAGACCATCTGGCCAGCCCGAACCCGGACCTTCTTCGATCGGGGTAATATAGTTTCGAGGAGTTGGATCTGAATACAGAATATTCATTTTAAAGTCATCTTGACTCAACTGAAAAGCACCAGTGGCATAAATATTCTTCATCATCAAATCCCAAATCGGATCTGAAATATTGGTAATGTTACTTTTTAATAGTTTTAATATCAGTGTATTGTTATTGATGATAGGCGTGGTAGGGCCCGTACTAATAGTCGTGGCATCTACACCCCCGTTTGCAAATTCACCAACCTGATAGACCTCCCCGTTCACGGTGTACTGAAACGCCACACCCAAAACCTCATCGTTGCTCAAACGTTGATTCAAAGAAATGTAACCCAATTGCGAATTAAATTCATAGTCCCTGCTTAGCTCTAGTTTGCGAGCATTTTCCAAAATAGCATAATCGGTACCTTGGCTAAGCACATAACCAGCATTAAAAGAAGCTGCGTTAAAGGCATTGTCAACCGTGGCAATGTCACGGATATTGTCGTTTAGTGCACCTCCCCCGGTTATCAACAATTGAGGATCAAAATCATTTGCATTGTTTCGCGGAAGGTTTCCGGTACCCGGATCGGTATTAAAAAAGGCCGTCGTAACACCCCCTTCATTACCCACACGTGTTTGCCCCGAAAGGGCCTCACCCAAATCTTGAAGCGCTACAATATTTCGAACATTAAGTGTCTGCTGGCCGCGATTGGTTACCCACACCTCTAATCGGGTAATTTGTATTTGACTTTTGATATAGGGGTAACTCTCCAATGCTTCATCGTAGTTATCCCTAAAATACTGCGCTAGGAAAAAGTGCTTGTCCTCTTCATAGTCTAAGGCAGATAGGTCAAAATCGTTAATGGTACCGCCTCCCTGTGCTACAACCGTATTGTTCTGGGATTGCTGTTCCGAGAAAACCGCCGTCACTGTGGTCTTGCCGAATTGCAATTGTGTTTTGACCCCGAAAAGACTTTGAGCGCCTTGAATCAATGAGCTATTCAGAGGCATGTTAACGTTACCGAATTCTATTTTTCGTATAATATCATCTTCCGTTGGGGTATAGTCCAATTTCATGATATTCTGAAAGTCGAAGGTCGCTTCGGTATCATAATTGGCGTTCACTTGCAGGCGCTCACCAATTTTACCCAACATACTTAGACTAATTCGTTGATCAAAATCAAAGGAAAGATTACTTCTATTTCTTGGAGAGAGAGCTGGGTTATCATTTTTTTGCCAGATAACGCCTAAATCCATTGCGACAGATCCCTGTGGGTCGATATCGATTTCAGTACCTCCGAAAATAGATTCAAAAAACTTATTGTCTACATAAAAATTGGGCAAGAGGTCTTTTCGTGCCTCCTCGCTACCAGCCTTCTTCCCAGAAAAAGCATCTGACTTTTCCTTGAAATACAACTTCATACCTTCTTTACGAACCAGCTCTAAATACTGCTCTGAAGAAAGTATGACCGGATACCCGATATTGAAGTCACCCAATTTCTCAGAATAGACATATCCGCCCAAGGTTGGGTCATATACATATTTAGCAACAATGCTATCTGGGTTATTGAGCAGAATTTTGCCAATATCGTAGCCCGTCTTAACCGAATCTACTTGTTGGCTCAATGAATCTTGGGGTTGCTCCTCTTGGGCATACAACGCACCCGTAACCATTAAGCATAGTACGAATAGGAAAGTAAACTTAAATGAAAATTTAAGATTTGTTATTGCCCCTGTTTTCAAACTGATTACAAATTTTTCAGCGTCTGTTTTATGATATCTTCGACGCTTAGGGAGGAATCTTGGGTAAGCACTTTATCGATGACACGTTCTGCCTGCTTGCGTGCGAATCCAAGAACCTCTAAAGCAGATAACGCTTCATCTTTATTTGTATTGTTTGAATTGAGCGAAACTTCGTCAATATTGTAGATTTTTAAAATTTTATCTTTTAGGTCTAAAATGACCCGTTGTGCGGTTTTTGCTCCAATGCCCTTAATTCCTTGAATTGTCGGCACATCACCAGAGGCAATCGCATCTCGAATTTGGGTAGGGGAAAGCGATGATAACATGGTTCGTGCAGTACTGGAACCGATTCCGGAAACGGAGAGTAGTAATCTAAAAATTTCGCGCTCCGATTTTTCGGCAAAACCAAAGAGTGTATGGGAGTCTTCTTTCACCTGCAGATGGGTATAAATTTGAATGCTCTCAGAATCGGAAATTTTTGAAAACGTATTCAGCGAAATATTCACAAAATAGCCTACACCCCCGCACTCCACAACTACATTGGTAGGATTCTTTTCGACTAATTTTCCTTTAAGGTGGTGAATCATATTCTATTTGCTATTTCAAACTGCGCGCGTTAAAATCACTTGGTTTATCCTATATTATTGCCCGGTTTTGGCTTTGTACCGTTTTTCTCTTTCCTGGGCATCGATTGCGGCAACGGCCGTCATATTTACTATTTCGTCTACACTAGCACCCAGTTGTAGTATATGAACCGATCTTTTTAGCCCTACCATTATAGGTCCGATAGAATCTGCACCGTTCAGTTCTTTGATCAGTTTATAGGTAATGTTCGCCGATTCTAAATTGGGAAAAATAAGGGTATTTACCTTTTTACCTGCCAATTTGGAAAAAGGAAATTGACTTTGCAACAATTCTTTATTCAGTGCAAAATCGGTTTGAATTTCTCCGTCTACCACCAAATCGGGATTTTTCTCATGTAAGATACGAACCGCTTCTTTGATTTTTTTCGCATTAGGATGTGTTGACGACCCAAAATTCGCATAAGACAACATTGCCATAACAGGATTAAAACCAAATGTAGAAGATACATTGGCTGTATTTTGGGCGATTTCGGCCAATTCCTCTGCCGTGGGTTCGATATTGATCGAAGTGTCGGCCAGAAACAAGGGGCCTTTTTTAGTGATCATGATATGCACCGTCGCCACTTTAGTCACTCCAGAAGCCCTTCCGATAATTTCGAAAACAGGTTTTAAGACCATGGGATATGCCCGAGAATAGCCAGAAATCATTCCATCGGCATCTCCCTCCAAGACCATCATTGCCCCAAACGAATTTCTTTTTTTCATTTGAGTTTGAGCCGAATAAAAGGTGGTTCCCTTTCTTCTTCGATCTAGCCAATACTTTTCTGCGTATTGATTTCTTTTCTCGGCAGCCTCTTTTGATTGCGGGTTTATGATTTGCACATCAGCCTCGAACTCAAGTTCTTTCATCAGCTCCAAGATGATTTCCTTATTGCCCAACAGGATCGGGATCGCAATACCCTCTTCATGAGCAATTTGTGCGGCCTTCAGAACGTCTAAGTGATCTGCCTCCGCAAAAACTATTTTCTTGAGATTCATTTTTGCCCGCGTGTGCAACAAACGAACCACCTTATTATCCTCTCCAGAACGTTGTAGCAATTCCTCTTTGTAACGATCCCAATCATCGATTGGTTCTCGAGCGATTCCACTATCCATGGCAGCTTTGGCAATAGCCGGGGGAATCTCGGAAATTAATCTCGGATCAAAAGGTTTAGGGATAATATACTCCTTACCAAAGGTCAAACGTGTTTCGCCGTACGCAATATTGACTTGCTCGGGCACCGGCTCGCGGGTGAGTTCTGCCAGGGCCTTAACAGCCGCCATTTTCATAGCCTCGTTGATTCCCGTTGCACGTACGTCTAGCGCTCCCCTAAAAATAAAGGGGAAGCCCAGCACATTATTTACCTGATTGGGATGGTCTGACCTACCAGTGGCCATAATAATATCTTTCCTGGTCTTAATGGCCAAGTCGTATTTGATTTCAGGATTGGGATTCGCCATTGCAAAGACAATTGCATCCTGGGCCATTGATTTCAACATCTTGGGGGATACGATATCGGCAATCGATAATCCGATAAAAACATCGGCATCTTTCATGGCCTCATCCAAGGTATCTATTTTTCTGTCGGTGGCAAATTCTGCTTTTTCTTTGGAGAGGTTTTCGCGATCTGATCGAATAACCCCTTTACTATCCAGCATGACGATATTGGCATCCAATGCGCCAAAAGCCTTATACAAGCGCGTGCAAGACACGGCGGCTGCTCCGGCCCCGCTTACGACAATGCGCACCTTTTCGATTTTCTTCCCGGTCAGTTCCAAGGCATTCAACAAAGCGGCCGCGGAAATTATCGCCGTACCGTGTTGGTCGTCGTGCATAACCGGTATATCCAATTCCTCCTTTAGTCTTCGCTCGATTTCAAATGCTTCAGGAGCTTTAATGTCTTCCAAATTAATTCCCCCAAAAGTTGGGGCAATCATCTTTACGGTCTCAATAAACTTATCAACGTCCTCTGTATCCACCTCGATATCCATACCATCAATATCCGCGAAAATCTTAAACAACAGGCCTTTACCTTCCATAACCGGTTTAGAGGCTTCCGGTCCTATATTGCCTAAACCTAGCACAGCGGTACCGTTCGAAATGACCGCGACCAAATTTCCTTTTGAGGTATACTTATATGAATTGTCTTTATCCTTGGCTATTTCCAAACATGGTTCGGCTACGCCAGGCGAGTACGCAAGGGCCAAATCGCGTTGGGTAGAATAGGGTTTGGTCGGAACGATTTTTATCTTACCCGGTTGTGGCTTGGCATGATATACCAATGCCTCTCGTCTATTCTTTTCCTTGCTCATGTTCTCAAAAATTTAAGACACAAATATAATTCTAATCTCCTTTGATTTCACATTGAACCATAAAGAGCATTTAGGAAGCCTTATCCAAAAATATCCTTCGGATCCGCCAATTGATTAAGATCGTGAATTCGGTTTTTGGGCAAAATACTCAACCCATATTGATATGACGCGTTCATCCACCCAAACCCAGAGGTGGTAATGTAGTCAAATTCGGTGCCCACATTTCCGTATTCGGCATAGACCTTATGGGTGCATGATACCACATCATATTTCTCCGGAATCGTTCCATTGTAATCAACCGCATTCCGGGTAATCATCCAAAGCCATCTATAGGCCAATTCTTGTGCTTCTTTGTCAAAACCGTAATTGAGAAGGCCTTTCCAAATGAGCATTTGATGGGGAGCCCATCCGTTGGGATAGTCCCACTGCTTTTGTGTATCATCAGTGGCCAAGCGCTCAACCGACTCCTTGGTCGTGGAGACGATACCACCTTTAGCTTTGAAGCCTAGCATCAGGTTCTTCACCATAACACTGGCCTGTTCTTGGGAACAACAGTTTGCCCATAAGGGATAAAAATTGGTCGCCGAGCCGAAACCGCTTTTCGAATTTTCAGAGATATTATAATCAAAATAGCTTTGATCCTCGTTTGACCATAAGAAGGTATTCATCAGCTTCTTGCGACTTTCCGCTTTTTGCAACCAATATTCAGAGGTATATATTTTCGTGATTGTTTTGAATTTATCACAGAAATAGGTTTCGATCAGATAAGCAAAATCGGTCTCATATTTATAAAGAAGGGAGTTCAAATCAACCGTATTTAAATCAGCACATACATCATCTAAGCGCCAGGAAGTATCGTGGCCACTTTCGCGCAAGCTACGATCATGGATAAAATAGGCGTCTAGATCTTCATCTTGTAAAGTTCCGCTTTGATATCGTTCGATCAATTCTGAAATAGGCAATCCATGTTTCTTTGCATACACTTGTAGTACTTCATTGAAATGCCCTTTTTCAGTTTCTGGAGGAATTCCTATCCCCCCGGCCAAATATCTGTTCAGTCCATTTGGCGTCAGGCGTTTGCCCTTTTCCATCCATACGGTTTCATATTCTTTGATAGCAACAGTGAGCACCTGATCGAGCCAGTCTTTGCCTAGTGCCGGATTTTTCTCAAAGACCTCTCTAATAAATGAACTCAAAAAAGGTGGCTGTGTACGGGTCAAATAATAAGAACGGTTGGCATTGAGAATTTTACCGTAATGTTCTATTTGGTAACAGAAGTTATCGACCATACTCTTTGCCAAGTCAAGGCGGTCATCCAATAGAAGCCCGATACCCTCAAAGTAACTATCCCAGCCATACATCTCATTGAACCGGCCACCCGGCACCACAAAAGGGGTAGCTTGATCACCTTTTAATTTTAGACTTAAGATTCCTGGTTTTGTATTGATCGACTTTACGTATTCGGGAGTGATCTCTTTTGGTAGCACCACTACCTCCAAATCATGGGTACTGGAAATTTTGTTATAGAATTCTTGAGCTGCATTATCCCCATAGGGCACATATATTCTATTGCCGCCGCTCTCTGTCTTATCATCACCAATGATTTTCGCAATCCCCTTTTCGTCCATTGACCGTGTAAGGTCGTCCCAAAATACCTCTCTAATGGTTCTTGAAATTCTATGGGCCGGGGCTTCCTCGATTTTGGCCAAGGGTATCTCGACCTCGACCAAGCCTTGATTTTTGGCCAATGCAAGTTCTTGAAGCAAGTTAGACAGATAATAGGTACCTGCGATGTCGTAATCGCTGCCCAAAGTATTGCGCAGCGTAAATTTTTTTGGCCCGGTGTCTTCTTTGGTAATCTTTTTGTCGCCGTCGGTATCCTCTTGGGACAAGAGTAAATGAAGTGTTTGGTCT
>CALIJE010000095.1 GCA_938017825.1 uncultured Flavobacteriaceae bacterium
AACAAAACGACTTTTGTAAGCGGAGAGCAAATTTGGTTTAGCACCTACGTCTACAATAAAAAGGAGGAAGCCATTTCTCTTGAAGAAGAGTACATCAATATTGATTTGATCAATAGTCTTGGAGAAATAGTGTCCTCAAAAACTGTACTTCATTCAAATAACAAGGGGTTTAATGACATTCTACTTGCCGATGAACTGCCATCAGGAGCGTACTATATTCAGGCATACACAACCGCTATGCAAGACTTAATCGAAGACGATTCTAGTGTATACAAAATTAAAGTTTTGAATTTTGATACTACGCCTTCTGCTTTTGACAGCACGGAATTGTTAGAGGAAATACAAATAGAAATTCAAGCTGAAAGCGGTCACTTACTAGATGGCGTACTCGGAACTTGTGCCCTACGAGTCTCTGATTCCAACAATGAACCGGTCGTTCCAGATAGGGTAATACTTCAAAGCACAAAAGGTGCCATCAGCACAACAGTTTCGATTAATGATATTGGTATAGGGCGATTTTCTTTTATTCCAAGAATTCAAGAACAGCATCAAGTTAAGGTATACATAGGCGATAAGGTTTTTACCCAAAAAGTGCCTTCTCCTAGATCATCTGGATACACCATCTCAACCGATTACAATTATGGCAAGGATTTGTTGTTGGTTACCATCAATTCTAAAAATCAGCGCTTAGAACAAGAAATATCATTGTTGATTCATAAAGATGGAAACCTTATTGACTTGCCGGTTCGATTCAAAAATCAGCGTAGGTCGGCGGAAATCATCATACCGGTTTCTTCCTTATTCAAAGGAGTAAATACCTTGAGTTTAGCTATAAATAACGAAGTACATGCAGAGCGGTTGGTGTTCGCACACCCAGACAATGCAACTTTATCTTCTCAATTACTGAATGTAGAACGGCAAAACGATTCTATGATAATTTATATCAAGAACAATTCAAAAAAAATTCAATCTGTTACAAATAACCTAAGTCTTTCGGTACTACCCCAGAAGAGTCTTGCGGATTCTGAGTATCGTAATATTCCATCTTCTTTTTTTCTGAATGGGATCATACCTCATGAAACCATATCACAATTACAGGAAATTCCCTTTGTTACCGAAGATTCTGCCAAGTACATTTTGGATAATGTTCTTATGCTAAAGGGTTGGGGTCAGTACAAGTGGAAAAACATCAAGAATCCAAACCTTATACCGGCAAAACGAATCACTGCACTGAGTCAGATCAGCGGCTACGTTAATTTATTCGATACAGAAAATGATTCCTTATTAGTTATGCTCTATTCCAAGGACAACGGTCTCTTTGAAACTACCCTATTGAATCGGGAGAAAAAATTCCTATTCGACAATCTAATATTGGCCAAGGGCTCCAAATTCACTTTAACCTTATTGAATAAAAAAGGGTTGCCGGTATATGCAAATTTCTTTTTTACCACTTTACCCATAGATGAGAAGTTTCGGCATGTTTATCGTCCAAAACGCGAACATCCTAAGAAACAAAGCACGACTACAACCAAGAATCCCAATCTTTTGTTCAAAGAGGTTGAGCAGCTCGAAGAGGTAACGGTCAAGGCCAATAGATTAAAATATGAAAAGTTCTTTGGAAGATATGACGGCCGTAAAATAGATAGCACTTTAATCGCAAAAGGCACCTTGGAAAACTATATTCGTTCCTACGGGTTTAAGGTAATCTTTGTAAACCCATTGCATCCAGACCCAACAATTGCAGGGACACTGCAGTTTGCCGAAAGATGTCGCAGAAGTGATATACTTTCCCCTAGCCTTGTAATAGACGGGGTTTTTTACAAATATGCAATGAATCAAGCGTTTCTGAGATTAGAATTTATTGATGAAATTTATTATAAGTCAGGTCGCTGCGCACCTTCGACATTCGTAGTTTTTACGAATGAAAAGTATAAAGACAGAAACAATAGGGAAGCCTTAATGGAATCTAAAGAATTTATTGTCGAAAATGGTCATGAACTTTCCTCCGCTTTCACAAGACCAAATTACCATTCAACATCCAATAGGTCATTTGAGCACTATGGCATCATCTCCTGGATACCTAAAATAGTATCTAACAGTGAAGGGGTAATTTCCTTTAAGGTACCCGTTGACGGGCAAGAAATACTAAAACTTCAATTACAGGGTTTCTCTGAAAACGGTGACTTAATTTCGAACGAACTTACCATCGACCTCAGTAGAAGGTAATGAACACATCATGTAGACTATCGCAAATGCCATGTTACGGTCTATGTTTCTCACTATCATCGGCAGCATCATCGCGATACTTGCAGCATGGGTGAATGGCATCGTAAGCTTCCTTGGTAGCTTTAAGCTCTTTGGTGTCATGACCCACGGCGACCAAGGCCGTTTTTACCTTCATTGCATCGGTCTTACGTTCGTCGAGTATCAAGGACAACTGATGTGAAGGAATATCCCAATAGGCATATTTTACTCCTTTAACGCCCAAGGCCGCTTTTTCAATGCGCACTTTGCACATTTCACAAACGCCGTCTACCTCCATAGTCATTTTCTTGTTCTTTTCTTGTGCAAAGGTCAATACAGTAACGAAAATCATCGCAATTGTAAGTACTATTTTTTTCATCGTAATTGTTTTTATTTGGTTGGGTCTTTACGAATGACTCTCTGGTTAATTTAATTTATATCTGAAACCTGTATAAAACATTCTCCCCATAATAGGCGCATATACGATACTGGTATCAAAATTTGCGCCAAAAGGGTCATCTGCACCCAAAACTGGGTTCAACTGCTTAAAATTAGTCAAATTCTCACCACCTACATATACTTCGAAGGCTTTTGAGAACACTTTGGTTACTTGTGCGTTCATTAAACTATAGCCCTCTGTATAGGTGCCCAAACGAAATTCTGGAGGATTAACATCGGTATTCGGTAATCGTTGCTTACCCAAGGTATGTACCGTATAATCAAATTTCCATTGTGACCCATTTTCCAAGGCATCTGTTTCATAGCCTAAATTGACAAAAAAGCGATGTTGAGCCTGCAATGGCTTTTGCAAACGCCCATTTCTATAATCGGTATGTACATCATAGAATTTATAAGCAGTGCGAAATTCAAGATTCTTCAAAACCTCATGATTCACCTCGATCTGGAAACTATTGGCCACACTTTTCCCATCTAAATTATAAAAGAAGACAGCGTTTGGGTTTTCCCAATCAACCACGACCTGATTCACAAAATCGGTTCGATAAAAATCGAGTGTCACATTTCCCTGTCTGTTTAAAAAAGTAAAACCTTGTAAAAAGCTCATCCCGTAGTTCCAAGCATCCTCAGGGTCTAAACCATAAATACTTCCTTCAGTGTCTAAAATTTGAATTGCTCTTGAAGAAGCGAATAACCGTTGATTCTCTGCAAAAATATTGGCCGCTCTCCTACCCCTACCGAATGAACCTCGTAAACTTGCACGGTCCCATGGGGTATAGCGCACATGCAAACGGGGAGATATATAGGTTCCTAAACGATTATGTGTATCAACACGCAGCCCTGCTGTTAAACTCAGCTTTTCAAGGTTTTCATAATTGTATTCGAAAAAAGCACCTGCGGAAACATCCTCTCTAGCAAAATTATCTACATTGACCACCTCGGTGTACCCATCATACGCATAGGTAATTCCTGTGGTGAACTTATTCCTAGTGTCTCCGATAATCGAATTAAAGAGAAAGTTGGAAAAAACACTTTCATGCTCAATATCATAGGTGTTACGTCCAAAAAAAGAATCTTGATCGTGATTGCTATACGCCGCTTGAAAACCAAAACTCTGAAACGGCAATTCGGGAAAAACGTAACCCAATTTTAAGGAGGTATCAAAACGCTTGGTATTGATTACACTTCCCCACAAGGGATCGCTCGTATTTTGACCAAAGGTATTCGGGTCGAAATTTAGCTCACCAGTTTGTTTTTCGTCACTCAGGTAGCGAATATTAAAAAAGCTAACCCAGCCTTTTTCGGCATTTTGGTATTGCCATCGGTTCATCACATTGATTTGCTCTGCCAATGGTGCGTCTAAAAAGCCGTCTCCATTGTTCTCCTCCATTTTATTTCTCAAATTTCCGTGAACATACATACCCATGGCTACCTTATCGGATAGCTTTTTATTGAAATGTGTGTTCAATTCTAAGCGTCCATTTACATTTCCATAGGCATTTACAAAAAGTAAATTGTCGGTAAACGGCTTCACCAATTCAGTATTGATCTGGCCCGAAATACTCTCATAGCCGTTGACTACGCTACCGGCACCTTTGGTAATTTGAATACTTTCTACCCA
>CALIJE010000096.1 GCA_938017825.1 uncultured Flavobacteriaceae bacterium
AACGATACGTTCTGTTGCCCTTAAGGGATGATTGGCCGTATAGATTTGAACATAGGGTCCTATGAGTCCATTTTTCCCTATCGTGATATGATTGTTATCCAGAAAAAAGCAATTGGTGTTTACAAATGTGTTTTCACCGATCGAAATATACGCGCCATAATCGCAGAAAAAAGGGGCTTCGATCCACACGCCTTTAGCTTTGTTTCCTAAAAGTTGAGCGAGCAAATCTTCTCTTTGCTGCAATTCCTCAGAATCTAAGGCATTGTAGGCTTGCATCAATCCCCTTGCCAGATGATATCGGGCCAACAACTCCGGATCACGGGAGTCATAGTTTTGACCTGCCAACATTTTTTCTTTTTCGGTCATAGGCACTAATTGCTTCCGATTGGTGGTGGCCCATCGATCATGGGTTTGTAGACCTCATTGCCTTTGCGCTTTTTGAATTCTTCGGTCACTTTTGCAATTTTCTTTTCATCCTCGAAGAGATCTACAGCCGTCATGCCCAAGGCTTTTGCTGCGTACACCATACCCTTGTGACCAATAGACATCCCACCACAGGCAACAACTGCCCAAGAGTGCCAAGGGGTATCTTTTGGGGCTACGGTAACACCTAGATTGATGTTCGGAACATTCCAACTCACATCCCCGACATCGGTTGAACCGCCACCCGGATTTTCCAAGGTTTCTTCCAGCGGATATATCTTACTGTCCATTCCCACTTCGGGCTTTTGAGTGGCCTTTTGAATGGCCTTGCCAAATGCGGTTTCCTCTTCGGTATAGGTTATTGGGCCAAGCATTTCAAGATTGGCCTGCATTATTTTTCCTCCTTCACGATTGACCAAGGTCTCATAAATCCCCGAAACCAGACTGATCTTATAATCTACATTGGCCATAATTGCGGCACCTTCTGCCATTGCCTTTACCCGTTCATAGGTCGGTAACATTTTAGAACGTTTGGGATCGCGTACCCGCACCCATAACTTTGCATAATCGGGCACAACGTTCACCACTTGTCCGCCGTCTTGAATATGATAGTGAATTCTAGAAGTTGGCAGTATGTGTTCACGATAGTAGTTGATTCCTGAGGTATAGAGCTCTAGCGCGTCTGAAGCGCTACGCCCATTCCATGGATCAGCTGATGCATGTGCCGTTTGCCCATAAAATTCAACGATAAAATCGATCAGTGACAAACCACTTTGTACGTCGGCCTTGATGCCGGCCGATGGATGCCAACTTAGGTTTACGTCAACATCGTCCCACAACCCGGCTTGTACCATCCAAACTTTTGCGAAAAACTTTTCTTCGGCTGGTGTGCCCAAAAATTTAATGGTGCCCTTAAGACTACCGGCTTCCATCAATTCCTTAATGGCAATGGCCGCACCCAAACTAGAGGCCCCGAACATATTATGTCCGCAACCATGTCCCGCAGCACCCGGTTTCAAAGGCTCTTTGACCGGACTGGCTTTTTGGGAAATGCCCGGTAGGGCATCAAATTCTCCCAAAATACTGATTACCGGTTTCCCAGACCCGTAGGTGGCGGTGAAGGCCGTGGGTATTTCGGCAACACCGCGGGTAACGGTCATTCCGTTTTTTTCGGCATAATTTGCCAAGACCTCTGCCGAGCCCGTTTCTTTAAAAGCTGTTTCGGCCATGGCCCAGATAGAGTCACTTATTTTTATAAGTTCGGCCTTATGCTTCTCCACCGAAGCAAGCACGGCCTTTTTGTTTTTAGACATTTTCTGTGCAGATAGCGAGAATGCCATTAGGGAACATACCAAAAAGAGTAGTTGTTTTTTCATCTTAAATCATTTAGTGTTCATGTGTTCGTATGCGGTTTGGATCAGTTCTGTTAGCACCTCTAGGTCAACGTCTGATAGTTTATTTATATAGAGACAAGACGTACCGGTTTTGTATTTGCCCAAGCGTTTCATCAACTCTGGATAGCGTATAAAACCCGTGTTGTATAGTGCAATGTTTTGTTTTCTGGGAGAAAAGCCAGCCATACACATATCGCCCTCGCGCCCAGAATCGTATTTGTAATGGTAGGTTCCAAAACCGATGATACTAGATCCCCACATCACCGGCTCATGCCCTGTTACCTTGGTCATCAGTTCAATAAGCGCCTTGGCGTCGGTTCGTTTGGTATCATCCGCTACACCCAACAAAAAGTCGTTTACACTGATTGCGGTAGGTTTTGTTTTATTCTCTGCCATCGTCTAAAGTTAGCTTCTAAATATACAAAAAAAGCCTTCGTATGAAACAGCGCGGCAATCTTCGGTTTCAGTCATCGAACAGCAATAAACGCAGTAGTTATGCGTTAATTATCAGTTACTTATCCTTAACAAACACTTGCCCAAACCAAACACAAACTCATTTAGCATGAAAAACCTTATCCGAATTACCCTCTTCATGGGTATGATTATCGTACTGAGCGCTTGTAGCGCAACCAATCAATTGACCATGGGTGTTAAAGAGCCTGCAAAAGTTCCGTTACCCTCCGACGTGGCCCGAATCGGACTTATAAATCGAAGTGTCCCGGCCGAAGGAAATAAATCACTTGACAAAATTGACAAAATATTGTCTCTCGAAGGACTGCGTTTAGACGAGTTGGGAGCCGACGCGGCCTTGAATGGCCTTAAAGCCGAATTGGAGCGAAGCGGTCGCTTCGAATCCGTTACGCTGATCGAAGATGTGGCGTCTATTCGTAAAGGTTTGGGGGTATTCCCAGCCCAACTAAGTTGGGATGAAATTGACGCATTATGTGACCAATTTAATGTAGATGTGATTTTTTCGTTGGAGTTCTATGACACCAATACCAATGTCAACTACGAACAAAAAGCAGTAAACATTCCCAATCCCTTGGGTAAGGACGTTGCCGTACCAGGGCATAAAGTAACCATTAGAACAGCATTGAAAAATGGATGGAGGGTATACGACCCCTTCTCTAAATATATTTTGGATGAGTGCTCTTACCAAGACAATTTGGTCTCGGTCGGGGAAGGCATCAATCCGTTTAAGGC
>CALIJE010000097.1 GCA_938017825.1 uncultured Flavobacteriaceae bacterium
AAAAAGAATCAATGTACCTGCAATACCAGTACATAGAAAGAGCAGAAAATCGAGCCAACGACTTCTCGTTCCTTTTTTAAAATCCATGTAAGTAATACCAATTACAAGGAGCAATAACAACGATAACCAAAAAATCGGGGTCATCAATATAGGGTTGGCTAGTGGTGTTCTCCCTTCAGGCAGCAATTCAACTTCTTTAAAAACGAACGGTTTTTCATCTATATTCGATTCTTTCAGTTGGTCAAAAAGACTAATAGGAAGAAAGGGGGTGCCTTCTTTGTCGATAACCGAGCCCAGTGCTAGGTCAATGCCGAAGTTAGACCATGAATTCAATTCTAGATTTTGATGTATCAGATCTCGGTAAGTAGTATCGTTGCCTATGTCGATCTCGGCAAGCTTTAATTTATCGCCCAAGACAGCTCTTAACGCATCGGGAATTCGGGTTGTGCAATTATCGAAGAAGAAATCATATTTGTAATAGCGGTTTTCTGGCCGGTAATTGTTTTCAAGAAACTGATAGAGCTGTTTCGCCTCGGTAGCGGATAAGTGCAAAATCTGTTCTTTTACCCATCTCTTTTCATATTCATAGCCATAAACAAATCGCGCGTAGGTTTCTCTGTCAATCCAATAATCCAATTTGCCACGCGTAAATTTGGTGTAGAAATTCGGGTCGCTAAAGTCGAACATACCATAATTATAGACAATATCCATGCCTATGGTCGGGTCCTGAACTCGAATAGCGCTATGGCCGAACTTACTGTTTAGTTCGTCACCGGGGCCAATAGTCAGCACGCTAATTTTCGTTAAGGCCGAAAGTTCTAGTTGCTGGGATAGCCCAAATACTCCCCAAAGGGCAAAAAAGAAAATAAAAACCTTTTTTAGAAACATTGAAATGGCCTGGAACGATTAGTTCGCAAATATCCGAATAAATATAATTAGTTGACCAGATGCCGTTTGTTCTTATAAGTGATTTCTGTTTATTATTTTTACTCGATCATCGCGATGTAGTGCGTTTAGGATTGTACTCACTTTAGTGGGAGTTCCTAACCATTGAATTACAGGCTTGCTTGGTGATCGTTAAAATAAATCCGGACCAATGAAACGACATATTCCTAATTTCATCACCTTACTAAACGTGTTCTGTGGCTGCGTCGCTACAGTTTTTGCTGTATTGAATCAATTGGAGCTTGCGGCAGTTTTCGTATTTCTAGGAATTGGTTTTGATTTTCTTGATGGCATGGCGGCACGAGTACTCGATGCTAAAAGTGAATTGGGTATACAGTTAGACTCGTTAGCTGATATGATTACGAGCGGACTCGTACCGGGGATCGTGATGTTTCAATTACTGGGAATGGCCATGAACGGTGGCTGGAATCTCGATTTTCAAACTGATATAAGTGGAGCGATGATATGGACGGGATTGAAAATAGCTCCCTTGCCCTTTGTTGGCTTTTTGATACCAATGGCCTCTGCCTATCGCCTGGCAAAATTCAATATTGATGAGGATCAAGCAACTTCATTTATAGGACTTCCGACCCCTGCCAATGCCTTACTTATTCTTTCACTGCCTTTGATCTTAATGTACCAGAACAGTGAGCTGTTAAATGGAATTTTAATGAACCAATGGTTTTTGATCGGGCTCACTTTGGTGAGTGCGTTCCTCTTAAATTCGAACATTGAATTGTTTGCCCTGAAATTTGAGAACAGGAGTTTTAAGGATAATGCCCCGAGGTATATTTTTATTCTGATCAGTTTGGTTTTGTTGGTGACCATGAAATTTCTGGCCGTCCCGCTTATCATACTCCTATATATCCTAAGTTCACTCATCTTTAATATTTCCGGCAATGACCGCAATTGAAGTATTGGCACAGCAAACATACGATGCCCATGAATGGACGAACAAGCTTGTAGACGGTATTCCTTTTGAACTTTGGAAGAAAACACCCGATACGATTTCCTCGAATATTAGTTGGCAGATCGGACATTTGATCATAAGCGAACACTACCATGCGATTCTAGTGACAGTAGGTTTCAAAGACGCCATAATGAAGACGATTCCTATGCGTGAATATGGCAAATTGTATTCTTATGATACCACCCCAGCTGAATCGGTTAATGCCATTGAGCCAGGAGTGCTGCGCGAGCAACTGACCTACATGCAAGAACAGGTTTTAGAAACGATACGCTCCTTTCCCGAAGAAGATTTAGAGCATAAAGTGGAGCAACCTATTAAGATGAAACATCCTGTAGCGGTTACTAAATTTGAAGCCATTTCATGGAATATAAAGCATACGATGTGGCATTGCGGTCAAATAGCTACCTTAAAGAGAATGTTGCACGGAGGATATGACTTCGGCTTGCCCAAAAAGGAAATAAGGTAGTCTAGAAGTCCAATTTCTTCTTGCGAAGCTCAAAATTCTGACCCAAATAAACCTTGCGCACCATTTCGTCGGCTGCCAAATCTTCAGGATGCCCCGATTTTAGGATACCACCTTCGAACATGAGGTACGAACGTTCGGTGATAGCCAAAGTTTCCTGTACGTTATGATCGGTAATCAGAATACCGATATTCTTGTTTTTTAGTTGGGCTACAATACGCTGAATGTCCTCAACGGCAACGGGGTCGACCCCGGCAAAGGGTTCGTCTAACAATATGAATTTTGGATCGGTGGCCAAGGCCCTGGCAATTTCAGTACGCCGTCGTTCACCACCGGATAAAAGGTCGCCTCGATTTTTGCGAATGTGTCCCAGACCGAATTCCTCGATTAGGGATTCCATTTTCATTTCTTGTTCTTTTTTGCTCAGTTTGGTGAGCTGTAATACGCTGA
The DNA here is from genome assembly GCA_938017825.1 of uncultured Flavobacteriaceae bacterium. Lineage (GTDB taxonomy): Bacteria > Bacteroidota > Bacteroidia > Flavobacteriales > Flavobacteriaceae > Pelagihabitans. Next base: position 2,829 of record CALIJE010000097.1, read on the forward strand.
GAATATTTTGTTCAATACTTAGTTTTCTAAAAACCGATGCCTCCTGAGCCAAATAGCCGATTCCATTTTGTGCACGTTTGTACATCGGGAATTTGGTGATTTCCATATCATCCAAAAATATTTTGCCACCGTTGGGTTGCACCAGACCAACAATCATATAAAACGATGTTGTTTTCCCCGCGCCATTTGGTCCCAGTAAACCTATAATTTCACCTTGGTTAACTTCCAATGAAATACCACGGACGACTTTGCGTCCGCTGTATGTTTTCATGATGTTCTCTGCTCTAAGTTTCATGGGTGATTTGCAAATGGCTTTTTCAAAACTAGGACAAACGTCGGCCCTATAAAAACAATTACGTTTTATTTAACCTTCCTGTGCTTCCAAGGCCTCCCAAAATTCGTATGCCCTTCTCAAATGAGGAACCACGATGGTACCACCGACCAGGGTAGCAATACTCAAAGTCTCCATAACCTCCTCTTTTGTGGCCCCCTCGTTGAAACTGGTTTCCATGTGGTATTTCACACAGTCATCACATCGTAAGACTGCCGACGCCACGAGGCCTAAAAGTTCCTTGGTTTTTACGTCCAATGCCCCAGCTGCATACGCGTTGGTATCGAGATTGAATATGCGTTTGATGATTTTGTTGTTGTCTGCCAACAACTTGCCGTTCATTTTTTCGCGGTAGGCGTTGAACTCCTTAACTGGGTCTGACATTTTTACCTAATTTTTTGGCTTCTCTTTTTAGAACCACTTTTGATATATAAATACTGATTTGATATAAAATCAAAACAGGAATTGAAACTATAATCTGACTCGCCACATCGGGTGGGGTAATAATGGCGGAGAGTATCAATACCACCACAAGGGCTATCTTTCGGTATTTCTTCATAATCTCCGGAGTTACCAGTCCTACTTTGGTCAAAAAATATATAATGATCGGTAGTTCGAATAAAACACCGCAGGCAAGCACGGCTGCCTTTATTGTTCCTACGTACGAATCCAAATCAAATTCATTCAGTACCATTTCGCTCACCTGATAGGTGCCCAAGAAGTTGATGGAAAGAGGTGCTACAACATAATACCCAAATAGTACGCCCATAAAAAATAGGAGGGAAGCGATCAAAATAAATCCTCTCGAATTTTTTCGTTCATTGTCACGCAGACCAGGAGAGATGAATTTCCACAACTCATAAAGTATATAAGGAAAACCAACGATTACACCTGCCCAGATCGATGTCCATATATGCGCCGAAAATTGAGCTGCCATTTGACGACTCTGTATGGTAAATGGCAATTTATCTGCACAAAAAGCGGATTCAAAACCTAAGGAAGTTGCGATATCACAGAACATGCGGTAGGTAGGAAAACTCATTTGCGATGGGCCTAGTAGTAGCGTGTCGAAAATAAATTTTTTCATCAAGAAGGCCACACAGGCGATGAGCACAACTGCGATTGTGGAACGAATTAAATGCCATCTTAATTCTTCTAGATGGTCTAAAAACGACATTTCATTGGGGTCGCCCTTCACTTTAGCCATTATAGGATGCCTTCGTTAATTAGATTATGTAGGTGTACTACCCCTTGATATGTATCCCCGTCAACAGCCAAAAGCTGAGAAATACTTCGGTCTTGCATCATCTCGAGCGCCTCAATTGCCAGTACTTCGGTCGCAATAGTCTGCGGATTGGTCGTCATGATATCTTTTGCCGTCAGTCCGTTTATGGTATCATACTTATTCAACATTCTACGAATATCCCCATCGGTGACTACTCCCACAATTTTATCATTTTCCAAAACCGCGGTGACCCCAAGCATTTTTTCTGATATTTCAACGATAACATTTTTGATATCACTATCAATATGCACTTCAGGTTTTTGATTTGTCGGAATGATGTCCGCTACCCTCAAGTACAACCGTTTGCCCAAGGCGCCACCTGGGTGGTATTTTGCAAAATCTTTCTTGCCAAAACCTCTCAGCTCCAATAAGGCCAATGCCAATGCATCGCCCATTACCATTTGTGCGGTGGTACTGGTAGTAGGGGCCAGGTTATTTGGGCAGGCCTCCTTTTCGACGAACGTATTCAATACAAAATCACCTTGCTGAGCCAAGAAAGAATCGGGATTACCCGTCATGCTAATTAGTTTGTTGTTGCCTCTTTTGATAAGGGGCACCAATATTTTAATCTCGGGTGTACTTCCGCTTTTACTGATACAAACGACAACATCGTCCTCTTGAATCGTACCCAAATCCCCGTGAATCGCATCTCCGGCATGCATAAAGATAGCCGGGGTACCTGTAGAATTTAGGGTCGCGGTTATCTTTGAGGCAATAATGGCGCTTTTACCGATTCCGGTAACGACAACCCTACCCTTGGATTCCAAAATGCACGAAACGGCATTTTCAAAATCATTGTCCAATAATGAAACCAAATGGGCAATAGCATCACGCTGCAGGCCTATGGTCTTCTTAGCGATCTCTAGTATTGATTTGGTCGGGTTCAATGTTTTATTGAAATTTTAAGATGAATTTCCTAAAAGAAAGTACTATATTTAGGAATACAAAATTACACATTCTTAGCTTATCCCAATTTTATATCCTTACAAATTGAAGCACATTCGGTTCAACCAATGGAAAAGAAAATACAAATCTTAATAAACGAAGTTTAAATCCCCCTTTAGATCAAGTTTTCAAATGACAAATGACAGTACTGTTTTGAAACAGACCGACTTACACGTACCCTTAAAACATTTTTTCGGATTTCCTTCCTTTAAAGGCCTGCAACAAGAAGTTGTGCAGCATATTCTAGACGGAAAAAACGCTTTTGTAATCATGCCTACGGGTGGAGGAAAATCGCTCTGCTATCAGCTTCCGGCCTTGATGCAGGAAGGCACCGCGATTGTGGTTTCGCCCCTGATCGCCTTAATGAAAAATCAGGTAGACGCCATACGTGGTATTTCATCAGAAAATGGTATCGCCCATGTATTGAATTCGTCCTTGAATAAGACCGAGGTAAAAATGGTCAAGGAGGATATTAGTTCGGGCATAACGAAATTGCTCTATGTGGCCCCTGAATCGTTGACCAAACCAGAATATGTCGAGTTTTTGCAAACCGTTAAATTATCTTTCTTGGCGGTAGATGAGGCGCATTGTATTTCTGAATGGGGACATGATTTTAGACCTGAATATCGCAACTTACGAGCTATTGTTGATCGCTTGGGCGCCAATATTCCGATCATAGCACTAACGGCAACGGCTACACCGAAGGTACAGGAAGATATCGTTAAGAACCTGGGAATACCCGAGGCACGCCTTTTCAAAGAGTCGTTCAATAGGCCCAATCTATATTACGAGGTGCGACCAAAAACCTCTGACGTGGATGCCGATATTATTCGCTTTGTGAAGAAAAACACCGGCAAGTCGGGCATCATATACTGTTTGAGCCGCAAACGGGTGCAGGAGCTTGCTCAAGTTCTGCAAGTAAACGGTGTGAGTGCAGTGCCCTATCATGCAGGCTTCGATGCCAAAACAAGGTCAAAATATCAAGATATGTTCTTGATGCAGGATGTTGACGTTGTCGTCGCTACGATTGCCTTTGGAATGGGAATAGACAAACCCGATGTGCGCTTTGTAATTCATCATGATATTCCCAAGAGTATTGAGAGCTATTATCAGGAAACCGGTCGCGCTGGTCGAGATGGTGGCGAAGGTCATTGTCTTGCCTTTTATTCCTATAAGGATATTGAGAAGCTTGAAAAATTCATGTCGGGGAAACCCGTTGCAGAACAGGAAATCGGCAATGCTTTGTTGCAAGAAGTCGTGGCTTATGCCGAGACTTCAATTTCGAGAAGAAAGTTTATCCTCCATTATTTTGGAGAGGAATTCGATGAGGTAACGGGTGCTGGTGCCGACATGGACGATAATGTTCGCAACCCTAAAGAGAAAGAGGAGGCTAAGGACAATGTCGTTAAATTGATTACAGCAGTTCAGGAAACCAAAGAAAAATTCAAGTCAAAAGAAATTGTGAATACCTTGATCGGAAATGTGAATGCTTTGTTGGCTTCGCATAAGACCAATGAGAAGAAGATTTTCAAAACAGGTGCCGATAAAGATAGAGGGTATTGGATGGCATTAATTCGACAAGTGCTTGTCGCCGGCTTATTGAGCAAGGAGATAGAACAGTACGGCGTATTGCATGTCACTGATTTGGGTAAAAAATTTGCAGCTTCGCCCGAATCGTTCATGATGACAAAAGATCATGTTTATGGCGCTGCGGAAAACGATGCTATCGTAAGCGCTGCACGGAGTGGAGGGGTAAGCGACGAAAAGTTGCTAAAACAACTAAAAGACCTAAGGAAAAAGCAGGCCGACAGCTTAAATGTGCCACCTTATGTGGTGTTTCAAGACCCGTCATTGAATGATATGGCTCTGAAATATCCTATTTCCATGGATGAGCTTCAGAACATACATGGGGTAGGGGAAGGCAAGGCGAATAAATACGGTAAGCCATTCGTGTCATTTATAGCCAACTATGTGGAGGAGAATGATATTATACGACCAGATGACCTGGTTGTGAAGAGTACCGGTGCCAATTCTGGACTAAAATTATACATCATACAGAATATAGATCGCAAATTACCTTTAGATGATATCGCGTCTGCCAAAGGCATTGAATTAGATGAGTTGATCAAGGAAATGGAGCAAATCGTTTTTAGTGGTACCAAGCTTAATTTAGGCTACTGGATCGATGAACTTTTTGACGAAGACCAACAGGAAGAATTACATGACTATTTCTTGGAGTCGGAAACTGATCGCATTGAGGAAGCCTCTGCAGAATTTGATGGTGATTACGAAGACGACGAACTACGTTTGTATCGCTTGAAGTTTTTTAGTGAGGTTGCAAACTAAACATAGTGTGTACAGCCAGTCAAATAAAAAAGCCCCTATGATAGGGGCTTTCATATTTGTATAGTTAAGGTTTTGAAGTACCGCTATTGATTTTGGCCCGCTTCAATTGCCTTTGTATTTTTCGAATGGCGGACTCAATCGATTTTTCGGGTTCAATGATATTATATTCCCCCCAAAAATCGGGGTCTGCAAAGCCCAATGCTTCATCACTCAATATTATCGAAGTTTTTATACGCTCTTTTGATTTAGGCAATTTGCCCGTTATGTTCTTTTCCCAGTCGGTCACTGCCATTTCGCAGGTCATGCTATAGACCGAGTTGAACAGTTTTTTATCCCAATTGATTTTGAACTCGAGCAATACATTGCTATAGCCATAATACCATTTTCCGTTTTTCTCCCTGTAATCTACCCGATAGGCGACCTCGGTGGGATATACTTTGGCATTTCTCGGTTTTTTACGCACGAACATTTTTGAGGCCATTTCCTTATCAGTGATGTTAAGCGAATACACAGCACTTTTAAGAACTTTCATATCTGCGTCTATGTATAGCTTGCCTTTATACATAGGAGAAATAATATCTTCATTTTGCTCAAAATTCACCACATAGAGCAAGCGATCATTTTCGCGGGTAGAACGTTCGAAACTAAAATCATAATCTTCTATACTACCCTCAGTGAAGATATACTCTGGATACTTCATTATATCCACCAATAAGGCATTGTATGGCCCTCCTTGAAGCTTAAGCGCCACGGTATCAAGTCTAGAATAGTCAGTGCTTTTGCGCGCCTTGTACAATTTCATGGCATCTTTTCTTTCCGAGTCATAGGGTGTTTTATAAATATTGACCACAGCCTCGGAAAGCGAAACATTTCTTTTGCGCCGTTTTATGGTCTCTCTATAAAAGGCTGTCATAAGGGTGGGGTCATCAAAATAATTCTCCCCTTTCTTTTTTAAGGTCTCTTTGACAAGGGCGCGGGCGTCTTTAGGGGCATTCAAATCCACACCACTGAGTTCGAGTGCGGTAACCTCAAGGTAAATTTTGTTTTTGTCTTTCGAAAATTGAGTTAGGGGAATACTAACTGTTTTGTATCCCAAAAAGGAAATCTGAACAGTACCCTCCTTAATGGAATTTGGAACTTTGAGGGCAAACTCACCTTCCGTATTACTTACCGTGCTTACATTGGTATTTTCAATAGACAAGGTTGCAAAGACCAGGGCTTTTTTACTGTCTTTATCTAAAATCTCTCCCTTGTATTGGGTAAAGGAAGTTTGCTGTTGTACATCCTGAAAAACAGCGTATCCCGAAGCACTAACTGGTGCGATTGTAAAGCATAAAATAACTAGGAACGGGATGATTGATTTTTGGACACTTTTTTTCATAGCTTAAATTTTGGTCGTTACTGCCTTCCTAAAGTTAATAAATATTAGGCCATTCAACTGTTAAATTATGGTTTTGGGGTATTTTTTTGGGTTCCGACCAAAACCCTAAACCCTTAATTTTCTGAATCTTGGTGATGCGTTTTGGAAGAATCGGCTACCAAACGGTTAATTTCCTGCAATTCCTCACTGGTTAAGTCGCGCCATTTACCGACGGGAATATCTAGCGTTACATTCATGATGCGAACGCGCTTTAGGGTAACTACATTGTAATAAAGATATTCACACATGCGTCGAATTTGGCGATTTAGACCCTGCGTAAGAATAATTTTGAACTCGAACTTGCCCAATTGTTCTACCTCGCACTTTCGTGTGGTGGTATCTAATATTGGGATGCCGTTTCGCATGCGTTGCAAGAATCTTTGGGTTATGGGTTTATCAACAGTTACCAAATACTCCTTCTCATGATGATTTCTCGCCCTGAGGATCTTGTTTACGATATCGCCATCATTGGTCAAGAATATAAGCCCTTCACTAGGTTTGTCTAAGCGACCAATAGGAAATATGCGTTTTGGGTACTTGATATAATCTATAATGTTATTCTTTTCTACCCGCGTATCGGTTGTGCAAACAATTCCAATGGGCTTATTAAACGCAATATAAACCGGCTTTTCTTCGGCTGGGGAGATGAGTTGCCCGTTTACCCGAACTTCATCACCATCGGCCACCTTGGTACCCATTTCAGGAATTTTTCCATTGATGGTTACCCGGCCTTGCTCCACAAGTTTGTCTGCCGCTCTGCGCGAACAATAACCCACTTCGCTGAGGTATTTATTGATTCGGGTTTTTTTCGGTTCTTCTGTCATGGTGTTTTGCTAGGGTCAAATGTAGCAAAACAAGGAGTGCCATGCTATTTTAGAGGCTGTCGAATTCTATATAGTCATATTGCGGAGACGCCTCGAAGAATTGTCTGAGAATGGCCGCATGACCATTGCCGAAAATGACCAAGATTCGATCATTTGGACTTTCCGTTATGTTTACGATGTTCGCAAATATGCGCGCATTACGATTGTACCACCACATTGAAAAATGATCGGCACCCTGCCCATTACCTGTCGCAAATGCACCGGTCAAATACAAACCAAAATTGGAATTATGGCCTTCACGGGTATTCATATGTTTGAATACATCGATTAAGGAAGTATTTTTTACTTGTGCTTCTTCATACTTAAAATAGTCCTCGGCTACATCCCAATAAGGATCGTCTATGTCCCAATTGATTTTATGTGTTAGCGAATTGTAAAATGTACTGTCACGCTTATACAGATCATTGCTAAGCGACCCTGCATCAACTGCATACAAGGTATCCAAATCAATTTCAGATGCAATGCGCATGGCGAGTTGGTAACGTTCCCCGCGTTGGTCTCTATGTTTGCCTTCTTGGTATTCTTTGTATTTCTTATTCCAACCATATCCTGGCAATGATTCGATGGCTATTTTGGTTGGTTTAAACCTTTTGATGTACTCGACCAGCTCCGTGACTTCTGATTTTTTCGGTTCTTTTAGCACGTCTATTTTATCCGCCTCAGTAGTTTTTAGTTCATCGAGTCCCGGATAATTAAAATGAAAGGTACCTACCACAAGAACTTGTGTACGGTCTTTGGGATAAAATTCAGAGGAAGATTTTAAGGAATTTGCTTTTTCCGTGGGTTCGCCGTTGTTCGAATTGTTTTGGCATGATAGCAAAAGACATGCAGTGAATAGGATTACAAGTTTTTTCATCTGTGCTACTGTTGGTTCCTAAAAAAGAGATGTTTTCATAGGAATTGTTACACTAAAGTGCGCTGAATTCGAAATTTCCAAGGAGCATGGCACTGGTTTTATACCTAGCATAGTTACGGTAGCTGAATCGATATTCGATTCAGGAACTATGATGAAAAACCTTCTACCGAAGCCGAGTACAGAGATAACTTCTTTTAGGGCGCTTTGCCGAAAAACGTTTCGTAAACGAATCAGAACGCAATTTTTCCAAGACCGTATTACTTTTTTTGGTTCATTTCGTAAGCGTATAAAGCCCTGCCCAACTCGGCCAAAAAAGGAAACCCTACAGTATCGTACTCATACGTATTGTCGTTAAATATGCCATTTTTGTTGACCAAGATTGTAGCGGTCAATAAGAATTCAATACCGTTCTTCGTATCCTGAATATAGGCGCAGTCGGTAAGTGTACCATAAGCATTGCCGACCTTGTTATAAACTTTTATATGCTCTGGAATGTCTTCTTTGGTGTCTCCGAACATAAAAAATTTGCAATACCCATCATAGTAGGTGTCGGCGTCATAGCCCGTTTTTTTGGGAACGGTATGCATTGCGGTTTTAACAAAGTTCAGCTGATCGGTGGTGAGCGTAATTTTGTTCTGTTCAGGAAACTTTTCGGGAAACAGAACAGTTTTAAGAAATTGATGTTGAGTGTTAATGGGGTAGTAATTTTTTAAACTGAAATCGAAGGCTTCGTGCATCAAGGAATCGTCTTCGATATAGCCCTTTCCCTTTTCAATGTCCGATAGGTTCAGGGGCTCGGCCGAAGTATTAATGGTGCCTTCTAAAGTTGTTGTGGTGCTATCGTTGAGATATATGATCAACGGCTTTGACGTTACCTCATGTGCCTCTGGTGCAGACAGCCTATGTGCAATGCGCACAGGACCAATGTTTATTTTTTTGAGCGCGGCATTAATATGATCTTGCCCTAAGAATTCAAAGAGACGATTGTAAGACACGTTATCGCTGACCGCAAATATTTTTTCGATTTCCCGACCAAAAGTTGTCGTAACCGAGTCTCCCTCAACATAAAATTTAGTATTCCTATCCATGGTCTCCATCGTGTTTAACTTTGCAAGGGCCAATACGGCAATTGGAAACTTCACTGTACTGGCCGGATAGAAATAGGCGGCAGAATCTACCTGAAATTCATAGTCCTTAAAGTATACTTCCCCATCTTTTCTTTCAATCTGCGAAAATTTTATTTGTACAGAGTAGTGTTCTAAATTCTTCATTACCCTGCTGATATTTTGGTGGTCTGAGGATAGGACGGTCTCCAGTGGATTGCCCAATGTGGCTTCTTTCTTTCCACACGAAAAAACCAGGAAGGTAAGGGCTATGAAAAATGCGTAGAATTTCATTTGCTGCTGTTATAATTTTAGGCAGAATCTGGAGTGCTCCATACTTCTCCGCGGTGCGGTTTTAAAGCATCGCGCACCACAATCATATCCTTTTCTTCAACGACCATAAAGGCAATGCTATGCATCTCGGTCAAATCTTGAAACCCGGTAAGATGTGATGCCACCGATTCTAAGGCGATATATTCTTTTAAATGCTGTTCATGATGTTCGGCTGTCTTGGCCGCAGCCGGACCTCTAAAATCCCAAATCAACTTAATTTTTCTACTCAAGATTCGTTCTTTTGCACATTTTTTCGAAGGTACTAAATTCTGCCGACGAGTTAAAAATGCGCCAAGGATTGGGCGTATGACTTGCGCACAATTGGGTATTTGTTATTTTTGCACGATGCAAATGAAGACAGTTTTTCATAAAATTTACTACTATAGCATTGCATTGTTCCTCTTATTGGGAGGGTTGAATTCATGCGGCAAGTTTTTTGAAAAACAGCCAGATCAGCTACCATTGGCACGGGTTGGCGACGAATACCTATATCGATCTGACGTAGAACCCTTGTTGGGCAAGAATATCTCGAAAGAGGACAGCGCTTCGTTCGTTACCAATTACATCAACAATTGGGCTTCGAAAAAACTGCTGCTTGGCAAGGCAGAAATTAATCTATCGGAAGAAAAGTTGGCCGAGTTCAACGAATTGGTTTCTACATACCGCAATGATCTTTACACACGCGCCTACAAGGAAGCTCTTGTTGCTCAGGGCAGCGACTCGCTGGTGACAAGGCAGCAACTCAAAGAATTTTACGATAACGAAAAGAATAATTTTCGGTTAAAAGAGAAATTAGTGCAATTGCGTTTTGTGCAGCTTCCCAATGGGTTTTTAAATAAAGATGAGGTCATTGAAAAACTGAAGCGCTTTAGATCTAGTGATATTTCGTATTTGGATTCGATCGGAGTGCAGTTCAAAAAATTGAACTTCAACGATTCTATCTGGATTCCTATAGATCGGGTATTGGCGGAAATACCGCCTTTGACCTTGAAAAACGAAAAAGAGTACTTAAAAAAATCACAATTTTTTGAGTTAGAGGATGCAAACGGGGTATATTTGACCAAGGTTACCAATGTTCGCCGCCCAAACGATATTGCGCCGCTTTCCTATATAGAACCAACCATTAAACAAGTATTGCTAAGCCGTAGAAGATTAGAATATATTCGAAAGCTAGAGACCGAAGTAATAGATGAGGCAGTAAAAGACAAAGAATTCGAAGTATATGCACAAGAAAATTAGAATAGGTATGGTTGCGGTATTGTTCATGATATCGGCAACGATTTTTGCCCAACAGATCGATAGTATTCCCGACACTCAGATTGAACCTTCCCAAATGCTTGTTGAAGCAGAGAAAGGCCTTCGCAAAGATTCGATCAATACGTTTAAGCGTGTTAAGCTTGATGGCATTGCTGCGGTAGTCGGTGATTATGTAATTCTTGAATCTGACATTGAAAAAACAATGATAGATTTGCGCAGCCAAGGCGCATCTGTCGAGGATATCACGAAATGCGGGTTATTGGGAAAGTTGATGGAAGATCGCTTGTATGCGCATCAGGCCGTACAAGACAGTATCCTGGTTTCTGATGATGAGGTAAACGCCACTGGCGAGCGACAGTTGCAACAACTAGTGCAACAAATCGGTTCTATGGAAAAGGTTCTTGCTTATTACCGTAAGGAAAACGAAGCTAGTTTTCGCCAAGAGCTCTACAAAATAAATAAGTTGCGCATGCTCTCCGAAAAAATGCAACAGAGCATTGTTTCGGAAATTGAGATTACTCCCGAGGAGGTGCGACAGTTCTTTAACAAGATTCCAGAGGATCAGCGGCCTGTATTCGGTGCCGAGATGGAAATTGCCCAAATTGTAAAAAAACCCAAACCGACCGATGTTGAGGTACAGGCAACGATCGATAAATTGAACAAGATCAAGGGCGATGTAGAGGATAACGATTCTAGTTTCAGTGTAAAAGCGATTCTATATTCCCAAGGCCCATCGAAGTCTCAGGGCGGGCTTATTGCCGGGGTAACAAAAAAATCGGGCTATGTAAAAGAGTTCAAAGACGTGGCATTCAGTTTAAAAGAGGGTGAAGTTTCAGAACCGTTCGAAACGATGTTCGGCTGGCATATTATGTATATGGAAAAAATACGGGGACAGGAATTGGATGTACGGCACATCTTGATGCAGCCCGAAATTTCCAGTAAGGCCTTAGAAAATGCCAAAGCGGAATTGGACAGTATACGTCAACAAATTTTAGACGGCAAGTATACATTTGCTGAAGCAGCCTTGAACTTTTCAGATGAAGAGGAAACCAAATACGATGATGGCAAGCTGCGAAATCCGCAAGATTTTGGTCCACGTTTTGAATTGACCAAAATGGATCCAACTTTATATAATCAGGTTCGAAGCCTAAAGGATAATGAGATTTCTTACCCTATTCAGGAAGAGGATGAACGTGGGGGCGGAACTTCGTTCAAATTAATGCGCGTGACCAACCGCTATGATGAACACGTAGCTGACTTTGCGCAAGACTATATCAAGATTCAACAATTGGCCAAGACAGAAAAACAATTTGAAGCCATTAAGAAATGGATGGAAGAGCATATTGAGGAAACGTATATAAGTGTAAACGATTCTCGAAAAGACTGCGATTTCGCTAATAACTGGGTCAAGAAATAGCATGTCAGACGTTACAGCAATCAATAACCTGGTTCAAAAGCATCAAGCCTTAAAGCAAGAGATTGCTAAGGTGATAGTAGGTCAACATGAGGTGATCGAACAAATTCTTTTATCGATCTACACGGGAGGTCATTCGCTGCTAATCGGCGTACCTGGCCTAGCCAAAACCTTAATGGTCAATACGATTGCCCAAACCCTTGGACTTAATTTTAAGCGCATTCAGTTTACACCGGATTTGATGCCGAGTGATATTTTGGGAAGCGAAATACTAGACCAGAATCGAAGTTTCAAGTTTATAAAGGGCCCTATATTTTCCAATATTATTTTGGCCGATGAAATAAATCGTACCCCGCCCAAGACGCAAGCTGCCCTATTGGAGGCGATGCAGGAACGAGCGGTGACCATTGCTGGGCAACAATATAAGCTGGATTTACCCTATTTTGTATTGGCTACCCAAAACCCTATTGAACAAGAGGGAACGTACCCTTTGCCCGAAGCACAGCTAGATCGCTTTATGTTTGCAATAGAATTAAAGTACCCTTCCGTGGCAGAGGAAATACAAGTGGTAAAGTCAACCACAGATGATAGTTCACCTAGCATTAATGCCTTGTTCAACGCCCATGGGATTTTAGAAGTGCAACAGTTGGTTCGGCGTATTCCCGTGCCCGACAATGTTGTTGATTATGCGGTAAATTTGGTAAATAGTACACGCCCGGGACTGGATTCCGCCTCAGATTTCGTGAAAAACTACATTGATTGGGGTGCAGGTCCACGAGCATCACAAAATTTGGTTCTGGGAGCCAAGGCCAACGCGGCGGTAAATAACAAATTCTCGCCCGATATAGAAGATGTTAAGGCTGTGGCAATGGGCATCCTAAGGCATAGGATCATTAAGAACTACAAGGCCGAGGCCGAGGGTATTTC
>CALIJE010000098.1 GCA_938017825.1 uncultured Flavobacteriaceae bacterium
TTCAAAACAAAGCAAAAGTCTTATTCAAAAAGTATTTTGATTGATTAGTTTAGAGTTGAGTTCATCGATCGATAGCCCTGAAGGAGTAGTTGCCCTTCGGGGCTATTACTTTTATACATTCAAATAGAAATAGGCCCAATACATTAGACCAAATTGCAACGGAATTCTAAGCACCAAAATCCATTTTGGAAGTCCAGCCGAAGCTTTCTTACCAGATAGCATATAAAAATGCACCATTAAGAACATCAGCAACATGATAATAATACCAAAAATTGCTATGTTTTTGGTTGTTGGGAAACAGAGACCTAGGCCCAATACAACTTCAGCAGCTCCGCTCCAGAATACTAGAGATTTGTGATGGGGCAAATATCTAGGCATAATGCGTAGATATGCCTTCGGCTTTATAAAATGCATCAGTCCGGCAAAGATATACATAGCCGACATCACGTATAAATGCCATGGGTAATTCATTGAACGAATTTCTTAAAGCGTTCGCGTTTGTATTTCGGCACGGCTTGGTTTTCTAGAATCAACCCAAGTAACTGTTGATCTTTTTCCCTTTCAAATAGAAAGTCGTAGAATTGTTTAATCGTCAGGGTATTTTCAGATTGGTTTTTTAGAATCATTTCGTCCCCAATCTTTACATTGCCAGTTTCCATGACCCGGACATAGGTTCCAGGAACGCCGCGTTCTACATATTGTCCGATAATTTGTTGATCGTTAAAACGAATACCAAGTTTATAACATGGTTCGCGAGGTTGGGAAATCTGAACCAAAGCGGTTCCTAGGCGATAGATGTTGCCTATTCTAATTTCAGACTCATCAAGACCAGATATAGTAAGATTCTCTCCAAACATTCCCCAATCCCAAGCTAGGTCAGGGTATTTTGGTTTCCAGTAATCGTACTCTTCCGCGGAGAACAAGAAACATGCTTTGTCTACGCCTGCATGATGTTTCCGGTCGATGACCGTATCCGAGGTGACATCGGTTAAACCGAGTTCGAGGCTCTCTTGAACGGGGTATTTGAAGATTCCGGTCTGTTCTTGTTGACCTTTCCACTCAAAAGACGTGGGTTGCCCGATATTGGTCGAAATTACTTTCATCGAATAAATATAGACAAATCATGACAATACAACTTAGTAATATGTGGTTGCATAAAATTCACAAGAACACCGAATATAAAATTAGTTCGGTATGTTGTGCGAACTTTTATAGAAGCCGCTCTCTGAAATAGGGCTTGCTATACTACAAGGCCCGTCCTTTACAGTTACTTCTCTTTTGGCTTTCAAATCTTTTACTAGCTGTAAAAAATTACTGGCAGCATTCCTCGGCGCCCATATTTTGGAGATGGTATGATATGCATTGAATGCCATTTTTTCGCACAGCTCCCTATCTAAAATAAGGCGTTCAATTTTTGTACATAAATCTTTGGCACTTTTGGACTTAAATATAAGACCGGTCTCGCCATGCTTTATTAAATATGGGATCGAACCTATTTCATGGCTTCCTATAACGGTACAAGCGTTGCTCATTGCTTCATTAATGACTGCTCCCCACCCTTCATTCCTATCACTGGTGAAAAGCAGAACATTATGTTTTTGCATTTCTTGCAACACTACTTCATTATCCAGGTTCCCTAAAAATTGAATGCACTGGCCAAGTCCCTTTTCTTTTGTGGTGTTTTTCAATTGGTCCTCCAATTCCCCGCTTCCGATGACACTTATTTCAAAATCATACTTTTTTGCATTGAGCGCTTCAGCAACTTCAATGAGGAGTTCAGGGTGCTTTAGGGGAATCAAACGGGCGACGAAAAGTAACCTAAGTTTTGATTGTCTCTTGGCCTTTAAGACGGCCTCAACGTTTAGAGATGCTACCTTAGTAAAATATCCCCATTTGTATTTTCTACCTGGATAGGCAAATGCCCATTCTAGATCGCGTGATGCATAGGCACTGCTGCAAAGCATATGAAGATTACGCTTTCGATATCTTGTGTGATTCAGCCATAATCTTCGTATGGTCTTCGGGAAGAATTTCTGATAAGGCCCCTTTCTTAGTTCTCTTTCGGCTTGTCTAAACGTCAACTTATTGCCTTTCATTCTTTCTTTGATGAAAAAAGGTGGGGAAGATCCCATTATAACCACGTCAGAAGTTACAAGCAACGACAGTGCCTTATCTCTCGACTCCTTATTTTCATAATAGTTAACACAATAAACTTCGTCAGATAAATCTTTATAGCCTCCACTGATAAAGCTTTCAGGAATTTTTTTTGAGGCGACAAAATGAAAATTATCCCCTAGACTATTATATAATTCCTGGCAAAGCGGCTGCTGGTGATGATTTAGAAAATTCGAAAAAAATGTAAGTGTCATAAAAATTGGTCACATGCTTTTACTTTGCTGAAAACTAGATAAAAGTTCAGAAACTTATATAAATATAAGCAGCAAGACGTTAAGTACTCAATTTCAATTGCAAAGGGTTTTTGTCTTAAATCCTGTTTTTCGTTTTGAACATTCGATAAAATATAAATGAAATACTGATGAGCGCCATTAAAAGTAGTACGATAATCTGTCCCCATGCCGCACCATAAAATGAAAATTCTTCTATAAGTAAATAGAAAACAATGAAAGCTAATAGCGACCCAATTATTCTATTAAGGAGTTCAACTTTTGGAAAGCCAAGAGCAATAATTATGTCAGATGAAACTAGGGCAAGTACAATAGCAACGTTTCTAAATACCAAAACCTTTGCATAAGGTACGGACTCAACATACCTGCCATATGTTAGTAAATTGATCACCGGTTTGGCCAAAAAGAAAAATATTATGCAACCGAAACCGACCAAAATGGTAATCAAAACCATATACGTAAGTGCCTTTTTAATGTTTTTTTCTGATACTGCCTTGAAAATGTCGGGTTCAAAAGTCTGTATTATCGCTGTACCAAAAACACCGACGTATGCGGTAATTTGAAAGGCAACATTGTACAAGCCAAGTGTGCGGCTATCATCTATCCTCTCGAGCAATATTCTGTCAAATCCTTCGAAAACAAAATACAATATCGCTGAAAGAAGAATGGGCCAAGAAAAAGTTAGAGCCTCTTTTAATATTTTCTTGTCAAGACTGAATTTAAACTTAAGGCTAGAGAGTGCCAAAGCACCCATACATATTGCCGCTAGGAAAGTTCCCGATAATCTCCCGATAGCCCCATACTTTAAGAAAACAACAAAGAACAATGCAAGTGATACAGTAAGAAACAAATTGATCATCGAGAATTTGAAAAATGATTTTGCTTTTCCTGATATTCGTCTATCGATCATAAGAACTCTAAAAAAGTTCATAAAAAAAACGGTGAATGCCGATAGATATAGGTATGGAAAGACCGCAAGGGTTAAATCCACACTCTTGGCGTATATGTTGAAAATGATAAGAATCAAAAGAAGCGTAACAATACCCCCGACCATTTGAAAAGACAAAATATTGTTTCGGATCTTATCGACCATGTCTTCGGATACCAAATAATATTTTCTTGCGTAGTAGGTATGCAGCGAAAAAGACAAAAGCGGGAGAAACAAAACGTTCAGACTGGTATAATACCCAATTATGGCATAATCTTCGGGACTAAGGTTCAGCGCTAAAAACGGATTTATCAATATGCTTACAGCAGACGAGATTATGCTGGCCAATAGATAAAAGGAAAGATTAAATAACTGACTCCTAAAGTTCTTAAGACCAGAAATCTTCTTGAATAAGTTTTTCAACTATTTTGTTTTAATCAATAAAGCTAAGGAATTAGTCCATTTAATGATTCAGAAATTTTAAAAGTTGGGTGACAGCTTTGTCTTTGGTCAAATTATTGATAGGAAATAGTATTGCTTAACAGTGCAAATTCAGTCTCGACAAATTGATTCTTGATTTATTCAGGACATTGTTCATCAAGAGGTTTTCTTAAATCTCATGATTGTGGGATTACGCTTTGGACAATACGTTTGTAAAAAGGGCACTTGTTACTTTTTCCGATAGTAGGGTGTTCTTTTCATTAAATAACCTAAGGCGGTGATATAGTTGTCTTTTGTAATTGCCATAAACGGGCGCCTGGTCACATCAACGACCTTTTTACCGTCTTTGTCATATATTCTAAAGAGCACCTTGGTGTCAAATTCATCTTGAGAAGTGCTATAATCGCTGGAATAGGCGCGTACTTTTTTCTTTTTGTCGTTCGCTTTTACTGTAGTGGAACCATACGAATTCGTCGTGGTGCTACGAAAATCAACAGTAATCTTACCAGTTACAACAACACCGACCCCCAAAATTTTTGCTATTTCCTGCATATCATAGTCTTTATATTGGCTGGGATCCGCAATTCCTGCCTTACGCAGTCTACGTTGTGTAAGTTCAGGATCTTGATAGGAAATGGTGTTTCGTTCTGGCTTGCGCATAACGTTGTTGTAGTAGTATTCCTGTGCTTCAACACCTTCTTCATTTACAGGCTGCCCATCAAATATGAAAACAAATGGTAAAATAGCACCTTCATTAGTATTCATCTCAGGATAGTTGAATTCGGTTTGCGGGCTTGTACTATTTGAGGCACCAAAGAGCTGTTCGCGCCCGTTGTGAAAAACTATTTTAACAACCTTGTCTTTTTCAACAACGTTTTCCATTTTCTCTTTGAAAAAAACATAGGTAATCGTTTTTGGTTCGACCTTCTTAACGGTAACCTCGTATGTTTCCCCGTTGTTCATAAATAATTGGTCGGGTCCGTTTTGGGCGTTGATCGATACGGCTATTCCGAACATAAGAATTGTGATAAGTTTAGATAGCTTCATAATTGTGGCGCTTTTTTAGATGTAGTAAAACTCATTGGGGTCAAATCATTGATTCTTATGGTAGAAGGGTGTTTGTTTTAAGATGTAACCTAAGGTGGTGAGATAACTTTCCGCAGCAGTTGCCGCATAGGGTTCATGGCTGTTGCTGTATACAATTTTTCCGTTTTTGTCGAAGATTTTTAAATCTACCTTCGTACGATATCCTTTGGCAGAATTTGCTGTCTCTTTTAAAGACCCATTATCTTTTTGATCGGTTACGTTTATTTTGGCCGTGACCATTATTCCGGCGCCAACTATTTTTGCGATCAATGGCATATCAAAACTATATAGGTCCTGAGAATCATAGATGCCAGCAGCATGTAGGCGCTCACGAGTTGTCTCCAAATCTTGAAAGATGATATTGTTCGATTCAGGTTTTAGGGTAAGATTGCGGTAATAGTTTTCTTGAGCTTTAATTCCCTCCTCAGAATTCACTACTCCGTTGAATACGATTTCGAATGGTAATACCGCACCTTGGTTCGGCCTCATGTGAGGGTAATTAAACACGCCAATTTCTTCGTCTTTGGTTTCGGCCTGGCTATCCTCTTTGACATTTTTTTTGGTGGTCTTTCCCGTATACCTGTAGAGCACGGTGTTGGCATCTATTTTATTCGCAATTACACCGGAGGGCTCTGCGCTGGCCATTAATCTGTCCTCTGAATTATTGTTTTGTGCATTTAGGGAAAAAAGTGTTCCTAAAAATATACCCGTCAAAATTTTTGAATAGCTCATATCTCAGATGTTTTAGAATGAGGTACCAAAGTACTATGTGACAGACAGGTTTCAAATACCTGATTCCCAGTATTTTTATATACCCCAAATTGGGTATTGTACCGGTAAGGCCTTAAAAATATGCATTTGAGAAGTGCGTTGTGCTTGTACTATTTTGTTACTGGAAATTTGGGCCTTAAAGGCCTTTAAATCTATAGGGTCAAAGGCCATTAACAAACCGAAGAATGTAAAGCCCGAAATAATCAATTCTAGTTGCCAGCTTTCGGTCTGTAGCTTGTCTAGCCATTTTTTGAAAGCCGGACTTCAGTAATCATTGTTCATATGCTTGGTCGTTTGTAATAAGATAGGAACTTTAATTAAAAAAACCGCTTCAAAGAATTGAAGCGGTCAACTTGTTTATAGTTAATGAATTCTTGCGTAGACACAAGAATGGTAAATGTAATATCAATTTTTAGATTGTACCATACCAGAAAACCAGTAGTTTTTGACCTAAAACAACAAAACGCTGTGATTACTCACAGCGTTTTGATCTTTAAAAAGAGTTTGTCTACTTTACCATCTCATAGCTACGCTTAATGAAATTGGTCAATTCTTCTCCTTTTAATAGGCCTTTGGACAGTCGTGCCAAATCTAAGGATTGATTGATCAATCGTGATTTCTTTTTAGCCGTCTTTGTGTTCAGTATCTCACCGACCAGTTCATGATTGGTATTTACGATAACATTATACATCTCTGGCATATTACCCATGCCGAACATGCCGCCACCACCACCGGTCTGCTGCATTTCCTTCATGCGCCGCATAAATTCAGGCTCTGTGATGATAAAGGGCGAAGCATCGCTATCCATGGCTTCCAGTTGTACCGTATAACTGCTTTTTTCACCAAAAACACTTTCAAGATCGGCCTTGAGTTTTTCTTTTTCTTCGTCCGATAGCTTGGATATTTGCGTATCATCTTTCTTGATAAGATTGTCTATATGATCAGCATCAACGCGAGCAAAAGAAATGTTCTCTTTTGAGGATTCCAACTTTTGCATTAAGTGAGCAATGATCGGAGAATCCATTAAAAGTACCTCATACCCTTTTCCTTTAGCCGTTTCAATATAGCCATGTTGTGCCTCCTTGTCGGATGCATATAGGATAATCAATTTGTCATCTTTGTCTGTTTGATGGTCCTTAATCTTCTCTTGCAGTTCCGCGAAGGTCAAAAAGTTGCCATCTACTGTTGGGTAGAGTGCAAATTTATCGGCTTTTTCAAAAAATTTCTCTTCGGAAAGCATACCGTATTCGATCACGATCTTAATATCGTTCCATTTACTTTCGAAATCCTCTCGATTCTTTTTGAACAAGGAATTCAATTTATCGGCAACCTTTCTAGTGATGTAGGAAGATATCTTTTTTACCGCGCCATCGGCCTGTAAATAGGAACGCGATACATTTAACGGTATATCCGGGGAGTCGATAACTCCTCTTAACATAGTTAAAAACTCAGGAACGATACCTTCGACATTATCCGTGACGAACACCTGGTTTTGGTACAACTGAATCCTATCTTTTTGAAGATTCATGTCATTGCTCAAACGTGGGAAATACAAAATCCCTGTAAGGTTGAACGGGTAGTCTACATTGAGATGAATATTGAATAGGGGTTCTTCGAACTGGGAAGGATATAGCTCTCTATAGAAACTTTTGTAATCATCTTCTTTTAAATCCTTTGGCTGCTTGGTCCATGCAGGGTTTGGATTGTTTACGATGTTATCGACCTCTTGTGTTGGCGCCGGTTCGTCTTCCTTTGCATCTTCAGGCTTCGGTAGTGTTTCAGTGCGCATTCCAAATTTTATTGGCACGGGCATGAATTTGTTATACTTACTTAACAGTTCGGTAATGCGGCTATCCTCCAAAAACTCTTTGGAGTCGTCTGCAATATGAAGAATGATTTCGGTGCCGTGCTCTTCTTTTTTTGCTTTCTTGAGATTGAAATTTGGAGAGCCATCGCATGACCAGTGAACTGCAGGCTCGTCTTTATGGCTTTTTGTAATGATTTCGACCTTGTCTGCTACCATGAACGCCGAATAAAACCCAAGTCCGAAATGACCAATTATTCCTGTATCCTTTGCTCCGTCTTCGTATTTGTTCAGAAATTCCTCGGCCCCTGAGAACGCAACTTGGTTAATGTACTTTTTAACCTCTTCCTCGGTCATACCGATGCCTTGATCCGAAATACGAATTTGCTTTTCCTTTTTATCAACCTTGATTTCGATAATGGGATTTCCGTATTCCACTTTTGCCTCCCCAATCGAGGTCAAGTGCTTCAATTTGAGCGTTGCATCTGTAGCATTGGATATCAACTCACGCAGAAAAATCTCGTGATCGCTGTATAGAAACTTTTTTATAAGTGGAAATATGTTTTCCACCGAAACATTTATTTTGCCTTTTGCCATGAATTTTGTGTTTTATTTTTCATAAAGTCAATCAGCACAATTCAAAAAAAATACCAGACTACCTTGAAGTGACAAACTGACACGTATTCGGTTCGGGAAACACCAAGAAATTCAAATGTGGTATTCCGATTAAAGTTTAACATTTCTTTTGTTTAATAAATGTTTAAAAAAGTTAAACATTCAGTATATTTGAATCGTGTTGTCAAATTGCTATGAAAAAGAATTTTGCAACAGTGATTTATTGGTTAGGTTGTTTGAAAACGTGTCTCTCCCCCGAGACACGTTTTCTTCTTTTAATATGAGAAGTTGCAGGGTACACGACACCCGGTTCTTGACTAAGAGCCTATGAGGTGAACAGTTCATTTGATTAGCAGTTGTTGGCACCTAATTACAGCAGAAAAATGAACTAGTCAACAAATATTTGAGCGTTCGGCTATTCAAATAAACGTGGTTCTGTTAATCTTTGCTCATTGTTTCCTGTTGCAATTCTACTGGTAAGCCTTCCTGTTTCACATAGGTGTTCAGCCATTGGTCTTGTTCCCAAAGTAGATGAAGAATACTCTCTTTGGCACGATAGCCATGGCTCTCCTTTGGCAGCATTACCAGTCTTACCGTTGCTCCCAAGCCTTTCAAAGCATTGAAGTAACGTTCACTTTGCATGGGGTAAGTTCCTGAATTATTATCGGCTTCGCCATGTACAAGTAGCAGGGGCGTTTTCATTTTATCGGCATGCATGAAAGGTGACATAGTATAATATACCTCTGGTGCCTCCCAATAATTTCGCTCTTCACTTTGAAACCCGAATGGAGTTAAGGTTCTATTATAAGCACCACTTCTAGCTATACCTGCTGCAAATAAGTTTGAGTGCGACAGTAAATTGGCCACCATAAATGC
>CALIJE010000099.1 GCA_938017825.1 uncultured Flavobacteriaceae bacterium
AAAATTTATAATACAATAATATGAGTAATAAAGGAAAAATAGCTGTCGTAACCGGAGCTACAGGAGGAATCGGTTTCGAAGTCGCAAAAAGATTAGGTACGGATGGATATACCGTAATTTTGAATGGCATCGAGGACGAAGAAGGAGCCAAGCGCGTGGCAGAGCTAACAGCACTGGGCATTGAGGCAGAGTATCGTGGGTTCGATGTAACCAAGGAAGATGCAGTTGCGTCTAACATAAAGGCCATAGGAGAAAAGTATGGGAAAATAGATGTTCTGGTAAACAATGCTGGAGGCCTTGGGGGCAGATCGCGATTTGAGGATATGACGACCGATTTCTATCGCTTCGTAATGGCGTTAAACCTCGATTCTGTTTTCTTTGCTTCAAGAGCCGCAATTCCCTTTCTTAAAAAAGGGGAGCATCCTTCCATTATCAATTATACCTCAAATGCAGGATGGACCGCAGGCGGTCCTGGAGCTGGTATTTATGGAACATCCAAAGCCGGAGTTCATGCAATAACAAGGGCCTTGGCAAAAGACTTGGCAGAATATGGTATTCGAGCAAACGCGGTATCACCGGGTACCATCGATACCGATTTTCATAAACAGATCAAGTCTACAAAACCAGAGGTTTTTGCTTCCTGGGCCAACAATATTATGCTGGGACGATTAGGACAGCCCGAAGATGTTGCCGGTGTAATCTCCTTTCTAGCTAGTAAAGATGCGGCATTTATTACCGCGGAAACAATACAAATCGGAGGCGGGCAAGCATTGGGAATATAAACCCCAAAAATAAATTCTTAATAAACATAAATCTAAGTACTCTTGGACCTACCACTGGGCAGGTTCAAGAGTACTACAATTAAATATATAGTAATGAAAAAAGTAGTAACCTTCGGAGAAATTATGCTTCGTTTAGCACCTCCTGGATTTTTGAGATTTTCCCAGGCGAGTAGTTTTGATGTCGTATACGGAGGAGGAGAATCCAATGTGGCCGTTTCTTTGGCCAATTATGGGGTGCCAGTGGATTTTGTGACCAGATTGCCCAAGAACGATATAGGTGCGTGTGCCTTAATGGAAATGCGTAAGAGAGGAGTTGGCACAGACAAAATAGTATATGGCGGCGATCGCTTAGGCATATACTTTTTGGAGACCGGTGCGGTTTCCCGCGGATCAAAAGTGGTATATGACAGAGCACATTCTGCCATTGCTGAAATAGAATCTGGGATGATCGATTGGGATGCCGTCTTTGATGGTGTTGAATGGTTTCATTGGACAGGCATAACCCCGGCCATATCACAAGGTGCTGCCGATGTTTGTTTAGAAGCGGTAAAAGTCGCCGATAAAAAAGGTATTACCATCTCTACAGATCTGAACTACCGCGCCAAATTATGGAACTACGGCGGGGATAGGGAAGCCATCATGACTGAGCTCACATCTTACTGTGACATTATTTTGGGGAACGAGGAAGATGCTGAAAAGCACTTTGGTATTCACCCAGAGGGTCTCGATGTTCATAAAGACGGCCACGATGTAAAGGCTGAAGCTTTCTTATCGGTTTGTAAGCAAATGATGAAAAAATTCCCGAAAGCCAAAAAAGTGATAACCACCCTAAGAGGTTCTATTTCTGCCTCGCACAATACCTGGGCCGGTGTACTTTGGGATGGTGAAAAAATGTTCGAAACACGTCAATACCAAATTACCGATATCGTTGATAGAGTAGGTGGGGGAGATTCGTTTATGGGAGGATTGATATATGGCCTACTTAAATACCCTGAAGATGACCAAAATGCGCTCGACTTTGCCGTGGCTGCATCGTGTTTGAAGCATACGATCAAAGGAGACGCCAACTTGGTTACAGTGAGTGAAGTAGAAAAATTAATGGGTGGAGATGCCTCAGGACGCGTAGCGCGTTAATCTAATAGAGAATAAATGAGCTCACAAGAAGACAATATACAAGTATTGGAAAAAAACGGACTCGTTCCTGTTTTTAATCATACCGATCCCGAAGTGGCAAAGCAGGTACTGGATGCCTGTTATAAGGGAGGAGTGCGCGTTTTTGAATTCACGAATAGGGGAGCAAATGCCCTTGAAGTTTTCGAAATCTTGGTAGCACATTCCAAAAAATACGATGACCTTTTATTGGGTATCGGTACAATATTCTCCAAGGAAGACGCAAAAAAATTCCATGATGCCGGGGCCAAATTCATCGTGTCACCGGCAATGATTCCCGAATTAGCTGAATTTTGCGAAGCAAACAACGTACTTTGGATACCGGGCTGCGGCACAGTTACCGAAATTTATACGGCAGTCGGTCTAGGAGCCAAATTGGTCAAGGCCTTTCCTGGAAATGTTTTGGGACCTGGCTTTGTTAAGGCTGTAAAGGCCGTTGTTCCCAAGGTGCCAATTATGCCGACAGGAGGAGTGGCCCCAACAGAGGAAAACCTTAAAGCTTGGTTCGATGCAGGCGTAAGCTGCGTTGGTATGGGATCTAAACTAATTACAAAAGAAGTGTTGGCGAACCAGCAATATGCAGAATTAGAAGAAACCGTTCGAAAAACGGCAGAACTTATCAAGCAACTTAAATCATAAACGTATGGGCACACCAAAGGCAAGTAGTTCTTTTCTAAAGAAGTTTATTGCATTGGTGTTGGCCTTTGGTCCTGGTATATTCGCAATAGGATATACGATAGGTACCGGAAGTGTAACCTCTATGATCGTGGCTGGTAGCACTTATGGTATGCAATTATTATGGGTACTGCTATTAAGTTGTGTCTTTTCGGGAATGCTCATTTTTGCCTATGGCAATTACGCATTAGTAACAGGGGAAACGGCGCTTTATGCCTTTAAAAAGCATATTAAGTGGGGCAAACTTATCGCTATACTTATCATTTTAGGAATATCGTTCGGACAGTGGAATTCCCTAATGGGAATCCTTGGCATATCATCGAATATTATCTATGAGATCTTTTTGATATATTTTCCTGATTTGGCGGCTTATCAATATGAATCCGTTCTTACCATAGCCATCGCGGTAATTGTTATTTTTTATGCATTTCTTCTCGTTGGTAAATATACCTTCTTCGAAAAGATATTGGTGATTTTCGTATCCATTATGGGTCTTTCGTTCCTAGTATCCCTATTTATGGTGTACCCCATGCCCATTGAAGTTGCAAAAGGCTTAATTCCGTCGATTCCTAAGGTGGAAGGTGGTCAAATGATGGTGGCTGCTTTTGTAGGCACTACCATGGCCGCTGCGACCTTTTTATCCCGCCCGTTATTCGTAAAAGGAAAAGGGTGGACGATCAAAAACTTGGGGCAGCAAAAAAAAGATGCCATTATAGCAGCCTGTTTGGTCTTTCTTATAAGTGCTTCCATAATGGCCGTGGCTTGCGGTGCCTTATATCATCAAGGGCAACCGGTTACCAAAGTCCTTGATATGGTACATACTTTAGAACCAGTTGCTGGAAAATTCGCCCTAACACTTTTCTTTTTTGGAACCCTAAGCGCTGGTTTATCC
>CALIJE010000100.1 GCA_938017825.1 uncultured Flavobacteriaceae bacterium
GTAAATAGTGCACAAAGGTCAAAGTCATAGTACGACTCAAAATAGTTCATGTAAGCTGCATGTAGTTGTCGGTCGTTTTCAATAAGTAGAACTTTTAATGTTGCTCGTTTCATGTTCATAGGTTTTTTTGAAATAGCGCAATGAAAGGTCAAAGACCTATGGCCATCTCGAAGTTGGGTTAAAGATTTGTCGATTTTATATGCGAATTCTACATAGCGGCAATGAGGAACTGCCGATAGCGTCTCAGTTATATACTAAGTCCTTAAGATGTAGAAAAAGGTGCTGCCTACCAGTTAGTCATGGCGGTGTTCAAAGGCGGCGTATAAACTGGCACCTATGGTTGCGCCGTTTTTTAATCGTAGAATGTCTACTTGATTGTGTAGGTCATTTAGACTGTTTTTCTGTACTGCAGAGGGATTTAGATTTGGTCTCATATAGTAGGGGATTTGAGGGTTTCACATAAAGTAGGCGTAACAAATTATATGGATTTAAATATACTAAAGTCTTATCTAGATTTCTTCATTACGTAGGTTTTTTCGTTCAGTTGCACTTAATTTTAGCATTTATGCACTTTTTATTCAATTGTCATACGAATTATGCACAATGGTAGAGGAATTCACTACCTCCATAACCCATTTCTCATCCTGGTATTTACCATCCAAATTAGAGATGCAGGCTGTTTTGGCTTCTTGCTTATAGTCATAATCGGCCAGATAGACATAGTGTAGTCCATTCTCCTTATTGTAAAATCGCTTAGCATTAAGCCCTTTATCTTTTAGGCTTTTCATAAAGGCATTGAGGTATTTTTTGTTTTTATAGACATTGGCGATTACATAGTATCCAGATTGGGCGCCAACGATATCCGATTGGTTGAGCATCTTTATGGGGATGTCCTTAAACCGTGGATGCTCTTCTTTATCATTTTTCGTTTTCGGGTCATTATTGTCTGCCAAGACGGGATTTGGTGTTGGGTTCAACTCTTTGTAGTTTGATTTAAGTCCGTTTTTGATATCCGACCGCACGGCGCGGACAATAACTTCGAATCTTTTTTCCAGATCGGCGGTGCGCGCAGCCTCTATTGAATCTTGTCTTAAAATAAGCTGGTCTAAGATCAAACGATTTTCATGTGCCAGCGTATTCATAGTCAATTCGTTTTTACGAATTTCTTCTTCGACTGTCAAATTGTTTTTTGCTTTTAGGCTGGCGAGCTGTTCCTCGTAGTTGCGAACGATTTCATCTATTTTTTCATCTGTGGAATTTGAAACCCAATCTTCTGAACCTTCAGTTTTGCTAAAGGTATACGCGAGCGACACTTCGTGATTCCAACCCAGGTCAGTTTCTTTTTGAATCAGGTTTTTTTCTACAAGATAACCCAATGACATTTTTTTACTAAGGTTAAAGCCCAATCCTATTGACATTCGATTGGTATGGTCATAATTGGTCTGCAACCAACCATATTTGGGCAGGTCTAAGAGTAGGGAACCGACATATGCGAATTCATTCAATTGGTTTTTGCCAAATTGAAACAATGGCAATAGCCTCGCATTTTGCAGAAATCCTTTTTCTGCGCCAAACAAATACGAATACTGTACTGAAGCCGTGATACTGTTTGCAGATAAGTTGGTCGAAAACGCATTGGTTGTTTGGTTGTATTGGAGCATATCTTTGGCGTATAGTCCAAAATCAAAATTCCCCAAGGATAAGGTGATTCCCGGTTGAATCGCCAATTTGTTTTCTTTGGTCGCCTCGTTTAATTTGGAATCCTCCGAAACGATAACGATTCGATTTTTATCCAATCCTACGGTAGCATAAGTCATATTGGTCCCGAAGGTAAGTTTGCTATGATCTCCCAATTTAACCGCTGTTGCGTAGTTTGCATTAAATCCGAATTCTTGAACTACACCTGCCCATTGACTATAGACACCAATGCCGAGAGCGGTATTTTCATTCAGCGTATTGCTAAAACCAAGAAAATAATTTTGTCGGTTGTCCTCGAACGAAGTGTATTGATTTCGATGCAGGATATTCAAATAGGATTTGTTTTCGCGTACCAATGAAAAGGTCGGATTGATAAAAAATCGATTAAAAAACAACTGATTGTTATAGGAGTTGTTGGTTTCAAATTCAGTTTGCGTTTCTTGTCCCAATATATTTTGAATCGACATTATCGATAGCAGCATGAGTACAGGTAAAATCCTGGATTTTATAGTTCGATGACAGATCATAATACGAATATTAGCGTTAAAACAAAGGCTACTTATGGTAAGGCTACATAATTCTATGGCTATTGATCATCGAATAGCGTTGTGGTATAATCTATCTTGAGCTTGTTGTTTAGGGCATTGAAAAGATTATGATCTTCTTCTTCGAATTTGATCTTTTTGTCTTTCGCATATGAAAAGGCTACCTGTTGTAGTTCGTTTTTGTTCTTTCCACGATTAGACAACACATAACCGATTCCTTTTTCTGCCATCAAATACATTGAAAATTCGTCTTTATCACTATTAATAGGGCTGCCTAAGTTGGTTGCCCAACCTACCTTTTTTTGACCTACCTCTGCCATATATAGATCAAGGCCACCATAACCATCCCTGCCTTCTGATGCGAAAACGAGTGTATTGCCTTCTACAATACTCGGGTATAGATCATTTTTTTTGGTATTGACCTTTGTGCCTAGGTTTTTTGACTGCCCTGCGATACCTTTCCTATCAATATCCGCGGCATAAATATCGTACTCGCCAAAGCTACCTGGCATATTGGAGGCAAAATATAATCGCTTGCCATCTTCCGATATGGCAGGATGCTTGGCTGAAAAGTGCTTGGGGGCAAGGGCAACTTCTTGTACATTTTTCCACTGACCGTCTATTTTATCGGTACGGTATATTTTGTAGACGATTTCTTTTTTAGAGAATATTCCGGTAGCGGGTTTAACGTATACCGCTTTACTAAAATATGCGGTCTGGCGATTGGCTGTAACGGCAATTGGCTCTTCGTAATCGGGGTAGGGCAAATGCTTTTTTCGTGAGGCATTCTCATCTTTGAAGGCTTTTTCTCGCTCATATTCCACTAAGTAATCGAGGGATAATGATCGCAGATTCGGTTGATATTCCAACTCACGATGTACCTCTTTTGAACTGAGGGTTGGTCTACGAGCCTCGAAAGCCCGTTTTAGTTCATAATCATCTCTGATCTGGGATACCCAATCATGATCGTTTTGCACAAGCGAATTGGCTCCTGTGGTCTGCTCCAAGGCATATTGATAGCGCTTTTTATAGCTTTCGCTCAACGATTTACCGTGTTCTAGGTCCATTAGTCTTTCATACCAAAAAACCGCATTCTCGTACTTTTCCAATAAGAAATTGGCGTTGCCCAAATCCTCACAAATTTCTTTTTCGGTATACCCAAGGTTTTTTAATTTTTGATAATTCTCAACCTTTTTAGATTTGGCAATAGATGCTGGTAACCGCTTTTTCTGGGCGAGCATGGTATCAGTACAGAAAAATAAGCTGCCACTAAGTACGAGGGTGTAGATTGTAATATTTTTCATAGATGGGGGTTTAATAGGTTATGACCCAAAGTTGGCAATTAGTTCTGAATCCATTATTAATAAAAATTCATAGGTTTTGTGTTTGGCCCTGATTTTAGTGACATTTATCAATGTACGGACTAGGCAATCAGGGGTAAGAAGGTTTCTTTAGAGGATGTTGGGGTGAAGAATTTCAATAAAACCTTGTAATGAACAAAAAAAGCTTTCTATATTTGCAACCGCTTAGGAGGAATGGCAGAGTGGTCGAATGCACTAGTCTTGAAAACTAGCGAGGGTCACACCTCCGGGGGTTCGAATCCCTCTTCCTCCGCACAAAAACCCCGTAGACATAATGTTTATGGGGTTTTACTTTTTTAGGTGCTAAGCTAGGTGCTAAAATTATCTTTTATACTAGTTCTAAAAACGGTACTTTGAAATTAAAAAGCCATAATTATAGAACATTATGACAGTGCCAAAAGTTTATATGGACTTGGTATTTTAATTTCTGTTTTAGAAACCCTTCTTAGAAAACATTATATTTAGAAGTCAAAACTTTGAAAATGAAAAAAACTACTTTACTAGCAATACTACTGTTAACAACCTTCACAGGATTTACCCAAAGGTCCAAAACAGTAACAATTGGCATTCTCGCTGATGAAACTCCTACAGAGAACGCTGGTTTACTGGAAAAACTACAAAATGAAATTACC
>CALIJE010000101.1 GCA_938017825.1 uncultured Flavobacteriaceae bacterium
TGTACGCCTTTCAAAATGCCTATGATAAAATTGAAACCTTGGTATTCAGTACGGCTCTGCATAGGGTAACTGAAATTATGGATAACAATGCGTTCGATAAGGCCTTTGATATGATCTCTGATCGGGTACCCCAATGGTCTGGCGGCACTACTATAGGCTCATGTCTAAATAACTTTGCACATACTTACGGGCATGCCATGCTCAATAAGAAGACCATTGTGTTGATTCTTTCCGACGGCTGGGACACTGGAGAACCTCTAATAATGAAAGAAGCCATGAAGACCATTTACAGGAAATCGAGGAAGTTAATTTGGTTGAACCCCTTGGCGGGGAGCCCTGATTTTTCCCCTGAATCCCTCGGTATGAAGGTCGCCCTACCTTATATTGATATTTTGGCATCTGCCCATAATCTCGAAAGCTTAAGACAGGTCTTATGGCAACTGCGGGGCAAACGCAATTTGTTGAATAGACAGTATTAGGAGCCTTACTTTGTGAGGTAGGTAACTTTTTTGCCAATTAAATGCAGAATAGATAAAATTCTTATCAAAATAATTGCAATAAATCAACTCTTCTTTTTATCTTGATAGACCGACTTTTTTAAACGTAAAAGTCGCTCCAGCAAATTTTGAAGAACACCTTAAATCATAATTTATGCAAATTTCAGTAAAGATCAATGGTAAAACGTTCGACCATGATGTAGAGCCGCGCACCAGTTTGGCGCAATATCTAAGGGAGACGTTGAGCCTTACCGGTACACACATCGGATGTGATACCAGTGGATGCGGTGCCTGCACCGTTCATGTTGACGGGGTTGCCGTAAAAGCATGCACCCTCTTGGCGGTACAAGTAAATGGTAGTGAAGTAACCACTATCGAAGGTATGGCTAATGGCAGTGAAATGCATCCCATACAGGAAGCGTTCAAAGAAAACCACGGTTTGCAGTGTGGATTCTGCACCCCAGGTATGGTCATGGCCGCCGCCGATATCCTAAAGAACAATCCGAATCCCTCGGAAGAGGATATTCGTCATGGCTTGGAAGGCAACTTCTGTAGATGTACCGGCTATCACAATATTGTAAAATCGATACAGCATGCCGCTGAAAAAATAAACGCTTAAGCTATGGAGACATATATAGGAAAACCCATAAAGAGACGAGAAGACAATCGGTTTTTAAAAGGAGCCGGAAAATATACCGATGATATCAAATTACCGGGCATGACCCATTCGGCTTTCGTACGCAGTCCGTATGCACATGCGAAGATATTAAGTGTAGATACTGCAGCTGCCGAAAAGGCTGAGGGTGTTGTTGCCGTGTACACCGGAAGTGATGCCTGTGGTACCTTTGGAGTTCCCTGCGGCTGGCAGGTAGATTTTAAGAACGGTGAGACCATGCGCGAGCCCTTGCATCCGCTTTTGGCAAAAGACAAAATACTGCATGTAGGCGAGGCTGTGGCCATTGTAATTGCCGAAACGCAAGCGCTTGCACGTGATGCCGCTGAACTTGTTGCGGTAAAATATGAGGCGCTGCCAGCGGTTACCTGCCCAAAAAAGGCTATGGAGCCCGGGGCGCCAAAAGTGCATGACCAATGGGAAGACAATGCTGCCTTCGATTGGTGTATCGGTAACGAGAGGGCCGCAGTAGAGGCTGCCTTGGAAAGTGCGCATCATGTCACCGAGATGACCTATAAGAACCATCGCCTGGCACCGAACGCGATCGAACCCCGCAGCTATATTTCCGATTATGATGTGAATGCCGATAAGTGGACCTTATATACCAGTACCCAAAATCCGCATTTGATCCGACTGTTGCTTTGCGCTTTTGTTTTGGGCATTCCAGAACATAAAGTACGGGTATTATCGTATGATGTAGGAGGTGGTTTCGGTAGCAAGATTTATCATTATACCGAAGAGGCACTATTGACATGGGTTTCAAGGGAAATTGGGCGACCTGTTAAATGGACCTCCGATAGAACCGAAGCCTTTTTGACCGATGCCCACGGGCGTGATCATATCGTGCATTCCAAAATGGGATTTGATAAAGATGGGAAGATTGTGGCCCACCTTACCGATGAATTTTGTGCAATGGGTGCCTATCTATCGACGTTTGCACCGGCTGTACCTACCTATTTACACGGTACGCTGTTTCAAGGAGTATATACCACACCCCTAATTCACTTGAATGTGGTGGCACCCTTTACCCATACTGTTGCGGTTGATGCCTACCGCGGTGCGGGCAGGCCAGAAGCCACGTATCTCCTCGAGCGCATAATTTCGAAGGCGGCCAAAGAAATGGATATGGATCCTGCAGCGCTTCGCTATAAAAACTTTATTCCGCCGTTCAATGGCACCTCAGAACCCGGTTACCAAACCCAGGTAGCCTTGCAATATGATAGTGGTAACTATGAAGGAGTGCTCAAACGCGGACTCGAAATGTTGGGCTATGAGGATTTTAGAAAAGAACAGGCCGAGGCGCGTAAGAATGGAAAATTACTGGGCGTTGGCATCTCTACTTATATTGAGGGTTGTGGTATTGCACCATCGGCAGTAGTCGGCTCCTTGGGGGCTCGTGCCGGACTCTACGAAGTAGGGCATGTTCGCGTGCAACCAACGGGCAAGGTCTCTGTTTTTACCGGGGCCCACTCGCACGGGCAAGGGCATGAGACCGTCTTTGCGCAATTCGTGGCCGATAAACTGGGTATCCCGATGGATGATGTAGATATCGTACATGGCGATACCGATCAAGTGGCTTTTGGCATGGGAACCTATGGTTCACGAAGTTTGGCCGTGGGCGGAAGTGCAATTATCAAAAGCGTAGAAAAAGTATTGGAAAAAGGAGCGAAGATCGCTGCCCATAAATTAGAAGCTGCCGAGAAAGATCTCGAGTATGCGGAAGGCAAATGGACGGTGAAGGGAACCGACAAGTCCATTTCGTTCGGGGATGTATCGCTTACGGCCTATGTGCCGCACGATTACCCAGAAGGAGTAGAACCCGGGTTGGATTTCTCGAGCTTCTACGACCCAACGAATTTTACCTATCCGTTTGGTACCCATATCGCCGTAGTGGAGGTCTGCCCCGATACCGGGAAAGTAGACCTTCGGCGTTTTGTGGCCTGTGATGATGTGGGGAATGTTATGAATCCCATGATCGTAGATGGTCAAATTCATGGTGGTGTGGTTCAAGGAGTAGGGCAGGCCCTATTGGAAGAGGTGGTGTACGATGGTGAAGGGCAGATGGTTACAGGTTCGTATATGGACTATGCCATGCCGCGTGCCGATGATGTGCCAAATATCGAAACCGATCGCACCACGACCCCTTGTCCGCATAACCCATTGGGCGTTAAGGGCGCAGGGGAAGCAGGAGCTATAGGCTCTACCCCGGCTGTGGTGAACGCAGTTGTAGATGCCTTATCGCATATGGGCGTTACCGATATTCAGATGCCAGTGACCCCGAAACGCGTGTGGAAGGCAATGCAGGCGCAGGCTTGAAATTCATAATGAAAAGTAATTAGAAAAAGTAGACGTTCAAACAAAACATACAAAAAGATGATTCCAGCAAAATTTGAGTATATAAAAGCGTCGTCGGTTAGTGAAGCAATTAGCTTGCTTAACAAGCACGGCGATGAGGCAAAACTCCTTTCCGGGGGGCATAGTCTTATTCCTGCAATGAAATTGCGACTGAGTCGGCCAGAGGTCTTGATCGATATCGGCGGCATCTCGGGCTTGAATTCGATTTCTGAGGATGGTGATGAAATCGTTATCGGTGCGAACTGCACCCATGCCGCGATTTGCAATTCGGATTTGGTCAATTCGAATCTGAATATTCTAGCACAGACCGCTAAACATATTGGGGATATACAAGTTCGCAATCGAGGAACGATCGGCGGAAGCCTGGCCCATGCGGACCCTGCGGCCGATTACCCTGCTGTGGTCTTGGCCTGTGATGCAAAAATCGAAGTTGAAGGGAAAGGCGGTAGACGAACCATTCCCGCGACGGAATTTTTCTTGGGGATTTTTACGACCGCCTTAGCAGAAGATGAGATCATAACG
This sequence comes from uncultured Flavobacteriaceae bacterium, assembly GCA_938017825.1. Taxonomy (GTDB): domain Bacteria; phylum Bacteroidota; class Bacteroidia; order Flavobacteriales; family Flavobacteriaceae; genus Pelagihabitans. The sequence continues at coordinate 4,048 of CALIJE010000101.1, forward strand.
GCGATTCGTTTTCCAAAAGTTGCCAATGGCAACTATCAGAAGTTTTTTCAGTCAGCCTCTCGCTTTGCAGTAGTTGGGGTAGCAGCCGTAAAGGATGGTGATAAGGTCAAAGTTGGCGTTACAGGGGTATCGGGAACACCATATCGTGCCACAGCGGTTGAGGAGGCCTATTCGGGGAGTTCAGATGCGGCCAGTCATGCTGTAGATGATATCGATGATCTAATGAGCGATCATTTCGCGGATGAGGAATACCGTGCACACTTGGCGAAAGTTATGGTCAAAAAGGCCTTGGAGGCGTAAT
>CALIJE010000102.1 GCA_938017825.1 uncultured Flavobacteriaceae bacterium
TTAAGGGAAATAACGCCCAAATGCTCAGGTATGATAACCCGTGATTCAGGGGAAAGTCGTTTTACATCTTCTTTAAATGGCAGTAATTTTTGTTCAACACCACTTTGTTGTGAAAAGCCATAAGGCAATCTAAAATTATCCCAATGTGTAGGGATAATGATCTTGGGATAGTTGGTAACCGCCAAAAGACGTTCATTATATTTATACAAGCCTAATTGAGAACGGTTTACACCGGCCAAAAGAACATCCGGTTTCTGCCCGACCAATTCTCTTTCCACAAAATTCATCGAGGCCATGGTCAATATGTTGTGATGATCGAATCTAGCCAAAAACATAAGCGAACCCCCTTCTATAAATTCTGACACTTTAAGCGGTGTTTTGGGCACTTCAGAATAGGTTCTGGAATCGATATAGTGTTTATCGTTCAAAGCGGAATGTATAGATGGAATAACTTGTACTGAAAAATTATCGAACTGATAATCTTCTCCGCCTTTAACAGGATATAACTGTTCTTCCGGCACCCCATAACCCCTTAAAATATTTCGTGTCGTTTCGGTGCCGATGACTTTAGCCCCGGTTTTCTTTGCGATATAGGGTACATCCGCCAAATGGTCAAAATGAGAATGATGTACTAAAATAAAATCTGCTTTGGTTATGAGACTATCTATTAATAAGGTGTCGGATACAAAAATATCGGAACGTAATACTGTTTTCCTTGTATCTTTTTCGCTTACTCCCGGCCCAGTTCCAAGCTTCATTCTAGTGAGATAGGGGTCAATCAAAACAACGACCTTGCCATCATTGATTTCCCAACCGGCGGTTCCAAAATATCGCAATTGTATGGAGTCGTTTTGAGCATTCGATAGGGAAGGGTTGAACAGAATGGCACACAGCACAACCTTGAAAAGGAATGCGAGGCTTTTTGGTGCATTTTTGTTAGAGGTTCTCATAATGGTTAAAGTTTTAGCTTAATCTTTTTTGCCAATTTGGTTCATATAGTATCGATTGATCTCATCAGAGTTGGCTTCAATGATATCTGGAAGACCGTCGCCATTCACATCAGCCGTAATGATATCATATGTTCTAAAGGACGATTCATGAAGCTGAAGACTCTTATAATTTTCGCCGTTTTTTTCGTTAAAATAGATGTAATTGGGACTTCGTGAATTGCCCACTATAATGTCTAGATCATCATCTAAGTCAATATCACTAAGGGATATGGCATAACTAGCGGCTTCAGAAGGGTCAAAAATTACTGAACGGACGAATGGGTTTTCTCCACCTCCGAAGTAAATTGCGTTGGCGGAGCCGATATTCGCTACAATAATATCAGGTTCACCGTCTGCATCTAAATCACCAATACCAATCGACCTAGTATTATCCTTTCCAGATCCAAACGGAATTTTCTCCTCAAAACCGAGTTTTCCGTCGTTCAGGTATACAAAGTTGTATTGTTCGTCTCGATTTGCCAAGATTAAGTCCACATCCCCATCCTTATCCATATCCGCAACTTCTACATCGATAGTAGCGTCTTCATTGCTACCAAAATTCACTGTTTCGGTAAAGTTGCCCTTCCCGTCGTTCAAGCAAATTTCATTGGGTTGCCCTCGGTTTGTAATAAGTATATCGATATGGCCATCTAGATTCACATCGGCCAATGTAATATTTCGGGTGGGCGAATATGACCTGCCAAAAGAACCGCCCATGCTAAAAGAGCCAGTGCCATCATTTAGAAAAATCGTATTGGGCGCCCTATCGTTTCCTACCGCGATGTCAAGATCACCATCATTGTCGAAATCACCCAATTCTGTAGCATAGGTGGTCTCCCGTATTGAACCCAGGTTTTTTTCTACCGTAAATATGCCCTTCCCGTTATTGATAAATATTCGGTTTTGGCCGGGCCAATGCCTTCCATTGGCCACCAGTATATCAATGTCTCCATCATTGTCGATATCTCCTTTGGCCACTGAGGCGGAGCGTTCTTTGTATGTTCCGAGGATTAGCCGATTGTTTGCTGCAAAATCGTTGTTTTGGGCAAGGCCAAGGCAGCTAAATAGATATGCAAACAGTGTTAGCGCAACAATTTTATTCATTACCGAAATTAATTGATTCATCAATGTATTAAAATTTATGCGAATCCAAATTTAATTCCAATGAAATTACGGCAGTTTCAATATATCTATTAAGGATTTGGGGCGCTCAAAAAAGGTCGGGCTACAGCAGAACTTAATGTTCTTTGGAGTTATTACCAAAAAAAACATCCGCCGATCGGCGGATGCTTTTTTTAAAAATGTAGGTTAAAAAAAATATGGGGGTGTAGGTTAATACAGATTTGGTTTTAGGGTAGGTTGTTCAAGGCGGTTGCATTTGGAGTGGCAACCGTTTGGTTTTCAATTTTGTTGATTTCTTTTTCCATCGCAAGTTCTCTAGCGTCGGCCTGCCCTACGTTATAATAGGTAATAAGGGCTAAAACAAAACTTGCGAAGTACAGGAAGCTTTTTACTTTATATGACATGGTTGATTGCTTTTGTTTGTTGAGACCAAAGTAGTGCAAGAAAGGGCGCTACCTAGCCGATTGTTGTGAAATGACCCCAATTTTGATGTCAAAACTCGTTTTTTTGTGGTGTGAAATCGAAAAAGGCCTAAATGAATAAAATCAGCCTTGGATGAAGTGTTTGTTTTCTTGGATGAGCTACTGTTCTCAAACGATGCAATTATGGAAAAAAGAGGAAAGGTTGTAGCCCTTTTGCCTATTCATAGCGGTTTTGAACCTATTCTGATCAAGAAGAAGTTTTCAAAATAGCATGCCTACGTATTGGAGACTCTCCAAATACCCCGGCGATCCATACATAGTACTGAAAGGTTTTGAAACCGCAAAAGCGCGTTCATATAGTAGACTAGGGTTTTACATGTCATCCGCTAATCGGTAGATTCGTTATGAATTCGCCACGGTGGGTTTAATCGGTTTTCCCCAGCATGGTATAGAATCAATTGATTTCCATCAAGGTCTTTTAGCCTGGCCTCTCTCCAAAGCCATTTTTGATCAAGTGGCAATTGTTCGAATACAACTCCCTTTTCAACAAGTTTTGCCACATGCAAATCGAGATCTTCACATTCGAAATATACATAAATGCCATCCCCTTTAGGCAAATTTTCAGTTTGATGTATGGAGAAGGTAGACGCCCCATTGGGGCATTCAAATCGGGCGTAATGGGGTAGTGCATCCACAATCAATTGTAGCCCTAGTTTTTTATAAAAAGGCACCGATTTTGACAAATCTAAGGACGGAACGGTTATTTGATTTAAGTTCATGGTCTTGTATGTTTTTTCTCTTACCCTAATCTATAAGTTCATAGAACTTAAATCTACTACGCTTCCTATTTTCTCTTTTAAAGCCTTTGGCATCTTTATGCTTGGGTATAAGAAAAGTGGATTCTGTAATTTCATTACGATCAATTTCAATTAGGCGATATTCGACAAAGATGTTCATTTTCTTGGGTGACAGCTTGTAGAAAAACAAAATGGCATTATCGATAATAGGTGCAACTTCTTCTGGATGAATTTGCTCCCCTATATTTCGTAAAAGATTTCGGTCGTCAGTAAATTTTAGACTATCGGATTCAGAATAAACATAGGTTTCAAAGCCATATTTTCGATCAAGAATGAGTTTCTTGAACATATGGTCCTTGTGCTGAAAATGGTAAACCGTATCAGTTATAGTTGTAGAGACTATGGGGCCGAAATGGGAGTTTTCGCGTTTATACAATTTCCCGAAGTTCAAATTATCTTCGAACATAGTAGTTTTTTTGGATTTGCTTAGTTGGTCATCATAAATGACATATAACCGTTGCAAGGAATCAATGAACAGCTCTTTTTCAAAATTGATCTTGTTCGTGGTTTTGATGTAATTCTTGTTCTTAATAACAATTCGCAAAGTGTCGAAGTGCTTTTTAGACTCGGATATTTCTACCCCGTTCATGTGCATATGATGGTGATATGTCAATTCACCTTCGAATACTTTTTGCCCACTTAACATAGTTAGGCTGAACATAAAACAGCATAGTACTAGTTTCCTCATAGTTAGGGGGAATAGTTTGATACGGATGTAATACTAAATAATTCCCGATACAAAAACAAAAAGCACCGACAAAGTCGGTGCTTTTCTTCATCTTTGAACAGATTCAATCACTGCCCACGGCCATGTTCTTTGCCATTCCTCCTCTTACCTTTTCCTCTCTTCTTTCCTTTCCGCTTAGCCATTTTCTCCCACCTTTCGTACTGCTCGGCCGAAAGAATTTTTTTCATTTCGGCTTTGTGTGCGATTTGTTGATCGAGCTTTTTGTTTTGCATCGCATAGCGTTCTTCTGAGCTTGGTTTAGTAGCTTCGCCTGATTCTTTTATTGCTTTGCGTTCTTCCATCTGGGCTTTTCTCAACTTTGATTGCTCCAATAAGAGTGCTTTTACCTTTGCTTGCTGATCTGTGTTTAGATCAAGCGCAAGTGTCATGCGTTTTGTCTGCAATGTTGCATGTTGCTCATTGCTTAGCTCACTTCTTTTGGTTGTCTTTTTTTCTTGTGCCAAGGCGCCAAAACCGATAAGCGCTATAGCTAAAATCAATACTTTTTTCATCTGTCTATTTTTAATCCACTATTCTGTGGGGTTGTTTTGCGCTTATGACGGTACAGATTTCGAAAGGTTTAAATCAGCTTTTGGTAAGAATTTGTTAAAAATAAAAGGGGCCGGCAATTTTGCCGGCCCCTTTTATAATGTAGGTTAAAAAAATATGGGGTGTAGGTTAAAATAGATTGGGTTTTATTGTAGGTTGTTCACTGCAGTTGCGCTTTGGTAGGCAACCGTTAGGTTTTTGTACAGCACGTTCTTTAGCCTGCGTTATAATAGGTAATCAAGGCCAGAACAAAACTTGCGAAGTATAGGTAACTTTTTATTTTATATGACATGGTTTCTTGTTTTTGTTTGCTGAGACCAAAGTACTTCAAGAAAGGGTGTTACCATGGTGATTGTTGTGAAATGACCCCTATTTTGATGTCAAAACGTGTTTTTTTGTGGTGTGAAATTAAAAAAGGCCCAAATGAGCAAAATCAGTCATGGATGAAGTGGCCATTTTCTTGGACAAGCAGCACCATTGTTTGCAAGAAGAACAAAATAATGGCTTGCTTTGTTAAAAAAGAAACCCTGAATTTGGCACTTGCCACTTATTCAGGGTTTTGTTCAATTAAGGTGTAACACCTTATCCGTTTCTTATTTCATTTAACCATTTGGTTCCAAAATCATTTTAATGCGTTCTGATGCATCCTCTAGATGATACCTGCTCATACTATCGGAAGTCCTAGGTATTGCGTTTCTAATGCTTCTACGAAGGCGTTTTAGTTCGGCACGCGCTACTGAACGAATATCCGACTGGCTTGTATTCACAGCGGTAGATTTTTGATAACCACCAAAACCTGGTTGTTTGCGTTGGTTCTTGGCTGTCATTAAATAATCCAATCGGTCAATGTGGGCCTTTTGAAGGTTTCTGCGATAGGTATCTATGTTATTGCCGGAACGCAATTCAGACCAGATGCCATTTCTGAGGTCACCCATCATATCCAATAAACGATATGCGTTCGTGCCTTGGGCCGTCTCATTTTCAATAAGTCTGGCCATTTTGCCCAAGCGCAATATGTTGTTCAAGGTACGCACCTGCATTGACCTTACACGTTCTATATAGCCAGAATACTGCGTTTTACTAAAAATATCTTGATCGATAAGCCATTCTGGGGTGCTGAACAGTTCTTGTTGCAAGAATGCCATTGCGTCTTCTTGATGCTGCTTACTCACATGGGCATATACCGCACCCTCTTGATCATAGGTCTTTTGATGTTCATAAACTCCCCCAATATTATTGGAAACATGACCCATATACCTATTGAATTGCGCAACTACCTGCCCATACATCGTTTCAAGGTTGGCATAGTTCTTACCGTCCTCGGCGGTCCATTCCTCTAGTTTAGGAACAATTCGCTTCAGGTTGGCGATACCATAGGTACTTGCTTTTATGGCATCATCGCCTAAATCTTCAGTTTGTGAACTAGGATCTACCACATCACCTACCTGCTGATGGCCAAAGCGGTACATGGGGTCTCCTGCATGCTCCAAAATCCAACTATCCAATGTTTTCTTTTCGTCTTCGGCAGACGTATCCAATATGGGCTTATATCCCCATTTTATGGCATACTTATCATATACGCCGATGTCTGGCATCAATGCAACTCCCTCGTCTCCTGGCTGGGCAATGTAATTGAATCGTGCATAGTCCATTATCGATGGTGCCGTGCCATATTTTTGAGTGAATGCGGCCGAACGTAGTGAATCTACTGGATAGGCCACACTACTACCCATATTATGCGGCAGCCCCAAAGTATGCCCTACTTCATGTGATGATACAAAGCGAATCAAGCGCCCCATAACCTCATCTTTAAAGGCAACGCCCTGGGCATCGGGGTTTATTGCAGCAGTTTGTACAAAGAACCAGTTTCTAAGCAAGGTCATGACATTATGGTACCAGTTGATATCCGATTCCAGTATTTCGCCACTACGGGGATCACTAACATGTGGTCCGTTGGCATTGGGGATCGGAGAAGCCAAATAGCGAACAACAGAGTAGCGTACATCCTCTGGAGACCATTCTGGATCTTCCTCTACAGTTGGGGGGTCTTTGGCAATAATGGCATTTTTGAAACCGGCCGCTTCAAATGCTACTTGCCAATCCTCAATTCCTTGTTTTATATAAGGAACCCATTGTTTTGGTGTTGCGCGATCTACATAATAGACAATCTGTTTTTTGGGCTCTACCAATTCGCCATTTTTGTATTTTTCAACGTCCTCGTCCTTGACCTCCAGGCGCCATCTATCGAGATATCTAACGGTCTTACTTTCCTGTGCATCTAGACCGTAATCGACCTGTCCGCGAGCGAACCAACCTACACGGTCATCAAAATACCTGCGTTTCATAGGTTTTTCGGGTAATACGATCATGGAATTGTTGATTTCAACCGAGATAGATCCTAAACTTCCATTGCTTGGAGGTTCTTTGGCGAAATACGTTTTCACATGGCGTGCCTCTATATTGAGGGGATAACTCTTTATCGATTCTATATAGCTTCTGCTCTCATCCAAACGACTCACTTTGTACCGCTTTCTATAAAAATCTGGCATCCCTAAAGCCAACTGATCTTTTATAAAGAGGTTATTCACCTCGATGACGGTCGCTGGCTGCAAAGAATCTTTTTTAAAGGCTTTGATATCAAAAGCAAAAAGAACAGGTTCAAAGTTCGAATTGACTACCGCCTCATGTACAGGCAGGGAATCGGCCGCTACTATGCCATGTGATACTACTCTTAAGAGCACTTTTTTTGGTCTTTTTTCCCAACGCAGTACTTGGGTATTGATTTTACCACCACCGAAACCGATTCCGCTTGCGGTCTTGGAAATACGGGTTACCATCAACATTTCTTTGTTGAAAAGTGAATCAGGTATCTCATAGTAGTGCTTATCGTCTACTTGATGTGTGGTGAAGAGTCCCTCATCAGAAATCGCCTCTTTGGTAATTACCTTTGCATAGGGTTTTATTTTGTCTTTTTTAGCATCGGGCTTAGCTCCGGTCTGTTCTTTTTTGTTTTTTTTCTTTTTGAAAATTTGTGCTTCGGCCGTAGTGGTGCCGAGCATAACGAAGGCCAACAAAAGTCTGGCCAAAAAATTCTTTGACATAGTTTGTAATTTGGTTTTTTGAAAATAATGTCCGCTAATGTACCTAAAATTCTCAGATATCCACTGTTAATTAATTCATAACGAAATCAGCTTGTGCGGGCCTTACTAGCTTTCAATAAAATGGTTGAATTGATGATGGAAATGGCATCTTTACTTCCATTGCACAGGAAGCCTTTGTATTTTTGAAAGAGAGTACGACTATATGGGTTCAGGACACCATCATCATAATCATTCCCACGGCATTTTTGGCAAGAATACCGAGATGTACTTCGCTATCTTGAGCGGACTGGCATTGTTAGCGGGATATCTAGTGGAAACATTCCAAGACCTTCATTTTAATGTCTCTCTGGGCTTTTACTTGGCGGCCTATTTCTTCGGGGGATATTTTGTGCTACGTGAAGCCATCACCGAAATTTCCAAGGGAAAGTTCGAAATCGACTTTTTGATGATCGTCGCGGCAATTGGGGCGGGCTTTCTAGGAAAGTGGGCCGAAGGTAGTTTATTGTTGTTTCTCTTTAGTCTCGGACATGCCCTTGAGCACTACGCCATGGGCAAGGCTAGAAAATCGATTGCTGCCCTCACCGACCTTGCTCCGAAAATAGCACTGCTTAAAAAGGGTGACGGGTTTCAAGAGGTAGGTATCGAAACCTTGCAACTTGGCGATATCATCGTGATCAAGCCCGGCACAAAAATTTCAGCTGATGGTTTTGTGGTAAAAGGCAGCAGTAGTGTGGATCAATCACCAATAACAGGGGAGAGCATACCGGTCGATAAAAAGGCCGTCGACAATTTGGAGGTCGTTTTTGCCAGTACCAACGATATACCGTCAGAGCATCGCGTATTTTCAGGAACTATAAATGGTAATAATACCATGGAGGTGAAGGTGACAAGAATCGCTTCCGATTCTACCTTGAGCCGTTTGGTAACTATGGTACAAGAAGCACAAAAGCAAAAATCGCCTACGCAACTACTTACCGATACTTTTCAGAAGTACTATGTGCCCGCGGTTATTTTATTGGTGGTTCTTTTGAATTTCGTTTTTTTGGTAATCGATGAAACATGGGGTGAAAGTTTTTATCGCTCCATGGCTGTACTGGTTGCCGCGAGTCCATGTGCCTTGGCGATCTCTACCCCTTCGGCTGTATTGAGCGGTATTGCCAGGGCCGCACGCCGCGGTGTACTGATAAAAGGAGGTCGTCCTTTGGAGGATTTAGGGAATTTGACGGCATTGGCATTCGATAAGACCGGAACCCTGACCGAGGGCAAACCAAAACTGACCGATGTAATTCCTTTGAACGACACGAGTGAAACCGAACTGCTGAAAATTTTGGTCGCCGTGGAAAATTTGAGCAACCACCCCTTGGCAAAGGCCATAGTGCGTGATGGGACGAGAAAATTGAATGATGCTGTCTTTCCGTCTGCGGATAATCTTGAAGAGATTCAAGGCAAAGGAATCAAAGCCGTTTTAGAGGGGAAGGAAGTGCGGATCGGGAATTTGAAAATATTCGATTCCACAGTTGTCGACCCTAAAATAGAGGCACAGATCGAATCATTGGAAAAGGATGGGAAAACCAGTATGCTTGTGCAACATGACACCTCTTTTATCGGAATCATCGGACTGATGGACGTGCCACGAAAAAAGGCCAAGGCTACATTGCAAAAACTTCGACAACGGGGTATTAAATCAATGGTGATGCTCACCGGCGATAATCAAAAAGTTGCCGATGCCGTGGCACGTCAAATAGGTATGCCTAAGGCACTAGGCAGTTTGCTGCCTCATGAAAAAGTGGCCGCCGTAAAGGAAATTATGCAGCAAGAAAATAAGTTGGCCATGATAGGTGATGGGGTAAACGATGCACCGGCAATGGCGAATAGTACCGTGGGCATTGCCATGGGCGCTGCAGGGAGTGATGTTGCCCTTGAAACGGCAGATATCGCCTTAATGGCCGATAAATTGGAAACCCTGCCTTTCGCCATAGCGCTGAGCCGTAAAGCGAGTTCGATCATCAAGCAAAATCTATGGATAAGCTTGGGCATGGTTGCCCTGTTGATTCCGGCCACAATTCTAAACTGGGCCAATATAGGGGTAGCAGTTGCTTTTCATGAGGGATCAACCTTGGTCGTTGTTCTAAATGCACTGCGTTTATTGGCATTTTCCGATAAGGATTAAGTACATCTTAAAATTATTTCAGAATATTTTGTAACATTTACCAAATTCTACAGTCTATTAAGTAGGGAAACATTTTGAATTGGTTAATGATAAGGCCATCCACTTTTTGGGGATGGCCTTATTTTGTTGGTTCTATTTTATCAAATGGGTTGAAGAACATTGGATAAACTACTTAAAACATCGATAAAGCGTTAGGGGTCACTATTTTATTTCATTTTTGAAGGTATTTTTTGTGATAAAAATTTGGATGCTTTTTTAGCTAATATGTACGAATTAGGTATTAAAATCATCAATATCCTAAGAAAAAAAGCCTCAAAACTACAGATTCGATGAATTGCACTCTTCGCGCAGGATACTTCCGTCATAAAACAATGCAATAAACAATCTATGCTGCGTTATACTGTTTCATTTCTATTAACCTATGAATGTTATGAACAAAAAGAAGTTTACGCTAGCCTTGGTATGGGGACTTTTATATGCCACGACAATATGTGCCAGCACACCTAGTGATGATACCGGTGAATTAGATATCAACACGATAATCTATATTGAAGAAGAGGAAGTTATCGATCTTGGTTTCGATACCGCAGATTACCTTCCCGAAGACTTTGATCCCTATGAAGTATATTTTGATGTGGATTCGGTCATATATGTCGAGGTAGAGGATATCATGAGTCGAAGAAAACAGCGCAGGCTGGCCAAACGCCTACCTGAAGGATTCGACGCCTATGCAAATCCTACCAGCGCAGAAAGCTTCAATTATATCGATTCGGATGATACCATTGAATTGAATTTTGATACTACAAAACATCTGCCAGAAGGATTTGATGCGTATATAAGATCATAAAAAGAGGGTATTCCCCTTTTTTGCTCCAAATCCGGAAACCCTTGCTGTAAAATGCAGGGGTTTCTTTTTTAGAATATATTAGGTATTACAAACTGGAACATTAGAATCAATAGACCCACCGCAATAAGGTTCAAAATAATGCCTACACGTGCCATTTCATGCACCTTCACATAACCGCTGGCAAATACGATCGCATTGGGCGGTGTTGCCATAGGAAGCATAAAAGCACAGCTACTCGCCATGGTCACCGGAATCAGTAGGTATAGTACTGGGAGTTCAAGTCCGATGGCAATACCGGCCACAACAGGGGCCAAAACGGCAACCAAGGCAACATTACTCATTATTTCCGTCATGAATAGCATCAGGAAAATAAGCAGACTTGCCATGACCAATATCGAGATATCGCTTGTGGCAATCGTATTGGCAACAAGGTCAACAATACCGCTTACAGACATGCCTTTGGCCAAAGCAAGTCCGCCTCCAAAAAGAATTAGGATTCCCCAAGCCAGTTTTGAGGTATCGCGCCATTCAATAAGAAAATCACCCTTTTTGATATTGTACGGAAGTGCGAACAAGGCTATGGCAGCAAAAATGCTGATCATCGTATCATTGAGTTTAAGATTAGGGAAGATATCATTTATTAGGGCTCTGAAAATCCATAGGGCCACAGTGACCGCAAAAATAACCAGCACCATTCGTTCCTTTCCTGACATAGGGCCTAGTTTATGCAGTTCTTCCTGAATGATTTCTCGCGAAGCGGTAAATTTCAACTGTCGGTTGGGAAACATCCATTTGGTCAATACTAAATAACTGATTGTGATCATTGTGAACGAAAACGGAATCCCAATTAGCATCCATTTAAAAAAGGATATTTCGATATTGTATTCGTTTTCCAAAAGTCCTATCATGACCATATTGGGTGGCGTTCCGATAACCGTTGCAATACCACCTGCGTTGGCAGAGAACGCAATACCGAGCATTACACTAAGTGCGAAATTTTGGTCGTTTTTAGTGAAGCCGTCATCATCATTTACCAAAAGTGAAATAACCGACATGGCAATCGGGAGCATCACTACCGTAGTCGCCGTATTGCTGATCCACATACTAAGGGCAGCGGTCGCTATCATAAAGCCGAGTACCACCTTATTAGGTGTTGTTCCCGTAAGCCTTATTATGTTCAGCGCAATGCGTCGGTGTAGGTTAACCTTTTCCAAGGCCAAGGCCATGACAAAGCCTCCAAAGAATAAAAATACAATGGGACTCCCATAATTTGCCCCCACGTCGGCTATCGGCATTACCTTCAATAATGGAAACAGAAGTAGCGGCAACAATGCTGAGACAGATATTGAAACTGCCTCGGTAATCCACCAAACAATCATCCACACGGCAACGGCAATGACCTTATCGCCTTGATTTGATACCAGTTCGAACGGCAGATTTATCAAGATAAAAAAGAGAATCGGCCCTAAAAACAGGCCTAATTTTTTGCTGAGGTTCATCTCATTTGATTGTTGCCCCGAAGCTATGTTTTTTCTTTTGGTTTTGAAAGTCTTTGAAGATGCACGCTTAGTTTACTATAGAGACAAACAAGCCTTCTTCGTTTTTTGACACTTTGGCAACCTCGTTTTTAGTCAGTTCCTTTATGGCCTTATCCCATTTTTTATTCGATAGACCAGCCTGTTCTTTTAGATCAGCCAGCGGAAGATTCGCTACTTTTTTCAAGATTTCCAAAACATTCTTTGCATCATCCCCTAGATTAATTGCTTTAGATGCCTTTGCCTCTGGACGCATTTGTGGAAAAAACAAGACCTCTTGTATCGAGGAATTATTGGTCAATAACATGACCAAACGGTCTATACCGATTCCGATTCCCGAGGTAGGTGGCATTCCATATTCTAGCGCGCGAATAAAATCTTGATCGATGAACATGGCTTCGTCATCACCTTTTTCAGAAAGTCGTAATTGTTCCTCAAAACGTTCGCGTTGATCAATGGGATCGTTTAATTCAGAATAGCAATTGGCCAATTCTTTGCCATTTACCATCAATTCAAAACGCTCTGTCAAAGCAGGATTGTCGCGATGTTCTTTGGTCAACGGACTCATTTCTTTTGGATAATCGGTAATGAACGTGGGCTGCACATAATGGTGCTCACATTTTTCCCCAAAAATCTCATCGATGAGTTTGCCCACGCCCATGGTTTCATCTACTTCAAGACCAAGACCTTTGGCCGTTTCTCGCAATTCTTCCTCTGCCATACCAGCTACATCCTTACCCGTATGAATTTTTATAGCCTCCAAGATGGGCACCCGTGCATAAGGGGCTTTGAATTCTATTTCGTTCTCACCTACAGTGACCTTTGAAGTGCCATTGGCATCAACAGCTACTTTTTCGAGTAAGGCCTCAGTAGTCTCCATCATCCAATTGTAATCCTTATAGGCCACGTATAATTCCATGACCGTAAACTCTGGATTATGGGTGCGATCCATACCCTCGTTCCTAAAATCCTTGGAAAATTCATAAACACCATCAAAACCACCGACAATAAGCCGTTTTAGATACAGCTCATTTGCGATTCTAAGGTACAAGGGGATATCCAATGCATTGTGATGGGTTAAAAAGGGTCGAGCTGCCGCGCCACCGGGAATAGGCTGTAAAATTGGGGTCTCTACCTCTAAATAGCCCCTATCGTTATAGAATTGGCGAATGCTATTCGTAATTTTAGTGCGTTTGATAAAGGTTTCCTTTACGCCAGGATTGACCACTAAATCTACATACCGTTGTCGATAGCGAAGTTCAGGGTCATTAAATTCATCATAAATATTCCCATCGGCATCTTGCTTAGGCAGGGGAAGCGGGCGCAACGCCTTGCTCAACATTGTAAATTCCTTAACCATAACGGTTATTTCGCCCACCTGTGTCGTAAAGAGTTCCCCTTCTATCCCGATGATATCGCCAATGTCAAGCAATTTTTTATACACTTCATTGTATTGGGTCTTATCTTCCCCTGTACAAATCTCATCGCGATTAAAATAAACTTGAATTCGACCAGAACTGTCTTGCAACTCGGCAAATGAAGCTTTGCCCTGAATACGGCGCGACATTAGACGCCCAGAAACAACAACTTTTTTACCTTCCTTATAATCCGATTTTATGTCCGACGCCAAAGCGTTTACAGGGTATAGTGCGGCAGGGTAGGGGTCAATGCCCATTTCCCTTAATTTGCCTAGTTTTTCGCGTCGTACGATTTCTTGTTCCGAAAGTTGCATTTGTAGAGGATTAAAGCTGCAAATATAGGCTTTCGGAAGGTCTTTAAAAATCAAATACGATCAAAAATTACTGGCTTCATTAATCGGAATGTAAGGTTTTGCTATAGTTAGGAGTGTAGGATTTGCCGTCGATGATTTTGACCATGTCTTCTTCTAAACTGCTAACCGGACTTTCTACGATTCGATTAACTTCCTTGCCGTTCTTATAGAAGATAAATGTGGGTACTTTGAATATATTTAGTCCCCACTCCTCACCCGTAGGACTTTTTTTATAGAATCCCTTTCTTCGGTCTACGGCCACAATCTTTAGATTTTCCATGGGGAAATCCATATGTTCCAATATCTTGATAAAACGCGGAACTTCTCTCTTGCTATCCCCGCACCAGGTACCCATAAAAACCAATATCTTATTGGCATTGAGGCTTGCTTTGTGAGGACGCAAGGTCGTTTCATCAACTTGGTATGCATCATAGTTTTTTGAATACCATGAATTATAGGATTTGGTTTTTAAATCTGCGGTGTTGATTTTTCCAACCAAAAAAGTATGTCCCTTTTGAGTAGTAATCTCTTGCGCACTTTCTTGTGAAGAAATAATGATGGGAATGAGTAGAAAAATAATAAACAAGGCAATGGTCTTCATAGGTATCGATTTTTAATATGAAGACCGAAATTGTTGAAAATATGAAGGTGTTCGCTAGTTTGCCGGATGGAAATAGGGACTAGACCCTAGGTGGATTTTTTAAAAAAGCTCTAAAAGTTTTGTTTGATTTCATCGCGATCGGTGACCCCGAGTTTTTTATAAAGGTTATTGATGTGCGTTTTTACGGTGCTTACACTAATGAACAAAGCTTTGGCAATTTCCTTATTGGTTTTGTTCTCTTTGATCAACGCTACTATTTTGCGCTCTTGCTGTGTAAGTAATCCATTGTTGGCATTTCGTTTGGTAGTACGTTGCCAAAGCCAAAAATTCATTAGAAGTGAAAATGCCAATAAGGCGCCCAATAGCCATATCCATGAAAATCGGGAGGTACTTGGTGCTGCGCGCAACTGTTCATCAATCGCAATTTCCCGGGCATAGAGTTTAGCTAGGGGAGTATTAGGATAATAGGTATTGAGCTTGGAGGCGAGCTCTTGATAATAAGGGTTATTGGCTACATCATTCAAGTAGTAGGCATACGTTTCATTTCTTCGATCGGATAAAAAATCATAGGTATACAGTTCGGCCAAAGGCTCATTGAAAGAAGACCCGAATTGCTGCAAACGCCTGAACCACTTTTTGGTATTTAGCTTTCGATTGGCCTCTGATCTAAATTCCGAGAAATCGAAAATCATGTTTTCCTTTTCAGCGTCGATCTGTAAAAACGCATCCGATTTAGGATTGGTTGATCGCAGGTCACAGAACATTTCGTTGGCAAAGGTGCGCTCAAAAAAAATCGAATCCCTATTATTGGCTATGAACAGAACGCTTCGACTATTTTGACATTTGCTGAAATAATGATCAGTGTTGTTTTCACCCTCTGGGCATTCGTCAATATGAATGCGATAAATACCGTTTTTATCGGAAATATTATTGCCTTCAAAAACAAAGTAGCCAAGGGAGTCTGTTCGTGTTTTTTTGAAAATTTGTTCGGGATACACCCTAGTTAATTTTCTAAAATCTTCGACAATCGAAAGGTATACCGTATTTCCGATGACCTCTTCGGCCAGCTGGCCTTCGAATTTGTATTGTGCTGTGAGCTGCGCACAGAGGAGACCAAAAAAGAGGAAAAGAAGTCTTTGCTTCATGCCATAAAAATAGCAGTTTTGTAACAAAATCAATTAGTTGACGTCAAATAGATACATCAAGCTGCTGAAAGGCAGTATCATCAATCAAAAATCCAAATTCAAATGAGTTTTCTTAGAGTATTGCTTGCCATCTTATTTCCACCACTTTCTGTCATCGGGAAAGGCTGTGGGTCTTTCTTCATCGTATTATTGCTAACCTTCTGTGGCTGGGTTCCTGGCGTTATTGCAGCCTTGATAATTTTAAACAATCCAAATTGATCGGCGTATCTTTGCCCCAATGAACAAAAAGGTGCTTTTAGAGGATTTAGGACTAAAGGACTATAAGGATACTTGGGATTATCAAGAACAGCTCTTTCAAAAAACCGTAGACCGTAAAATCAAAAATAGAAGGGAGGAAACCGCATTGGAAACACCCAACCGTTTTCTTTTTGTGGAGCACCCGCATGTCTATACCTTGGGCAAGAGTGGTGATAAAACCAATTTACTGGTAGATGAGAAACAATTGGCCGAAAAGGGCGCGAAGTTCTATAAAATAAATAGAGGAGGGGACATTACCTATCACGGCCCGGGTCAAATCGTGGGCTATCCCATTCTCGATTTGGATAATTTCTTTACCGATATACATAGGTACCTGCGTCTGCTGGAGGAAATGGTCATTTTAACCTTGGCGGAATACGGATTAAAAGCGGAACGTTCTGAAGGCGAGACGGGTGTTTGGTTAGATGTAGGAACACCCTTTGCCCGTAAAATTTGTGCCATGGGAGTTCGCGCATCGCGTTGGGTGACCATGCATGGTTTTGCATTAAATGTCAATACTGATTTGGGTTATTTTGATTTGATGATACCCTGTGGCATCAAAGACAAAGCCGTTACGTCTTTAAATGTAGAATTAGGTCGGCAAATCGCGGATGTCTCAGAGGTAAAACAAAAATTGCTTCGACATTTTGAAGCGCTGTTTGAAGCTAAAATAGTAAAACAGCAAACCTCGATTTGAGGCAAGGTTTGCCGAGTGTACATTGTCTAATAGTCAAGTCCAAAGTAGTCCATCACTTCTTCATATGACATTTTGTGAAAATTTAGATGCGCATTTTTCCCTGAGGTGGCATTCGAAGGTATTATTACATATCTAAACCTGTGTGCCGGCCCGGTGCCATCATGAATATCGAAATTCTCTGTAATATTCACCCGTAAATTACCAACCGTAATAAAGGCTTTATAGGTGTTTATTTGAGTATTGCCAAGGGCGTTATACATTACCGTTATTGGGAATTGTGCAACATGATCTCTTGGCCAAACTTCTTCGACATAACCATTTAGTTTTCCATATACTAAAACGACGCCCTGGTCAACGATTTCCGATGTAATTTCAGGAACCGAAATATTGCTGTCAAATTGCGGAATACCGTTAGTTACTGTTTTTATGAAACTTAAGGGAAACCACTGAGAAGCGCTTACGTTGGCATTGCCATCTGCGCCATCAACGCCGTTTGCACCATCAATTCCGTTCGTTCCGTCAATACCATCAATTCCTGCAGGCCCAATGGGTCCTATAGGACCTTCTTTGGTGCATGATGACATAAATACAACTAGGCTAATGCATAGGAGGGTTAAAAATTTAATTGAAGTTTTCATGATTTTCTATGTTTAAAATTTGCTTTTATGTAGTGTTTGGTTAGCCTCTGAACATTTGGTTTATAAGACTGGCACTAACGGTAATTTTATCATTGGAATTATTAGTATCGTCATTATGAACATTACCATCCGCAAAAAGATCTACATCATAGCTGATAATCAAAATGTATTCTGGAGGAAACTCTCCTTCTGCCGGTGAAGAAGCATTCCAAGGCCGCGTATAGGATACTTCAAGCTTTTCGCCGGCCGCTAAACTTGTGAAATCAAGTCTTCCTACTAAATCGCCTGGTTGATCAGTTGGGACACCAAGTTGCTTTTCATATAATAAAAGTGATTGTTGTCCTGCACCCGATTGAAAATCATCTCCGATATTGATGATATTGGCCGTGATGGTAGCCTCTCCGGCAAATTGTGAGCTCGGGTCTATTGAGAAAATAATAAACTCAGCCTTTAGATCAATTGTAGGGTTGGGTACTGCTGTTTCTAAATCATCTGTGACGCAAGAGCCTATAGTGAAGACTATAAGTAAAAGAGCGAAAATTTTGGTTTTTAAAATTGTAGTTTTCATAATTAAGAATTTTAGTTTTTATAAAGAATTTCCTTTTAATGGATTGTGGTAATCAAAGGTTAACACCTAAGACCGTTTCATTTAGGGGTTATGCTAATGCTCACCCCGATTGGAGTGTTTTTTATTTTATAACTACCATTGATTAGTATGCCATCTGTTACATAATACACCGATACATTATCAAGTGTAAATGTGTTTAGTCCCAATTCAGGACTTCTCCATGTAATCAAGATTCGATTTTCATCTACCAAATTTGGTGATGAAGGGTCTGGGTATACCAGCACTTCGAAATGGTTGCTAGTTGCAAAAGCAGTATCCGATCTATTGATACTATTGTCTGCTCGCCAATAGCCTCGGCTTCCTACCTCCCAGTAGGTATATTCGCGTAATGAATATCCCACTATGGCAGAGGTGCGACCTTTATTTAGAATCGCAGTGGTAGATACGTTCATTAAGTAGTTTCTTTTTTTAGTTTGAAAGTTTTCGAGCATGGTACCCAAATGCAGATTGCCGTCAATAAGACTTAGTTCGCCTGGTTCGAAAGAATTTTGTGCAAGACTTTTGCCAGTTGATTTTAATGTAATTTGATGTTGAAGATCTTCTTGCTCTGAGCCTGTCTCCTCTTTTGAGCATGAAGAAATGCATAGGGTAAAGACGAAAATCAGGTACGTAATCGGTTTCAATAAATTTTTCATGAGAATAAGTTTAAATAGATTGTTTTCATTTAATGTCTATGACCATTCTAGGTTAACATGGCATATAAAAAAACCGAGGCATATGCCTCGGTTTTGGATTATTGCACTTGTAGTAGCGTTCAATCTATTTCCCAAACATCATTACTAAATTCGTTCAAGTTTCCGCCGACGATATATATTTTTTCGTTAAGAAGGGTGCTGGAATTATGAGATTTCACAGGGTAATTTCGTTGCTGCACCGACTGTTTCCAATTGATGCCATCTTGTGTAAACCAAAGTTCATTATATCCTAGGCCTCCGGTCAGATAGAGTTTTTCGTTCTGTATCACGGCATCACTATAAATACCAATATCAAAGGGTAGATTTTCAGAGACAATTTCCCAATCTATGCCATTGGTGCTCTGACGTACCTTGCTAATTTTCGAACCTCCGGAATTGTGTCCTTCGAAGGCGATTAATTTGCCCTGAAATGGAATTACTTTCATGCCATACTTGCGATCAAAACCGTGGTTTTCCGTGACAAGGACCCAGTTTTTCCCATCGTTGGAATTCCAAACGTTGCGCTCTGGGGTAATATCTCCTGTATCGCCATGGTATGCTGCAAATCGCCATATTTTGTTCTCAAAAACGAACATGGTCGTTGAATTTTGTCCGAGGAACGGGGTGTTGTTCCAAGGGTGGTCAGAAAGTTCGCGTGTCCAGTTGATTCCATTATCCGATGACCAAATTTCCCGGCTCAATGCTGATCCGTTCGACCCATTATATAGCCATAGTTTGTTTTGAAATTCGATAATAGCATGGCCATTTCTAGGACCAAAAGCTGCATTGTTCGTCTCGAGTGTCCAGTTTTCTCCATCCTCGGAAGACCAAATTTCTGCGAGTACTTCCCCAGTCTCATCTGCCCCGCCGATCAACCAGATTTTGTTGTTAAAAGATGTAAGTGTAGCGTTTTTACGTTTTGAAAAAGGAGCACTTTCACTAATCTGGGTTACAGTATTATGCTCGGTTGTAAAACTAAAGAGTGCCGAGGAGCTGCTATTGCCTTTATCGTCTTGGGCATCAACGCGCCACTGATACGTGCGGCCATTTAATAAGGAGGTGTCGATGATAAAATCGGTGGTCGTTATTGCATTGGCAACAAGGTTCAAAGGATTTCCCTCCACGCCCATATACAATGCGTAAGTAATGGCATCTGAATCGGGGTCGGTCGCTTCTTGCCAAACGAGCATTGGCGTCAGTGAGACCAATTCTTGATTTTCTTCAGGAAGGCTAAGCACTGGCTCGGTCGGACTACCGTTAACAGGATCTGCCTCCTCAACCACTTCCTCGGGTACGATGTTTTCTTCGGGTGCAATGAATTCTTCCGGCTCATCTTTTTTGCAACTAAACGTGAATGCCACTATGCTGGCTAATAGGAATAATTTTAATGTTTTCATTTTGGTATCTATTTATGTTTGCCCTTTTATGTTCAGTATTGTGATAGGTTAACATCAAAAAAGAAAAACCGGGGCAAAGCCCCGGTTTTTTTGCTAACAAACGATTTAGCCACCCTAACATCGTTGTCTCTATGCTGTTTTTGCAATTTTACTAAAACCGTTTAGGCCTTATAAACAAGGAGAAGGGTACGCTTTTTCATATAGGTTGCACTGCCATTCCTAATTTGGGTTCTTTTGTGCCTTTTCCATTGCTTTTTGCATCATTTTGTCGACCATGATGTTCAAGGAATCTTTCTTGGTTGAGTCAATGCTTAAGGCATAAAGTTTATACTGTTCCTTCAAATATTCTTTGGTTTCTTTGGGAGCATCCATTTTCTCGATTACCTCGAGATAGTTTGTACTTCCATTAAACGGATTGGATTCATTTCCCGAGTCGAGCTCTGAAAACAGTCCGCCCAGTATTTTTACTTGCTCGTCTACCAAATTCATAGGTTTTGAAGTCTCCTTTGTTTGTTTTTGATCGAAAGTTTTATTGGTGCTCTTTTCAGCTGTAGTTTGTCCAATGCTGGTAGTGAACCAGCCAAGTAAACAAATCGTTAAAAGGGTGTTTAAATTTTTCATGATATAGCATTTTAGTCTAACGGGTTTGTGTTTAGAGGTCTACTTTAACTAATTTATAATTTCCAGAATTGTATGTACTTAGCCAAAAATTACTACCATCAAAAGCAATTCCGCTAGCATTGTGGTTTTGTAGTCTATAGGTCTCCACAGCTCTAAATGTTGGTGACGTTTGGCATTTGTGAATTCTGTTTCCGTCATTTACATAGAGAAATCCATTTTGATAATCCATGCCTCGAGGCTGAAAATCCAAGTTTATGGTTTCAAGTATTTCATCTACGCCATCATATCGATATAAATAAAGGGCCCGTGCATTTCCGCTTGACACCCAAATTTCATCACTATTAACTGAGGCGAGGCCATAGATCCAGGCTCCCGTGGCATCCGATTCAAATGCTTGCGTGTTTGTAGCTTCATTGTAGGCAAAGAATTTATTACTGCCGTTATCACTTTGAAAAATATACTTGTTTGGGTTATCATAATTTTCAACCTCAACGGCATAAGCACTTCTACTTGTTGGTATGGTACCATCAAGTGCAAAAGTTTCAGGATTCACGAGTCCGATTTGACCGCCGCCATTTTCAGTACCATACAAAATTTGCGTTCCGTTAAAAGCGATATCTACATCGCCCTCCCACGGGGCATCTCCTTCAGCTAATACGGCCAAAGTTTTTATCCATTCTGATGGTGCAGGAATATTTGGATTTCTAGTTAAGCTAATTTCTCCTGCTCCTCCTGGTGGTGTAATTACCAATAGGTTTCCATTAAGCACATAGTTGTTAATTTGAGATCCATAGCCCGAACTCGTGGTGAGTTGATTTTCGGTTACCGTGATATTGGTATCAAAATTTGTTTTGAATCCAAGGGCATCTTCGCCAAGAATATTTATCGTGTTGTCTTCGTTAATATGAACATATGAAGCATTGCTAAGAATGAATCTGCCATTGGTGATTTCCCATTTCCCGAAAATTGTTTGTTCTTCAATAACTGGCGGGTCCATAGGGCCGTCGTCTTTTTTGCAACTTGTAAAGAACAAGCCGATTACTAAGGGCAACATGATCAGACTCGATACTGATTTAAAATGTATTTTTTTCATGACTATATTTTTTAGTTTCCAATTAATGTGTTGTCAGATGAAAGGTTAACAAGAGCACTTAATATGCTTTGAAGCTCCATATATGACCTGTCATTCCAGATGATGCGAAACCTCCGAATACCCAAATAGAATCGTTGATAAGAAGACTTGAATGACTAGAAATGTTGGTAAATGGGGTGGGGCCACTAAACTTACACCATTCTTCCATATTGTCGCTGAACCAAATTTCATCACTGTCGTATCCGGTCGCTTGGGTACCTCCAACTAGCCATACTTTGTCGTGATATTCGGTTAAACTAAATCTACTTCTTGGTGAAAATATTGACCCAGATGTAGTCACTTGAGTCCAGTTTTTTCCGTCGGCACTTTTCCAAATTTCATTGAAGTAATCTCGTCCTGAGTATTCACCTCCGACAATATATAACTCGTCCTTATATAGGATAAACTCACTGTAATTACGGCTTGGAAAAATGTCCCTGGCTACCATCCTCCAGTGTACCCCGTCGCGGGATGCCCAAATATCATTATGCTTAAATACAACCAGATGGTCTTTGAAAACAAGGGTGTTATGTCCCGAAATTCCATGAAATTCAGGTGTATTGGTCGCAAGTCTCCAGTTGTATCCGTCACTGCTGTACCATATATCGGAAAGTTGATGCCCAGAATTATTAACCCCTCCGATGACCCAAAGCTTATCATCAAAAACCGTTAGGGTATGGCCAACTCGTGAATCGAAGGCATTGAAGCGTACCGATTGCCAATTATAACCATTGGTGCTCGACCATACGCCGTTCGTCTGATTTGGGTAGGAAGAATTGTTGAGATACCCTCCAACAGACCATATTTTTCCGCGAAATTCGACCATTTCGGTACCTGCAAACCTGCCCATTTGGTCCTCTTTGGTGTGCAGCTGAAATTTCAATGAGGTTTTGCATTTAGGGCTGAAGAAGTTCTTCGTAATGGGTTTGTACAAAGCGTTTTCGAATTTTAAATCCGCAGGTTCCAAATACTCGGTTTCGTCCTTTTCACAAGAAACAATGGCCAGCGCGCAAAGCGTAAAAAGTAAAATTCTAAGATTTTTCATAATATCGTTTTTAGTTATTTACCCTCTTAATGAATGCAATTTTGGAAAGGTTAACACCGAAATGGAGAATTGATGAAATGGTTGCTGATCTGGCCATCATCTTTCTTCTTCCACAATTGCGAACCATATAGTTGGGCATCCATTCATAATGTAATAGAGGGGTTTTACCTGTTCCTTCTCTAAAAAATGTTACATTAGCTAGTACTGGCGTTAACCTTTAAGATTAAGCTACATTAAAGTGCAAGAGAAACAACCACATATCACTTTAGAACAACTCAAACAAGGTTCTGATAAAGTTTTGAAGCAGGTGTATGAAGAGAACAGGGCAAAGTTTTTGAACTGGGCACGCCGCTATCATTTGTCTGAAGAGGAGAACATTGATATTTATCAAGATGCGTATGTTATTTTCTATGATAATATTATGAGTGGTAAAGTTGAACGTTTTACCAGTAGTATCTCTACCTATCTTTTTGGTATTGGAAAATATTTGATATTTAGTCAAATGAAAAAAAACAAGAAAACAATACGTTCCGAATTCGACCTTGCGTTGGTAGGGGAAGAAGATGAAGTAACAGCCTCTTTTGAGATGGAAGAGCAAGAGTTGACCACTGAGCAAAGCTTGTTGCAAAAACATTTTGGCACCTTGGGAGCCAAATGTCAAGAATTGCTGACATTGTTTTATTATCGGGGCTTTACTATTCAGGAAATTATGCAGTTAGAAAATTACAATAGTGAAAATGTAGTAAAGGCCGCCAAATCTCGATGCATGAAAACCTTGCGTGAGCGCATAAAAACCAATGCCATCTAAAATGGACAAAGAACTTCTTATACAGCATTATTTATCTAATCAGCTTACTGATGAGCAGCGGAGGCTTTTTAATCAATTGCTGGCGTCCGATGCTGATTTCAAGGAACAATTTGAGTTTGAAAAAAATCTTCAGGGGGCAATTCGTAACAAACAGAACATAGATCTAAAGTCTAAGCTTATCGGTTTTGAAAAGGAAATAACAGAAGATATCCCTGCAAAGCAGATCCGTCCAAGTTACAGGAAGTGGGCTATGGCAGCATCGATAGCGGTGATGGCAACTTTAGGGTGGTTGGGTTATACTAATTTGTCAGGTCCAAATTTTGATGCGTTATACGATACAAACTTTCAAGAATATCCTAACACGGCATACACTATTACACGTGGCGATAACCAAGAATCTATTGAGCGCGATGCCTTTGTTGCTTATGAATCTGGGAACTATGAAATCGCTGTCGAAAAAATGCAACAAATTCCCTTGAGCCAAAAAGAGGAGTATGTAGACTTCTACTTGGCACAGTCGCACATGCATTTGGGAAATCATGCCAGGGCCAAAGACCTATTTGGAAAAATAATCAAAGGCAACGCCAAATTTGCGGCGGAATCTTACTGGTACGCTGCCCTCGTTTCGTTAAAAGAGGGCGACAAGCAAACAGCAATTGAACAGTTACGCATCTTGCTAGATTCATACGATTATCAAAAAGAAAAGGCTACAACGCTTCTTAAAGAGCTTCAGTGATTCGATTTCTTTTGTATAATACGATTACAGGGATTAGTAAAATAGCTCCCAAAAGTAACTTCCATGTCCAACTAGATCTTGCACCCAGAGGTCTCGTATTACCTGAGATCACAAAACCAGACCAATAATAGGGATGTACCCGATCATTTTGATCATTATTTTTTAAGAACTCCAATTTGGCCATTTGCAAAGCCATATCTTTTGGGTTTCCGTCGGCCATATTTTTATAGAATAAGCTCATTAGCTCTGCGGAAGAGGCATCGTTTACCTTCCATAAGGTGCTGGCAATGCTTATTGCTCCGCTATAATAGAAACCTCTGGCCAGGCCAATGAACCCTTCCCCCTTTCTTAATTCTCCAATGCCGGTTTCACATGCACTAAGCGTCACCAGTTCAGCCTGTAATTGAACGTTATACAGATCGCGAACGTAAAGTAAAAAGTCTTGATCTTTATTAGGTGTAAAAGCGAGATACGAATATTCTGGATTTGTATCATCAAAAACAGCATGTGTGGCCAAATGTAAGATACCAAACTGTTTGTTAGACGCCTGTTTGAAATTTTGAAGGGAACCTTTGCTGCCGAGAAGACTTTGGCCATCAAAAAAGGCTAGTATTTCTGAGACTTCCTTGCGGTTATGCACTAAGGGCAATAGTGCTTCTCGGGTTTTGCCGGGGGTAACATTCACACCATCAAAACTAGGGGCTACAGCCAATAGATCGGTCGATTTAGTACTTCTACCCGATAGTTGCTTTAATAAGCTAGCCGAATTCACATAGGCGATAGGCCCCTTTTCGACAAGATAAGCTATACCGTTTTCAGAAGTATTCAAGGTGCCAAAGGGCAAATAGTTCAAAGGGCCGTCAGGCATAATTACCAAGTTCGAGTATTTTATGTCATTCACAAATGGTGAAACGAGTTTGTCGAATAAACCTTTACCCGAGATGGCTATTTTTTGAATATCTGATTTTGGGTTTTTAAGATCGGTATGGAACGAAATAATCTGCTCCGACAGTCCATCTTGATTTGAAATTTTGTGAAGTTTCACATCGTTTCTCGAAATGCCAATTGCATAGATGGCCTTTGCACCATAGAAATATGAAATTACCAAGGTTTGCTTGTCTAAACTTTCTTGGAATTCTCCCAGGTTCTGAGTTGAGCTATTGTATTTTAGATTATAATACGATTCATAATCATTTTCTATTTGTTCAATTAATTCTAGGTATTCTGATCGTGTCTTAAACAGACGGTTTTCTAAATCTGGTTGGGGATTACTGTCAAGATCGATTTTCTTTTCTAGAACGGCAATCGCTGATCTTAACCTTTTTTCCTCGGCCAATAATTGATCTGGAATTTGAGAGAATTTGTTCGCTTGCGAACTTAAAAGGGCGCCCAACAGCACAACGGATTTACTTTTTTCGAAAAGCGTAAAAACCCTGTCATAGTGTGATTCCTTAGCTGCTCCCAATTGAAGTAGGTATAGTGCTTCTATTCCTGACTCTAGGGCAGGAAAAATGGCCTCTACCAAAAAGGCCTTGTCTTTTTCGTTCTTGAATTTGGGTTTTAAAAGATCCATATTTACCATCGCTGAATCGATGGTGCGTTGGTTGGCACGTAGACTTTTCAGATCTCCTTTGGCCGTCAGTGCTGCCAATTTGGAACTGAATAATCGAAATAACTCTTGCTTTTGACCTACTTTGGAAGGTGATGGGTTTGTGAAAATCGAATCCAAGCTAAAACCGGGTGTCAACATTTTAAGTCCGTTTTGGTAATTAAACAACGCTTTGTCCCATTTTTTTTGGTGGGCGAAATGATTCCCAAGTTTATGATAAAGGGCGGGTTTGTTTCCTGCAGGCGATACTTCCAAAGCACTTAACAATGATTTTTCGGCTTGCGCATATTTTCCTTCCTGGGCCAGAAGATCACCTTTGGCAGCTAAATATCTAAACGTAAACGGGTCATTGGGAATCTTATAATTTTCGATTTTGTTCATATAAAAATGCGCACTGTCTATAATTCCGATATCCCCATAACTTTTGGCAAGTAACAGACTGGTTGAAACGATACTATTTCTTTTCTCCTCCCCAAAGTTCAATTCTGCATAGGCAAGTGTTTTTCGAAGTAGTTCGTTTGTGGTCGCGTACTTTTTTTGGAAATATAAAGAGCTTGCATATAAATTATAGACTTTGTGGAGGCCTTCGATATCGGTAGGCATGTATTCCTTGAAAAGCCTAATATTTTTTTGATAGTATTCATCCGCAACTTTGAATCGGTCTTGCTCAGCGTTGATATCGGCAATGAAGCTATAACAGGTTGATAGGAAGGTCAAATCTTCGATGCTATTTTTGTACGTGTCTGTTTTAGTAATGTTAGAGACTATTTCCTCGAAATATAGCTGCGCTTGTTGGTAGTCTTCAAGTTTATGGTAATAGTTTCCCTTATTGTAGTTTGTATAGTTTTTTTGATAATCGCCAGAATCCACCAAGGTATCTAGTACTGCACTGTTTTCATGAATGAGGCTGTCCAGAGTTTGTAGGGTGGTTTCTATTTTGTCAGTATCATAAGCATATCCGGCAGCAACGCACAAGTAATTTAGGTGGTCGATGGTTGCAATAAAGTCGCCATGTGCAACTGAGAGCTCGTATATTTTGTCATAATAGAAATATACAGAGTCTTTATTGGTATAAAAGTGACTTAAGGCTTTGTTTTCGAGCTGGCTTAAACGTTCCTGATAGCTTTGCGCCCAAACTATCTCCGTTAATAGGCACAATATGATTATATAAAGACTTCGAGTTATCATAAATAACACATTTGTGCTTTGCCAAATGTTTAAAATTAGCGTAGTATGAGTTTTACCACTGAATTAAGGTCTCGCCATGAAAGCGAAATACCCCCATTCAAATGGGGGTATGTTATAACATATCTGCTTTTTAATCGATGCTAGATTCAATAAAATAGGAGAAGTCTTCACCGTTTTCAGACGTACCGAAACCTTTGACCAATATTTCGCCTTGATATTCTGCTTCATTGAAAATCAGCACTACGTAATCCAAGAGACCATCTGTACCGCCAAGCGTTTCAGGATTACCTTCAGTTTGGCCGATGACATTCTGGTCCTGGTCGTAAATAAGCAGTCCAAATTGCTCTAATCCTGAAGGAATGGTTACATAATTAAAGTTTAACCAATCGTTACAGTTTCTTGGCTTCGGACATGGTGGAGGTGGTAAGGGCTTTCCTTTGTAAACAAGCTCACGATAATCGGAGATTTCTTCTGTCAACGTAATAGTTGCGGTTAAGTCTTTCTGTGCCGTTTCAAAACGAAGCTCTTGAGCTTCAGTGGCTTGTCCCGATTCAACTAGCGCACCCAGTTCTTTGATTTCTTCTTCCAAAAGTGCTATTTCTTGTTCTAGAAATTCTGAGCGAATATCATCTGAGTATACATAATTCTCACTTGTTAATACGCCATCTTTGTCATCAGGATGCCCGTAAAAATCTTTAATACATGAGGTTAGTACGAATAGTACTAACAGTGATAAGGTGAATCTTGTCTTCATACTGTTTGTTTTTTTAGTTGCATTATTCGAGACAAAAGTAAATTGGCAAACGTTGCAGATGTATCTCATATGTAACATTCTATATAACGTATGTAACATTGGGCAGAACTCCTTTAAATACAGATGTTTTGGAACTTTTTATCAGGCAACTTTTTCGCATTCAATTCTAATTTAATCGTCAAAATTTCAATCGTAGGGCATAAAAAAACCCCAGCTATAACCGGGGAATTAATTAGAAGATTTCGTATTTGTTATTTCGAATATGCCGTAAGCTCAGACCTGCTCTGCATGTTGCCATTCTTTTTGTAGGTTTCATTTTTTATCATTCCTACGCCTTCAGCAAGCCAGGTCTTGGAAGTTATTTCAAGATTGGCTCCCATGTTCTTAGACTTAATCGTTTCCGATAGTTGATAGCAATCGAAGGTGCCGGCTTCAGTGGTGATTTGTTCCAATGCTTCTACTTTTCGATCAACAATATTTACACTAATGTTCATGGCAATACCGCTGATACTCATATTCACCGTGACATTGGCATCATTTAATTCTTGCCCAACACTGAGATTGTTCGGTAGTTCAATATCAGTCCCCGAAAAGTCCATTTCAACATCCATATTCTCATATTGCTCGGTCATTTGCGCTGGCATTAAGGACATATAGTCTATTTTAATTCCAGTACCAGTGCAGGTTATTTCGTATTTGGTTTCGAACTCTTTCTTGCCTTTGCCATTGTTGAATTCAATTTGAAAAGTTGCCGATGTCTCTCCGTCTGTATTCTTGACATCGGAAATTGCGTATTTGTGCATGCCATCTACCTTTCCCTTTTTATTGTAAGAGGTGTACTGCATTGTGCTGCCATCTTTCATAGGATAATACTTACTACACAGATCTTGGGCCAGCAAGAAGCCAGAGACAAGGAAGTTGAATGCGAGAAATAGTACAGTTTTTTTCATTTTAAAAGTTTTTTGAACGTGTTTTCGATTTTATTGCTTTATGAATTCTACCCTTCGGTTTTGTGCTTTTCCTTCAGGCGAGTCGTTGCTCCGAACAGGCTGCTTTTCGCCCAAGCCTTTCGCTGTTAAACGCTCTGGAGCCGCATTATATAACGAGATCAGCGTATTCATTACCGGCTCTGCCCTGCGTTCAAGGGTGCGCTCTGCCGCCTTGCCTGCTTTCTTGCCCAACTTTTTCAAAATTTGACCATGGGCCGAAGGCACCATAGAGAGATGTTATGATGATAACCGTTAGGTTGGGCGAACCTCACTACCAGGAAAGCGTAAAAAAATTTTGTATGCGATTCTAAAAGATAAGCCTAAGAGCTACCTTATTGGTACTGATTTTATATGTTCGGATAAAAATACTGTATGAATGGCTATTCTAAAGTCTTAATTGAGCTCATAAACTACGAGGGTGTTGTCAGAATCAGCGGTGACCATTTCTAGCTGACCGTCATTGTCCACGTCAGCTAAATCCGCCACTGAGTTGCCAAATAAGGGAAAATTTGGCAAGAGCTTCGACATGCTATCAAATAAATATACTTTTTGGTTTTGAAGATCGGTAACGGAAATGTAGGTTTTTAGTCCCATTTCAAAAATGCGTGGTCTTGTATACGCACCCAATTCGAGTTCGGTTTTTGTGCCATTAATACTGAGCACATTTTCATTCATATAAACGAAGAACTTAGAGGTGGCCTCCATTTGGTGAAAATCGCTCAAGCTCAAGGTTATACGCTGTACATTTCCGTTAAGGTCTATACGGCACTGTTTGCCATTCGTGTCGGTTGTGGTAAACATTCTTTTATGCAAGCGAATAGGGTTGTCCGAGAATTCGATTTTTTCTTTTGCCTTGACCCGATGCTCACCTTTTCTGTTGAGGGCATTGAAGGTTCCGTCCTCTAAGCAGAAGACCAAATAGTCTTTGTTGCCGACAACCATATGTTGCGGTGCTTCGCGAATCGGCGCCGGGGCCTTGGTATATTTAAAGCCTGATACGGTTTTACCTTTTCTGTCGTACATGAATACATTATCTTTTTGCGTAACCACAAATCGATATTCGCGCCTTTTATCGTAATCGAATACAGCTAGAGGATTTAAAGATGTTCCTTGATAACGCTTATCAAACAAGGAAATATTTTGTCCGTTTCTATCCAATATCAAAAATTCGTTGTTGGTCGTAAACGCAAGTTGAAGTCTACCGTTCTTAAAAATATCAACCTGATGAATATATCCTTGCACTTTGCCGTTCAGTTGCTTTTTCCAAAGAAGTTTTCCGTCTAAGGAAAAGAGGTATAACATATTGTTAATGTCTTGTACTACAATTTCTTTTTTCTTGTTGAGATGATTGGTAACAAATTGTGGATCGGTGGCCAAAGGTTGGTCTAATTTGAATTTTGAGGCAGGTTGGGCCATGACCTGGAGCGACTTACTTCCTTTTGGTTGTGCCGATATATTGGTATGAAACAAGGGGCCGTCGGCAACAATCTGTGAAACAATAGCATAATCGCTTAAGGTTGCCTTAGATAAATTTGAACTCTTGGCCGAATCATGCTGAATTAGCTTCTTTACCTTTGTGCCATCTGAAATTAGGAGCATGGTTGAGGCGTTAGATGCGTTTTTCATCACCGCCTCATAGTTCGGATTTTTCACGAAAGACCTATCCTTTTTATAATCGCTTATGATGGTTTGTAGTATGCCCTTGGAGCTAGAAAAAATAAAAACATTGTCCAAAATAGTGCCAAAATTGGCATTAAAATTTTTGACAATGGGCTCAAAAGATCTGTTCAGAAAATCGGTATCTGATAATTCTAGAATGATGTTGTCCTGATAGTCTGTTGCGCTCTTCCGAATTTGCACCAAAAAGTCTGCAATATTCTCAGTACCATAAGTATGCAGTAGTACGGCTTGCTCATCATTTAGGTAAATCAGTCCGACCTCCTCAACCGTGCTGAACAAAGAATCTAAAGGTTGGTTCAAGCCCAAATAGGTTTGCTGATTTTTTGCGAAGGCCCTGTAATCATCAAATGAATAGGAGATAAGGGCATCTGTATTCATTGGAGCGAAAGATGGGGTCATATTAAGGGATGGCGCGGTATTCTTGAAAAGCGATACTACAGATGATATAGAGTCGGTAAAGGTACTTACTCCATTAAATGAAAGCTTATCTTTTTCACCTACAATGTCAAAGGTGCTCCAATTCTCAAATGAACTGATATCCACACCAGGCATATCATTGAGCAGAGAGGTCGATAGAGGGTGGTTTCTTTTAGGATTTACATACAAGCTTAGGTTTTTTTCCTTATTTGAAGTTTTGTAGAGTTTGTCAAAGGCTATATTTGGCTGATTGGCTTCGGGTAATTCGGAATGCTGCAAAAGCACATCTTCGGTAGATCCTACAAGTATATAATTGTCTATAACCTTCGAAAACAATTTCGAATCGCCGAATTCATATTTCGTAATATCCTCTTTTGTGATGGGGATGACTTCTGCAGTTTTGGGGCCAAGACTATCGTGGGCAAAAAAATCCAAGGCATATTCGGTAGCATATAGGAAGTCTAAATTATCTTTTGTTGATTTGGAAAAGATCAATAGGCTAGGCGAATTTTGTTTTACAAATTCCAAAAAAGAGAGGTCCTTTTTTAGATTTTGATAAGAGGTAAGTTTACTGAAGCGCTTTAAAACTTGGTTGTTCGAAAGACTATCCCTTAAAAACTCAAGATTTTTGATTTCCAAAACCATTACCGCCTCTTCCGTTACGAATCTTGATAATGATGTTTCGATTTTTTCCTCTGTGGCACAACTACTTAAGAAAAGGAATGAAAGAATAAATAGCGGTAGCCACCTCATGTGCTGCATTTTGATGCGAATTTAAAAATTTAACACTTTAGGAGCAAAGTGCACTCAAATTGTGAAACCAAAGATTGGTTAAAGATTTAGTTTTAACTGTTCAGGTAAGAGCTTAAAGCTCTTTCTATGGTACTTTGTGATGCCATACGTGCGAATGGCATTTCGATGTTCTTTGGTTGGATATCCCTTGTTTTGTTTCCAGTTATACATTGGGTATTCTTCATGTATCTTGCACATATATTCATCTCGATATGTTTTTGCCAAAACCGAGGCACCCGCTATGCTCAGGTATTTAGAGTCACCCTTAATGATACACTTGTGTGGAATGTTTGAATAGGGTTTAAAACGATTGCCGTCTACGATAACAAACTCTGGTTTGGTGCTTAGTTCGTCCAAGGCGTGGTGCATGGCCAAGATAGATGCGTTCAAAATATTAATTTCATCAATTGTAGAGGGGTAAATGTGAGCTACCCCGAAACTGATACTCTCATTTTCCAAATTCGGCTTCAAGAATTCGCGCTGTTTTTCGCTAAGCTGTTTGGAATCATTCAAAATCGAATTATTGAATTTTTCTGGTAATATTATAGCGGCTGCGGTCACAGGTCCGGCCAAGCAACCGCGACCCGCCTCGTCTGTTCCTGCTTCCAAAAGAGAAACAAACCTATTTTTCAGCATATTTTGTGATTTTTTTGAATAAATCGCAATTTTAAATCAATTTTATAACATATTTCTCTTTTTTTAACCTAAAAAATTGAGGAATATTTATATATTGAACAAGCACAATGGTTAATTGTTAATTCTCTGCCTTTTTTTAACAAAGCGGCATTTTTAAGACTCCTGGCTATTGACTGCTTGACTAATTTTTCTCACATTTATCGAGAACTAATTCAAAAATACAACTATATGAATAAGAAATTGACTCTTTACATGGCATTCATATTGATGCTGTGCATTAATTTCTCTTTTGCACAAGAGAAAACGGTTTCAGGTAATGTGACAGACCAGGATGGTCTGCCCTTGCCCGGAGTGTCTATTATTGTTGTGGGGACAACAAATGGGACACAGACAGATTTTGACGGTAACTACTCCATTGGTGTAGATGAAGGTGATGTACTTAGATTCAGTTATCTAGGGCAACGCACGGAAGAACGAACAGTTGGCTCGGAAAGCACTATCAATGTGCAGCTTGCACAAGATGCCGAGGCGCTTGAAGAGGTAATTGTAACAGGACAGGGTTCTGGTATTCAAAGAAGAAAACTATCGACTACTGTTGATGTTCTCGATGCAGAGGATATAGACAAGCTTCCTGCAAATCAGATAGATCAACTACTTCAATCGACCACTCCGAGTGCTCAAATTCGATTAAGTTCAGGACAACCGGGTACAGCCGCGATCATAAGAACTCGAGGTCCTATCTCGGCTTCAACCTCTGCCACCCCGGTGGTGATCATTGATGGGATTCGCGTTGATAATTTGAACTCGAATCCACAATTGGGAATTGGTACAGGTGGTGCCAGCGTATCGGCATTGGCTGATATTCCCGTAGAATCGATTGAAAGAATCGAATATATCAAAGGTGGTGCAGCTACAACCTTATATGGTGCTGATGCTGCAAATGGCGTTATTCAGGTAATTACCAAAAAAGGTAGGAACGGAAGGAGCCTTGCCTTTTTCGAAAGTAATATCGGAAGTATAAAGGCGACAGATGATTATTTGAAGTACGATAGAACGGCCGAAGCACTTTTCGAAAGTGGAATTTCCCAAGAATATCGCGTTGGCCTTAGTGGTGGTAACGATAGGTTCTCGTATAATTTTGGTGGAAGCTTATACAAAGATGATGGTTTCAATAAATTGAACGAACAAATAAGACGCTCCTTTACCTTTGGTTTAACCGCAAGGGTAACCGACAAGTTGAGGTACCAAGGGTCATTTTCTTATGTTGGATTCGAGTCAAATCTCGACTTTAGTGCCAATACAAGTTTTTCAAGATTCTCTGCTTTTGAAGGTGCCGGTCGAGGAAACCTAGATGAGCTAACCGACGCGGAATGGCAAGATGAATTGGATCGTTCGAATAATATTGGTCCCTTGGTGGATATTACGAGTACTACGAACCGTGTTACGGCTTCTAATAAGTTCATTTATGATATTATGGACAATCTCCAAGTCAATGCGACAATTGGTATTGACAATAGGAATACGGTTCAAGAAAGTTTGCAAAGCAATGCCCTTTTGGTCGCTTTGGGTTCTGTTGCAGAAGGTACCACAGACCAAGGAAATTTAAGTCGGGTACTACGATCGGCTTTCAACGTAACGACCGATGTGAACTTTACACATAGGGCGAATATCGAGAACTTTTCATTTGTTACCGTTCTTGGAGGTCAGTTCTTTAGAACAACCGATAGACAGAATCGTTTGGATGGTTCCGGTGGTGTTGATGGTACAAGGTCTTTGAATAACTTCTCTGAACAGAATTTCTCTGATTTCGTATTGGAAAATGCCAACTATGGCGCATATTTCTTAGAGAACATCGGTATTTATGATGTAGCCTTCTTGGAATTTGGTGGAAGGTTAGATAAGAATACCGCTTCTGGTGCGAATACAAAGCCTTTGCTTTTACCTAAAGTAGGTATTACATATAATATCAGTGATCATGACTTCTTCAAGGAATCTAGTGTTAGTGATATTGTTTCAACGATAAGACTGAGAGCCAATTACGGTGAAGCTTCTAACTTCGCAAGACCCTTCTTGCAGGATAGGACATTTGCGCTGAACCCATTCTTGGGAGCACCTTCATTTACCTTTGCGAACCCAGGAAACGATGAATTGGTTTCTGAAAGAGTGAAGACAACAGAATTTGGAGTTGAACTAGGATTCTTCAGTAATCGATTGTTCGTAAGTGCTACAAGATATCTAGGAATTACCGAAGATGCATTGTTCACACCGCAATCGGCACCCTCTACCGGTCAGTTAAACCAAATACAAAACATTGGTGAAGTGGAGAACAAAGGGTATGAACTTGAATTAAGGGCTACTCCCATACAAACGGAAAAACATAATTTGAGTTTTAATGTTTCGTACAACACCAATGAAAATTTGGTTACCGATTCTGGCGGTGCACCGGCGTTCGTAGTAGGCGGATTTAATGTATTGGGTTCTGTAGTGGAAGAGGGGCAGACCTTAGGATATTTAAGAGGTACTGCTGCTGTGTTGCAGGCAGACGGTTCATATGCCTTTGAAACGAATACGCCCCTAGGGGATACTTTTGCTCCCAATTTTGGTTCGATGGGCCTAAATTATTCTTGGGGCGATTTTAGTTTCTTTGCAACGGCAGATTATCAATTCGGGGGTCAGATTACCGATTTGAGTTTCTTGCTGCGTCATTTAAGAGGTGCTGATGACACAGGTATTCCTGAGGATTTGGTAGGAACCACTTCGCCATTTAATTATGTGAACTTCTTCGTTTTTGATAATGATTTCCTTAAAGTTAGAAACATAGGAGCTTCCTATAATTTTGGAGATATAGCGGCACCTTTGTTCAGTAACATTCGATTGGGCGTTACACTTACCAATCCATTCAACTGGACAACGGGCCAGTTCGATCCCGAAACCACGGGCTCTGGTATTGGAGCTCAGAATGGTTTTGCAAGTGGTGGTTTTGCGTATGGTACGGAATCAGCACCAAGAACATATATAGCATCCTTAAGATTTGAATTTTAAAAAATAGCATGATGAAAAAAGTAATAATAATTTTCTTAGCCATTCTTGGTTTTTCGTGTTCGGGAGATTTTAAGGATGTAGTAGATTTTACGGTAGTCGAAAACCCTAACCTATCGGAAGCTTCAGTTGTAGGTCAACCCAACTCTTCCTCAATATGGTTGGCAGGTTTGGAAAGACAGACTGCAATTGTATATAATGAAGTGTTGGTCTTATCCGAACTGGGATCTGATAACTATGTGAACACGCAAACCTTTTTCAATCAGTTTCTAGATGGCCTCGAAATGCAGGCTACCGATCCAGATATGAGAGATACCCAACGGGCAATTCAAAGGCTCAGGGAACTTGCTGTTTTTGGGAAGAACAATGTGGGCCCGGGTGACCCAAACTATACGGCGGCTACCGAAGCAGACTACAACTTCTTCGAAGGGGTATCGTATTTGGTTTCTGCCATGTATTTCTCAGCACTTCCTCAAGAGCCTTTAGGTGTTCCGATAAGTTCACAGCAACATTATCAAAATGCGATTGCGGCCTTTGATGCGGCAATTGCGATCAATGCAAAGCCAGAATACCATTTGGCAAAAGCAAGAGCGAACTATTATTTGGGGAATAAAACCGAAGCTGTCGCCGCAGCCAACGCGGCCATAGGCTTGGGCAGTGATTTCCTTAGAGCAATTGCGTATGATGCATCAAATGGTCCGGGCAATACTTTTGAGGCAGCTTTATACCAAAGAGCAACTTTCGATGACTTACAGCCTAATCCGGCTTTAGACTTCTTAGATCCCAAGTACTCTTTCTTGAGCACGGACTTGGATGCTCCTGTCAACTATTTCAAAGCTGAAGAAGCTTATTTGATATTAGCAGAAGCCGCGTTGTCAGACGATAATCTTGCAGATGCACAAGCAAACTTGACATCATTGTTATCGGTAATAGGAACGAGGGAAGTTCGCAACATCGATGACTCGATTGAGGCAAGGATCGAAGTTGATCCAGGTTCAAGACCAGATAATTCAGCCGTGGTCGTAAACGGTAGATCAGGTTTGGTTCTAGACCGTCAAGCCGGTAACGTAGATGTCCCATCGGTTTCGGGAACATCTTTGACCGCTGCCGATATTGGAGCTATGGCCGATGATGATGCCGGTCTTGCCATACTTTACAGAACAAGACAAGAAGTCTTCATTGCTGAAGGACTTCGTTTTGTCGACATGGGTGTGAAGCTGATCATTGATGAAAACGAAATCTTGTTGAATGAAAATATCAATGATGGAGACCCGGGTACAATGCCCGTTATACCATCGTTCATTGCGGCGGTTGTTGGTGATTTAGATGCCATTTCATATGATGCAGCAGCAGGTACGGCATCTACAGCCATTGATTTGAATGCCCTTATTGCAGCTAATAAAAGTGCTGCCGAAGTAGTGCCGTTCGAGTAGTTCACCTTTGAGAATATATGAATAAAAACCCCTCGCTATTGCGGGGGGTTTTTTTTCGAAAAACTTTCACATTTTATTACGAACAAAAAAAATTAACTTTGCCGCGTAAGCAGTCTTGATGAGATATTATCTTTTTGTTCTTTTGGTAAGTATGGGTGGTTTTGCGATGGGCCAAGACGATAAGCTTCCACCAGCCAAAGAACCCGATACACTTACTTCAATAAAAAAAGAACCCAAGGGTAAGAGACCCGGAAGGCTCGGGGCTACAAAGAATGTAGATTCCATTACGATAAAGGACTATAAGATCATCTCCTTTGAAAGAGATACCATGTATCTCGACACCACCTTGACCATTCAAAAGGAATACAAGTACAATTATCTAAGAAAAGACGATTTCGAATTGATGCCGTTTTCCAATGTAGGACAACCCTATAATAGTTTAGGTGTTGATCTTCGAAGAAGCGATGCCTATCCTCGAATAGGTGCAAGGGCCAAACATTTCAATTACGAAGAGGTCTGGGACATTAATTACTATAACGTACCCACCCCCATGAGCGATTTGTTCTTTAAGACTACTTTTGAGCAAGGTCAATTGCTAGATGCCCGGCTAACCTTCAACACCTCTCGGCGTCTCAATTTTTCCATTTCGTTCAAAGGGCACCGATCACGAGGAAAATACCGAATAGATGAGGTGCGCTCAGGAAATTTTAGGGCGACAACCAATTATGAAACACAAAATGGACGATATACCCTGCGGGCACATACCGCAGCCCAAACAATAGATGCCGAGGAGAATGGCGGTCTTTCCTTAAAAGAAGTGCAGTTTGAATCAGGGAACGATCAATTTCAAGATCGTTCAAGAATAGATGTTCGTTTCACCGATGCTGAAAGCAAGCTTACAGGACGGCGTTACTATTTAGATCATCAATACAAATTGGTGCGAAAACTCAAAGATTCAAGTAGAACTGAGAAAACATCTTTAGCAATTGGGCATCAGTTCATGTATGAGACCAAGATCTTCGATTATGCACAGACCGAGCCCAATGCGTATTATGGCGAGTCCTTTTTGTCGCCCATAAGTGACCGGGCCCGTTTGAAAACCATGTTTAATCAAGGCAACATCACTTTTCGCAATTCGGTACTAGGAAGGTTGCAGGCAAACCTTAACTTATATAACTATAATTATTATTTCAACAGTCTTCTGGTTACGGATACGGGAACGCTAGACAATCAACTAAAAGGGGAAGAGGTTTCGATAGGTGCCAATTACGCCAAGGTCATTAAAGGTTTCGATATTAAAGGTTCTGCGCAATATACTTTGTCTGGAAACTTAACAGGTACTTTGATCGATGCTTCTGCCGGCTATCGTATCAATAAGAACAATAGTTTTAGGGCAGGTATTCACTCCTCCAATAGAATGCCCAATTTCAACTTTCTTTTATATCAGAGCGATTATTCGAATTACAATTGGCAGAATTCGGCCAGCTTCGAAAAGGAAACTGTCAATACCCTGTTCTTTGGTTTTGATTCCAAACTCCTTGGCAGTCTTTCGGCCAAGTATAGTACAATTGATAATTATGCCTATTTCGCGGCAGATGAAAGTGCGGCTACCCAGGCCCAATTAGATGACGGGCTTTTTAATGCCTTTGTAAAACCGGCACAAGAAACCAACAGTTTGCAACATTTAAAGGTCAAGTACAATAAGGAATTTCGCTTGGGCAAGTTTGCGCTCAATAATACGGTAATGTATCAAAATGTCTCCCAAACGAATCAGGTGCTCAATCTGCCCGAATTGGTGACAAGGAACACATTATACTTTTCGTCCGAGGTGTTCAAGAAGGCTATGTTTCTGCAAACAGGTGTCACCTTTAAATATTTTACGGCCTATACTATGAATGCCTATAATCCTGTTCTGGGGGAGTTCTATGTGCAGAATACCGAACAGCTTGGCGGCTATCCCTTGCTCGATTTCTTTATCAATGCAAAGGTGCAGCAAACACGTATATATCTAAAGGCCGAACACTTTAACTCATTTTTTGGCGAGAACAACTTCTATGCGGCCCCAGATTATCCCTATCGAGACTTTGTGATTCGCTTCGGACTGGTTTGGAACTTTTTTTCATAATTTTTCTGTGATTTGTTTGAGGGCTTTATGCAAAGCATAAACCAGGCTTTCGCCACTCGCTTTTGCCATTGGCCGATTGCTAATACGGCTTATATGATAACCCCTAAAATTGGGTATCTGCGTTTTTGATCAAATACCTCATGGCAAAGAGCTCGGACAAATGGCTCTATCCTTGCCCTTTTTTCAAAATTTTTTGGAATACAATCAATTGTAAGTCAATTAGATAAAATAGAACCTCCTAAGGTTTTCAAAAAAAATGTTTCAAGTATTGTGTAAGAGAAAAAACCCTCTTATATTTGCACCCGCTTTGGGCGTGATGGTGAAGAATGATTGAAAGAGTCCGGGGTTGATCAAGTAGTTCATTGACATATTGTAAAGACAACAGATGATCGTTCCTTTCGGGGATCGGTCTATCGCGCATGCCTTGGTTTTTTTATACCGGGGTATGTATATCATAAAAAGGAACCGATAAT
>CALIJE010000103.1 GCA_938017825.1 uncultured Flavobacteriaceae bacterium
AATAGTTATGAACTTCAACCTTGAAAAATCCATTGAAATCTTAGAACGAACTCCGAGCGTTTATAGTGGGCTCCTCGGCAATTCGAATCATGCCATCGACAAAATCAACGAAGGTCCGAATACCTGGGGTGGCTATAATATATTGGGGCATCTGATACATGGTGAAAAAACAGATTGGATTCCTAGAGCCGAAATTATACTAGGCGATGGCCCCGACAAAACCTTTGAACCTTATGATCGCTTTGCACAAGAAAAACTGTATTCCACACAAACGATAGAAGAATTGTTAGCCGAATTCGCAAGCCTGCGCACCCAAAATATAGCGAAATTAATCTCCTGGAATCTGACCGAGGCCGATTTGGCCAAAGAAGGTATTCACCCCGAATTGGGCACTACCACT
Source organism: uncultured Flavobacteriaceae bacterium (assembly GCA_938017825.1). Lineage (GTDB taxonomy): Bacteria > Bacteroidota > Bacteroidia > Flavobacteriales > Flavobacteriaceae > Pelagihabitans. Next base: position 401 of record CALIJE010000103.1, read on the forward strand.
CTCAAACAATTGATTGCTTCATGGACGGTACATGACCTCGCCCATTTGAATCAGGTTTCCCGGGTATTCGTAAAACACTATACAAATGATGTAGGGCCTTGGAAGAAATATATTAGCTTATTGAATCACTAACATCACAAAACATCCAAGATGACCAAATTCTTAAAATTCTTTCTTTTTGCCAGCTTCGTTTTCGTTGCTCAACAAAGTACTGCACAAGTTGACGAAATCAATCGCATTATTAAATCACAGGCCGAAGATTTGGCCAATGCCACCTTAGAAGGGGATTATGAAAAGTTGATAGACTATACCCATCCCAATGTCATTAAATCGGCTGGGGGCAAAGAAAACTTTCTCAAGTTTATTGTACCCGAAATGCAAAAAATGGCTGCGGATGGATTTGTTATGGAATCGGTCGAAATTGGTGAACCGACCAAAACGCGATTGTATAAGGGCCAATACCAAAGTCTAATTCCCAAAACCATTACCATTGTATATAACGGACAACGAATAAGGTCAAAAAACCATCTTTTCGGGTTCTCTGATAGTTCAGGCCAAAAATGGACGTTTATTGAAGCAGAGAAGTTATTGACTGCAACTGGCAAATCGTTGTTTCCCGATTTTGAGACCAATATCAATATCCCGCCAAAAGAGGCCCCCATTACCACTGCTATCGATGAGGACGAAACAAGAGAACCAGATGCGAATACAACTACTACCAATGAAGCTGAGCGCAGTGAGACCGATACCGATAAGGAAGTGGAAGAGACCGTAACCGTTCCCGAATTTGACGAAAACGCTGGCACCTATGACCATGCCGACGAACTGATTGACACTATTTTTGGCACTGCCGGTCTAATCATTGGTGGCTTGTTTATATTGGCTTTTATTGTAGCGATGATATTTTTGTTTCTATATCTAAGGAAAAAGAACAGTAAACAAGACGTACCGGCCACAACACCAAAACCTGAACGTACATCAAAAGTGAAAATTACGTGTACTGAATGTTCGGAAGAAAATAGTTCGGATGCCAAATACTGTGCGTATTGCGGATTTACACTACCGCGCTAGGACGGCCAAAAAAAGGAAATGAACTTCAAGAATATTTTAAGAAGTATAGTTTTTGTGAGCATCATCCTCAATTTTTCATGCAAAGATGAGCTCGAAGATTGTTATGAAACAATCTGCACTGGCCCCAATAATACCAATTGCGAAGAGGTGCCCAAAGTTGATAGTGGGTGCTTTCCTAGAGAGACGGGGACCGTTCCACAAAATGATTAATTTACGATTCAAACGCAGATCCTATGCTCGATAAACTTCTCCTTTTTCTATTGCTAAGTATAGGCTCGCTGCATGCTCAAACCGACTCGCTTGATCTAAAAATTCGCAAGATGTTGGAGGTCACAGGAGCTGCTCAACGCTTTGAAATGGTAATGGATCAGTTAATTGACATGCAAGAAGACAATTATCAATCTTCAATTGGTCAAGAATTCTGGGATGTTTTTAGGGAGGAAATAAAAACGAAAGGCTATACTCAAATTACCAAGTTATTAGCTCCTGTTTATAAAAAGCACTTGACCGTGGTTGAAATGGATGCTATTATAGCTTTTTATTCCAGTGAGGCGGGACAATCGATGGTCAACAAATTTCCGCTAATTTCTCAAGAAGCTAGAGTGTTGGGCGAACAATGGGGAGAAGAACTCGGCCAAGAAATACTTGCAAAAATCGAAAACTCCGACGAGCTAAAATTCAATATTGTTTTAGATGATTGTGATGCCTTCAAGGAGGGCAAATTTACATATAAGACGAAGGATGAAAGACTCGTAAATTTTACAAGAAAAAATAATGTACAAACAGAGGTCTTCGACTATGGGGAGTTAAAAGCACGAGTCGAATGGGTCACAAGATGTAGTTACAAACTATGGGAGCTCGATGATAATGATGAAGAACTGCAAATACCGCCCTTAGAAGTGAATATCTATGAAATTAACGGCAATTCATACAAATTCATTTCGACCAAGGAAGGCTATGACTTTTCCAGCAAAGGTGAAATCACAAAAATAGAAGACTAGGCCTTGATATACTTCCCGGGGTCGTTTTCGAAACTTACCTTGCAACCATCACAACAGAAATAGACCTTTTCTCCCGCATATTCTACGATGTGTTTGGGATTCTTTTTAGAGACTGGTACGTTACAAACGGGATTGATATAATAATCCTCCGCAAATTTATCGGCAGCCGGGCTTGAAGCTTCTATTGTGGATTCTTTTTCATGCACCGGCATGTGCGTTGCAGCATTGCCATTTCTAAAATGGTCGACCACCTCGGCCAAAATACTTATGGCTACTTCACTGGCTAGCTTTGCATTGATATCTAAGCCTACAGGGCTTCGCAATTGCGTTATACGGTCTTCCGATACACCCTCACCCGCCAAATAGACCTTTATGTCTTCTGCCTTCTTTTTGCTTGCCACAAAGCCTACGTAGCGCACCGAACTATTCATTGCCTTTTTTACCGATAGTTCATCGTCCTCGCCCTGTGTGGTTACAATGATATAGGTATTGTTTGTACTCTTTATTTTTGAAAAGTCGACAACATCTGAAACTTCATCGGCTGAAGGAAAGGTCTGTGAATCGGCATCGGTCGCCATTACGGACACCTTAAAATCTGCCGCAGCAGCCATTTGTACCAATTTTCTAGCAATATTGCTTTTGCCGACTACAATTAGTTCGGCTTGAGGTATTACAGGTTCAATCATAATTTCTAGGGTTCCTTTACTTTGACAAGACATCACATATTCCTTATAGGACGCGGTCTCTCGAGACCCCCCTTCTGGAGAAATTCTCACTCGACGGTAGCGCTTGCTTCTAATTACATCCAAAGCTTCCTTAATCACAATGCCACGAACACAACCTCCCCCGATCCAACCAATGAGTTCCCCGGTTTCCAAAATCAGTGCTTTATCGCCCACCTTGCCCGAGCTTGGGGCAATACGATCTATAACCTGTGCAATCGCAAAGTCAGCACCCTTGGCAAGTTGTTTTTCTATTTGTAAAGAAAGTTCGTTAAACATCCATCAGTACTTTTTCCAGTTTCAATAGGCTATCAAGATTATGGGCTGATTCAAAAGCATCTAAATGTGGCATCACATTCACCATACCTTTTTGAATGGGTTGAAAGCCCTTCATGCCCTTTAAGGGGTTCAACCAAACCAGCGTTTTACATTTTCTTCGTATTGTGCGCACTGCCTCTTTAAGCACAGTTACACTTCCGGTTTCGAGTCCGTCACTGAGAATTACCACAATATGTTTCTGACTCAAAAATTTACTTCCATAGACCGAAAGGAATTCGGTGAGCGACTCCCCTATTTTGGTACCACTAGACCATGAATTCACATTGGTACCGATCTGCTTTAAAATCTGTGCCTCATTGTTCGCTCGCAGCATTGGGGTCACATGGGTCAAATGTGTACTAAAGGTAAAGAACTCTAAACTCTTAAAGTACTTTTTTAACACCATCACATACCGCAACAAATAATAGCTATAGGTATCCATTGAACCGCTGACATCCAGGATAAAAACTACTTTTCTCTTTTCCTTACGCTTTCGTTTATAAGCCAGGTCTAACATCATACCACCCTTGTCGATACCGTGGCGTATCGTATTGCGAATATCGATACCGCCTTTGTTGGCATTTTCTAGCCGACGTTTAAAGCGCATGCTCATTTGGTGAAACAGCTCTTCGGCCAATTCTTCCAGTTTCTCCTTGTCGGTAACATCCACCTTTGAAAAATCGGTCATACGCAACCGAATGCTTTCATTGGCACCTACCGTTTCCTTTGCTTCCTGTTCCTTAACCTCCTTTTTGGGAACTTTAAATTCCGTTCCTAAAAAAATAACCGTGGCCGTGTCCTTTTCTTTTTTAAGTTGCTGGATCTGCTTTTGACGTTGTTCTAGTTTCTCCTCGTAATACCGGCTCCAAAAACGCTGAAACATCTCATCAAAGCGATCAAAGTGTTCTTTGCGCTTGCAATAAATAGCTTTTAAGCTGTACTGAAACATCTTACGATCAAGTGCATAGCCTTTTTCGGCAATAGCGAAGGCATCGCGGGTTTCTTGCGGGCCTAAAACGAACTGGCGCTCACGACAATAGATCGTAAAGTCGATTAGGCGTTCTCTAAATGTTTTTTGTACCGCTTGCAAATCTTAGATTTGGATATTGGAGTTTGGTATTCTTAAGAAACAGGAACCAAAAATTCCTGAACGGTTTTATTCCTGACAAATTCCACATCGTCTTTATGCTTTAATACACTCCCGATGGTATTGTGAACGATTTCATCAGTAATATTTTTTTGATTCATCAATAAAAGGGTTTTGGCCCAGTCTAACGATTCTGCAATTCCAGGAGGTTTGTGTAAGCTCGACTTACGCAAATTATGAATAAAGGTCACCACTTGAGTGGCCAGCTCCTCATCAATGGTCGGCAGCTTTTTGGCGATTATGTCGATTTCCTTTGCTTTCGAAGGGAAATCTACCCAATGATATAAACAACGTCTTCGCAGTGCATCGCTTAATTCGCGCGTTCTATTGGAAGTCAGGATTACCAAGGGTTTTGTTTTGGCCGTAATCGTTCCCAATTCGGGAATACTAATTTGAAAATCGGACAGCAATTCTAACAAGTAAGCCTCGAATTCCTCATCCGCCCGATCTATTTCATCAATCAATAAAACCACTGGCTTATCAGCACTTATTGATTGTAGCAAAGGGCGTTGCAATACATAGTCCATTCCGAAAATTTTATTTCCCAAGGCCTTTTTATCCTTTTCCTGTTCAAAGAGTTTAATGTGCAGGAGTTGCTTTTGGTAATTCCATTCATAAATGGTAGTACTTACATCGAGCCCTTCGTAACATTGCAAACGAATAAGGTTCGTACCCAAATGTTCGGCAAGGGTTTTGGCCAACATCGTCTTGCCTACTCCCGGATTTCCTTCAAGCAATAATGGTTTTTCGAGATTCTTTAAAAGAAAAATAGACGTAGCCAACTCCTCATTTAAAATGTAGTCGTGCGCATAAAAATCTTGAATTAACGCTTCAATATCCTTGTTCAAAAGCTCACTTTTTAGTTATTATAAAAGCCATGCCCGTACGAGCACAGCTTTATTAAATATAGGATTGGTTGCTATGCCGAAGCCTCGGCCGCTGCAAGTTTCTTTGAAAAATTGGAAACAAATTGTTTGAACAACTGGTTCGATACTGTTGAAATAAGTCGAGAACCGAACTGCGCTATTTTCCCGTTTACGGTCACATCCATAATGGCATCTAACTTTACGCCACCTTCAGCACGATCCGAAAGGTCGATTGTCATTTTCATTTCGGCATTCCCATTTCCTTTGGCATCAACGCCATCACCAGAAATAATGATTTTCCTGTTTTCTACATCTATTTCATTGTAATAAATATCGGCATTGTACTTCACACCCATCGGGCCGAATTTCATACCTACTTTTCCTTTATAATGATTATCCCCGACCTTCTCGTCTATGGAGACGCCTGGCACACAATCCATTATTTTCTCTGGATCGATCAGGTGTTCCCAAACCAAATCTGTATTTTGGGGTACTTCAAACGACTTATCTAATTGTGTTTTCATTCAATTCAAAATTTATTCTAGTTTTTTAAATCCACTCCTTTCTCATGGAGACCTGGTTTCGAGGACGCAAAAGCCGAGCTGCTTTCAATAGAGGCTATGCAACATAAAACCTAATGTGATGGCTACCTTCCTCCCGATAGCTTGTGCGCATTCGGGAGGTAATAGTAACCCATTCCTTAAAGACCTTCTACGAATACAGCAAAGGCCTACCGTTTACTTATGCGCTTGTATCGCCTCCCAAACCTTGGCCGGGGTAATCGGAATATCAAGATGCTTTATGCCCAATGGGGCTAGAGCATCAATAATTGCATTCGCAATTGCAGGTGGCGCTCCAACCGTGGGCGACTCTGCAACACCTTTGGCCCCAAGGGGATGGTGCGGCGATGGGGTGATGGTATGACCTGTTTCCCAATGCGGGGATTCAACGGCGGTCGGTACCAGATAGTCCATTAAGGTCCCATTCAGTACGTTGCCCTCATCATCATATTCAATTCCTTCATACATAGCCGGTGCAATACCTTGCGTTAATCCGCCATGTACCTGTCCCTCAACAATCATCGGATTGATTATGTTCCCACAGTCATCAATGGCAACAAAACGTTTTACATCGATTGCACCAGTTTCTTCTTCCACCTCAACCACGCAGATATAAGCGCCATTAGGGAAGGTTAAATTTGGTGGATCATAGTAATGTGTAGCTTCGAAACCGGGTTCCATCCCGGGTGGAATATTAGTATAAGCCGCGAAGGCAACATCTTGAATAGTTTTAGACTTTTCAGGTGCTCCTTTTACAGAATATTTACCAACTTCCCACTCGATGTCCTCTTCACTTACTTCTAGTAAATGCGCTGCAATTTTTTTGCCTTTGTCACGTAATTTACGTGCCGCAATTGCCGCTGCCGCACCAGCTGTAGGAGTACTTCTACTGGCGTACGTTCCTAATCCGTACGGTGCGGTATCGGTATCACCTTCATCGATTTCGATATCGGTATAGGGGATTCCTAATTCCTCCGCAAGAATTTGAGCGTAAGTGGTTTCGTGTCCTTGTCCTTGTGACTTGGTTCCGAAACGCGCTAAGGCTTTTCCTGTTGGATGCACTCGTATTTCAGCACTGTCAAACATGGCAATTCCTAAAATATCAAAGTCTTTAGATGGACCTGCTCCTACAACTTCCGTAAAGGTGCATATTCCGATGCCCATTAATTTGCCTTGGGCACGTTTTTCTGCTTGCTCTTTTTTGTAATCGTCATAGCCAATCATTTCCATTGCTTTTTCAAGCGTGGCTTTATAATCGCCACTATCATAACTCCATCCTAAAGGAGATTCATAAGGAAATTGGTCTTTCTTGATAAAGTTTTCAAAACGTAACAATGCTGGATCTTTATCAATTTCAGCTGCGAGTTTATCAACCATGCGTTCAATGGCATGCACGGCTTCCGTAACACGGAAAGAACAGCGATACGCAACTCCACCTGGAGCCTTGTTGGTATAGACAGCATCTAATTCTGCAAAGGCATGCTCATAATCATACGAACCTGTGCAAATTGAAAACATCCCCGTAGGATATTTTGATGGATTCGCCGATGAATCGGTATACCCATGATCTGCCAAAGTAGAAACTTTAAAGGCTTGTATTTTACCATCCTTAGTCGCTGCTAATTCGCAATCCATGTGGTAATCACGTGCGAAACCATTCACTAGATTTTCAGAACGATCTTCAATCCATTTTACTGGTTTCCCGATTAAGAAAGTTGCCGCTATTGCTACTACATAGGCAGGATAAACCGGAACTTTTCCTCCAAATCCGCCTCCAATATCCGGAGAAATAATTCTGATTTTTTCTTCTGATAATCCAACATGACCCGCAACAAGCGCTACAACCGTACGAATTGCATGAGGTGCCTGTGTTGTCAAATAAACAGTTAGTTTTTGAGTATCCTTATCATAAGAAGCATTACAACCGCAAGTTTCAATAGAAGCCACGTGAATTCTTGGTAGGTAGATGCGTTCTTTTACAACCACATCCGCCTTAGCAATAACCTCATCGGTTTTTGCTCTATCGCCTCTTTCCCAATGGTAAATCTGATTGTCTTCTTGGCCTTCTTTATCTGGGCGCAACAAAGGCGCATCATCATCTAATGCTTTAAATGGGTCAACGATGGCCTGCATTGGCTCATAATCAACTTCTACAGCTTCTGCTCCATCTACTGCAACATACCTATCGGTTGCGATAACCGCACAAACTTCTTGTGATTGGTGCATTACTGTATCCGTAGGCAATACCATTTGTGTATCGGAAAGTAAAGTAGGCATCCAGTGTAGATTGTACTGGGCCAAATCCTCTCCGGTAATCACCGCCAATACGCCATCAATGGCTAGTGCTTTTTCTTTATTGATATTTTTGATTTTTGCATAAGCATACGGACTTCGTACCATGACCATGTGCAATTGCCCAGGCAATTTGTAATCATCCACATAATTTCCTTTGCCGTGTAAAAAACGTGCATCTTCTTTTCTTTTTACAGAGTGACCCATTCCGCCTACCTCTGCTGATGTTTTACATTTAAACATTGTTTTTATTTTTAGAGGTTAGACTGAAGTTTCTTTTTCTTTTGCCATTTCTTTGGCAGCCTGCTGAACAGACTTTACAATATTATTGTACCCGGTACATCTGCAAAGATTTCCTGAGATACCCCAACGAATTTCTTTTTCAGTTGGGTTCGGATTATTCTTTAATAAATCAACAGAACGCAGAATCATACCCGGTGTACAAAATCCGCAGTGCAAACCATGTTGATCATGAAATGCTTGTTGTAGCGGATGATTTGTTCCTTCAGGTGCTAAACCTTCAATAGTAGTAATATCAGCACCATCTGCACGAACTGTCAAATAGGTACATGATTTTATTGACTGTCCATTTAATAAAATGGTACATGCGCCGCAGTTTGATGTGTCACAACCGATATGAGTTCCGGTTAGTTCTAAATTTTCTCTAATAAAATGAACAAGTAGTAAGCGAGAATCTACCTCAGCAGTTACACTTTGTCCGTTTATTGTCATTGTTACTTCGTGTTTTGCCATAGCTATTTTATTGTCTTGCTCTTTCCAAAGCCTTGTTCAACATTCTTTTTGTTATCGTATTTACGATAGATCGCTTATACGCCTCCGACCCTCTCAAATCAGATTCTGGCTCGCAATCTTCGCTAGCCATCTGGCCAACCTGAGCAATCAGCTCATCTGTAATTTTTTGCCCTCTTAACGCTGCTTCACCGCGTTCTAGACGCATGGGTACTGCGCTGACATTGGTCAACCCAATGCCGATTTCTTGGCAAACGCCATCATCATCCAACTCAAGGTGAACGGCAACCCCGGCAGTGGCATAATCCCCAACCTTACGTTCTACCTTGTGGTAGGCACCACCACTATTTTTCTTCGCTTTGGGCACTTGAATCTCTGTTAAAATATCTCCGGCCTCCAAAGCTGTCATATAGAACCCATGGAAGAAATCATCGATCGGAATAATCTTTTGCCCCCCCGCTCCTTCCGCCACAATAGTAGCGCGCATCGCGAGCATCAACGCAGGTTGGTCGTTGGCAGCATCACCATGGGCAATATTTCCGCCAATAGTACCCACATTTCGTACAGATGGGTCGGCAGTTAACCAAATCGCATCACCAAAAATGGGATAGTCCGATTTGAGCAAATCATTGTGCTCCATTTCGGTCTGTGTGGTTAATGCACCTATCTTTAAGAGATCGCCTTCCTCCTTTATATAGGAAAGTCCATCGATCTTGCTGATATCGATAATGTGCTCTGGAGTTGCAAAACGGAGTTTCATCATCGGAAGAAGACTATGTCCTCCAGACATATACTTCGCTTCTTCGCCCAACTCCGTCGACAAAGCGATCGCTTCTTTGAGGGAAGTCGCCTTGTGATAATTGAAATTAGCTGGAATCATAATTTTTTTGGAATTAAATTAAGGGGTAAGCAATAAATATATCCTATTTTTTTCGATGTCGCAAAATAAATTTGTTTTGTTTAAGAATTACACATTCGCATTACGGCAAATCATTTTCATCAGCTCAAGTTACGCTCATACAAAGCTATATTTCTAGAATCCTTACCTTTAGGTCAAGTCAAAAAAAACCTATCGAAATGCACGACCAGCTTTATTTTGATTGCAATGCGACCACCCCTTGTTCCCAAGAGGTCGTCGATGCAATGCTGCCGTATTTTCACCAACAATTTGGAAACCCTTCTAGCAGCCATCACCCCTATGGTTGGTTGGCAAAAGATGCGGTCGAAGAAGCGACGCAAAAGATAAGCAAGGCCCTTGGAGTTCACCCCACAAGTTTAATTTATACCTCTGGCGCTACAGAGAGTATCAACATGGTATTGAAAGGGGTGGCCAAAAAAATGAAATTCAAAGGCAAACATATAATTACCACCAAGGCAGAACACAAAGCAGTATTGGATGTCTGCGCCTTTCTAGAGGAGGATGGCTTTGAGGTAAGCTATCTTGATGTTGATCCCAATGGATTGATTTCTATCGAAACCTTAAACAAAACACTACGTTCTGATACGATATTAGTTGCAGTTCTTTATGCAAATAATGAGACAGGCGTGATTCAACCCTTAGATGAAATAGCCTCCCTTTCCCATAAAAATGGAAGTCTACTATTTTCCGATACCACACAGGCATTGGGAAAAGTAGATTTGACAGAAATCCTTGGCCAGGTTGACTTCGCCTGCTTTTCGGGTCATAAGGTGTACGGGCCAAAAGGTGTCGGACTTACGTATATAAAAGATAATCTTGAGCGTAATAGTTTACCAAGTTTTATTCAAGGGGGCGGACAGCAGAAAGAGCAACGCGGGGGGACCATCAATACACCTCTTATTGTGGGTCTTGCAGAAGCCATTATGTTGGCTCAAGAAAATTTGAATCGAGAACAGGAACGTCTCTTAGGCCTCCGACAGCACTTAGAAACTGGATTACTTAATATTGAAGGTGCAGTATTGAACAACGAAACTTCCTTGCGATTGCCGAATACGGTACACGTTTCCTTCCCTTATGTAGACGGGGCCAATCTGCTCAAGGCCCTTAGCAACCGAATCGCCACATCGAACGGATCGGCCTGCAATTCGGCTTCGGTAGAACCCTCTCATGTGCTCACTGCTATGGGAATAGATCGTGGGCTGGCATATGCGTCTTTGCGATTGAGCATGGGGAAATATTCTAAGATGGCAGGTGTTGAAAAAGCTATTGAAATAATAACCGACACGGTTGCCAGGCTACGCGAAAGCAATATACTTTGGGAACGCCGATCACAGTAAACAGTACGCACAGATTTGCAGTGCAGTCCTATTCACCCGCTTGGTACATCGTCCTAATCCCGTTCATGAATCGGCCCAATTTTCTGCCGCAACATGCCGCCAGTTTTCCCAGAAAAGACTCCTAGAATTTCACTAAACAAACTCATGGCGATTTCTTCGGGAGTGTTCGCACCAATTTCCAAGCCGCAGGGTGCATAAATTCTATCAAGTTCTTCGGTCGAAAATTCCTGCCCGTTTTCTTTTAATTCCCTTAGCATTTTATCAAACCTTTTTCGAGGACCCAATGATGCAATATACGGTGCCCTACTTTTGATCAAATCTTGCAAATTTGCGAAATCGGTCTTATAGTCGTGGGCCATTAAAATGATTGCGGTACGAGAGTCAATTTTTGGTCGTGCTTCATCCTCTTTGAGATAAATATGTTTAACCCATTGCAATTTTTCCTTTTTGAGTTTTTGAACATTCCCAATTAGACTCACATCCCAATCCATCAACTTCGCCATATCCAAAATAGGATACACATCATAATTATCCCCGTAAACCGCCAAATGGAATTGTGGCGGAATCAGTTCGATAAAAACACTTGTTTGTACTCCACTCACATCAAAATGATAGGTCTTGGACTTCTTATTTTTCAGTACATCCAGAATTTTACCGTGAAGCATATTTCGAAGTTCGTCATGTTCACAATCTTGCAAGTAGGCAGTGTGTTGATCATAATAATAACTCTTCCCAAGTTTTATTCCGGTTGTTTCGGAATCTAAAGCGGTTATAGTTGCAATCACATGTTCGCCTCTATCGGAAACGCATTTTTGAAGCATCTCCAGCGTCTTGGAACCTTCCGATATCGGTGATATCAAAACATCGATTACACCATTACATCCTAGTCCGACGCCTATTTCATTTTCTTTGGAAGTATCGTAGGTAACAATAGATGGTTCTTGTTTCAATATGGCAATCTGGGACCGCTGCAGTGCATCCCCCTCTAAACAACCACCACTTATTCCCCCTTCGAAAACCCCGGATTCAAAAACCAACATCCGGGCCCCTTCCCTGCGATACGAGGATTCTTCAACACGCACCACCTGCGCTATAGCACACTTTTCGCCTGAAGCCTTTAAGGAATCATAAAGCTTCAGAATTGATTTTATTTCTTTCATTTTCTCGGGAAGTCTTCTTCTTTTCGGCAATAACAGGGCTAATATATCGAAAAATAGCTATATTGAATTTTCTAATTTGGTTATGACGGATTCCTTTGACAGAACGATTGATTATGTGCGCATTGCGGTTACTGACCGCTGTAACCTACGGTGCTTTTATTGTATGCCTGCCGAGGGTATACCCTATGAACCAAAAGCACATTTACTGAGTTATGAGGAGATTACCCGATTACTTCAAGTTTTGGGTACGCTCGGTTTTCGAAAAGTTCGTTTTACAGGTGGTGAGCCTTTTCTTCGAAAAGATTTTATGCAGCTGTTGGAAAATACCGCTGGCATAGATGATTTTAAATCAATTCATATCACCTCTAACGGCACCCTCTTGCAAAGACATATTCCTAGATTAAAGGAATTGGGCATTACCAAGATCAATTTGAGTATCGATTCTCTAGACAAGGCTCGTTTTCAAAAAATAACAAGAAGGGATGATTTTGAAAAGGTGATGCAGACCTTTCATATGTTAGTTGACAACGGATTCAAAATAAAACTGAACGCTGTCATTATGAAAGGGATCAACACCCAAGATATTATTCCATTGGCCGAACTGGCCAAGGATTATCCTGTGGATGTTCGTTTTATTGAAGAAATGCCTTTTAATGGAGGTTACAAAGAGAATTTGGAAATGTATTCGGCCAGGGATATCTACGCGGATTTGAAGGCGCACTTTTCCGATATGGAAAAACTTCCCGGCAAACACGGCGACACGGCCAGTTTGCTATCCGTTCCAGGTTACAAAGGAAACATCGGAGTGATTGCGGCCTTCTCAAGAACCTTTTGCAATACCTGTAATCGACTGCGCATTTCTTCGAAAGGGGAAATCAAAAGTTGTTTATATGATGACGGCGTTTTCAACATCAGGGATTTTATGCGTTCGGGAGTTACCGATCTTGAACTTGCAGATAAATTCCGAGAGCTTATTCAATTGAAACCCAAAGACGGCTTCGAGGCAGAGAAATTGCGCAAAGCACCTAAAGCGGCTATGCAAAGTATGAGTAGTATAGGTGGGTAACTAGTGAGATTTACCAAACTGTCTTTTCAATTGGAGTCGAGAAATGTACAGGCCTACTTAATAGCATTTCGACTCTACTCAATGTGACCGATGGAAAACACTTTTATCCCTTACCATAAAGCCCTCTCGATCTTGTCAGCACATAAGGGCGATTTTGTAATAGAAGCAAGAGACTTAGAAGATTGTATTGGCTCTTATTTGGCTGAAGATTTGATTGCCGACAGAGACTTTCCACCCTTTGATCGGGTAACGATGGATGGTATTGCCATTTCCTATGCAGCCTTCGAAACGGGTCAAAGAGACTTTACCATCGAGGCTATCGCAGCTGCCGGCAGCCCACAAAAAACCCTAAAAGATTCGTCAAACTGTATTGAGGTCATGACGGGTGCGATAATGCCATTGGGAGTAGACACCGTTATTCGCTATGAGGATTTAAATGTGCACGATAAGCAAGCGAGTATAAATATAGACGCCATTAATCACAAACAAAATGTACATTTTAAGGGATTGGATATCCCCAAAGGAGCAATTATCGTCCGCAAAGGAAAACGCCTCTCGAGTGCCGAGATCAATATTGCAGCGGCCATAGGAAAAGCGAGGTTGAACGTGCGCAGATTACCTTCTGTGGTTATTTTCTCGACCGGGGATGAACTGGTTCAGGTAGATCAAGTTCCTCAGCTGCATCAAATTCGGCGCTCCAATATTTATGGCATACAGGCTACGTTAAAAGAATGGGGGCTTCAAGCCCAACTAAAACATTTAGCTGACGACAAGGCCGAAATGCTCCAGGTCATCTCAAAAGCCTTGGAAGAATTTGATCTCTTCATTTTTACCGGTGGGGTGTCTAAAGGAAAATTTGATTACCTGCCAGACGTTTTGGAGGAATTGAACATCAAAAAGCACTTTCACAAAATTCAACAACGTCCTGGGAAACCTTTTTGGTTCGGTACCAATTCCAATGGTAAAAAGATTTTCGCCCTTCCGGGAAATCCGGTTTCGTCATTTGTTTGCACCTACATATACCTTAGATACTGGTTGCAGCACTCGTTGGGATTAGAACAGCGGCCATTATATGTTGCCCTAAAGAACGATGTTGAATTCAAACCAGATTTGATTTACTTCTTGGAGGCGACCTTAGAGAGTTTACCCGATGGCAGTTTGGTCGCGAACGCAATTAAAGGAAATGGTTCTGGCGATTTTGCTAATCTTGTAAAAACCGATGGATTCTTGATTTTACCGCAAAATAAAAGCCAATTTTTTGCGAATGAGGTTTATCCTTTTGTATCTTATCGGTCAATTTGGTAAACTTCCTTTATGGAAATCGCAAAGACATCTGGCTGTTGCAAGAATAAAATCGGTACCCCAAAAAAAGTGGACGCGGCTAATGGGTCTATGTCTTTCCTTAGCACCATTTTATTGATTCTTGTGCCCAAATGTCCCCTATGTATGACTGCCTATATGAGTGCTATGGTTATGTTCTTTGATGTCGAATATAGCACATTGGTTCCTGTGCTTCTGCATACAAAACCTATTATGGGATTGGTCATCATAACGATGATTCTGTTGAACCGAAAGGACAAACGGACCGTAGTATCTTTGGCTATCGCCCTAGTAGCATTTACAGTGCTTTTACTTAAAACATATTTCGCCACTGCCTTGTTCTTTCCAGATTGGCTTATTTATGTTGCCTTTATTTTTGCGATTTGGTACAATGGCAACTTCCGGTATTTTTATCGTTTTGTAAAATTTAGAGGAAAGTCCGACGCTGTTTCTTAAAATTGAAATTGCAATCCGTTGATCAATAAAACCCGGACACCGACCAGTAAAACCAGGACTGAGGTAACTATTTTGATACCGTTTCCCGTTAGTTTGCCCAAGCTCAGACGTATCCCAATTTGACCCCCGATAAAAACGGCTACGATTAATCCCAAAGCTTCTGCCCATGCAAGTTCAAAAGTACCTTGGGTCAAGAGTCCGGCAATGCCCGATACAGAATTTACAAGAATAAAAAAGCTGGCCAAAGCAGCGATTTTGATAGATCGATCCCATTTCATATGATTGAGAATGGGTGCTAAAAGTATACCCCCACCGATTCCCACCAAACCAGAAAGTAGGCCAATACCAGCTCCTAGGGCATAGGTTACCCAAGAAGGGTAATTCGGATTTACTTCAATCGACTTCTTCAAGTATAGGGTCTGATACATCAAGGCCAATGCGGATATGATTAAGGACACTCCAAGTATACTAAAGAACGTGCTCTCTTGCAGTCTAAACCGTGCTCCTAAAAATGCCATGGGAATACTGGTGATTATAAAGGGAAGAAACTTTTTGATATCAAGATGTTCGTTTTTCCAATAAAGATAGCTGCTCCCGGAAACCACAACCAAATTGCAAATCAAGGCCGTAGTTCTTATGGCAAAAAAGCTTACGAAAACTAAGGCCAACAATGCCAAATAACTTGAGCCTCCCCCAAAGCCCACCGAAGAATATAAGATGGCAATGACCAAAAAGCCAAGCATTAACAATAGCAATTGAGGCATAGTTAGGAGCATGTAGCCAAGTACTCGTTTAGTCCTCCTAAAATAGTGAAAAAGGAACTTTCGGGGTTATTTTTCTGAAGCATTCTTAAAGCGGTTTCACTTCGTTTTCCAGTTTGACATAGTAGATATATCGGAAGCGAAAAATCTATTTTCTCGGTACAGTCTTCCAAATCGGCCAAAGGAATATGAATCGATTCTGAAAGGTGATACCCATTATATTCCTCTGGCGTACGCACATCCACTATTTGGGCATGCCCTGCCAGTAAATTTGGTATTTCCGCAGCCGTAACGCTTGGCAGCACCTCACAGGGGTCGTTCCATTCATAAAACTCTTGCAGCTCTTTTATTTGTAGATTCTCTTGTTGTAGTTTGAATTTTATTTGACGATAAGATTGTTGTAATCCATCAAATATCAGGAGCTTACCAGACAGGATGTCGCCTATACCGGTAAGCACCTTTACGGTTTCTAAGGCCTGAAGGTTGCCCACGATTCCTGGTATAATTCCTAGAACCCCATGCTCATTGCAATTGGGTACCTCGTTTTCTTTTGGCATTTTCGGAAAGAGACAGCGATAGGTTGGTCCGCCCTGGTAATTCAGTACACTAATTTGCCCTTCATAAGCATGTAAAGCCCCGTATATGAATGGCTTTTTTTGAACTACACAGGCGTCGTTTACCAAATAACGAGTCGGAAAATTATCTGAAGTATCCACAACGAGCTGGTATTCCGAAATTATTTCTAGGGCGTTTTTTGTTGTTAGAAAGGCATCATAAACTACAATTTCGCTAGAGGGATTTTGTGCCTGTAGTTTGTCTTTCGCCACGAGTACCTTTGAACGCCCTACATCCTCATTGTTATACAAAACCTGGCGATGTAAATTGCTAAGGGATACCGTATCACCATCTACAATGCCGATCGTACCGACACCCATGGCATTCAGATAGGTTAAGACTGGCACACCAAGCCCCCCGGCACCAACGACCAAGACCTTGGCAGCGTGCAATTTTCTTTGTCCCTCTGGCCCAAAACCTTTTAAAATTGTTTGCCTATGATAGCGTTCATGGTTCATAACTTCGCCAATTTCGTCAAAGCCTCCTTATATTCCTCCTCGGAATTTGCATTAAGTATCACATTTACATTCTCCGGAAAAACCAACTTTGTATCATTGTTGATCAAAAATTTTCGCGGACATGTTCCGTTCCCTGCGTCCAAATAGGCAATTGCTTCTTCCAAGGCCTGTGGTTCCCAGATAGCGCACAAGGGTTCTGGCAAAGGGTCTTCGTTGTTGGCAAATGCCGTTGCCGATTTTTCTGGATCTCGCAGGCGTATCAATTGCTTTAAGGCCGGCAAATCCATCAGCGGCAGATCGCAGGCCAAAACCAACCAGGCCGCCTCGGGATGCCGGGTATGTGCCGATAAAATTCCATTGAACGGACCCCGAAACCTATCCTGATCGGCAATGGTCGCGTATCCAAAAGGGGTCTTTGCTTCCTGCTCAGCTCTCAGACTGATATAGGTCTTTTCACAAACCTCTTGCAATAAATGATATAGATGTTCTTGTTGAGGCCTGTTGTGATATTCTATCAAGCCCTTGTCGGTGCCCATTCTGGTACTTTTACCTCCTGCCAATACGAGTCCGTATAGCTTAGCGCTTGAAGTCATACTTACCTCCTGTTTTTTGTTCCAATTGTATCTCTGAAATTTGAATATCGTGAGATAGTGCCTTACACATATCGTATATGGTCAATGCGCTGACCGAAACCCCGGTCAAAGCCTCCATTTCAACTCCGGTCTTTTCATTGCATTTTACCATACAACTTATCTGTAAAGTGTTCGCCAAAGGAATGATATCAATTTGAACCTTCGACAGATTGAGCTGATGACATAGTGGAATCAATTCTGCGGTTTTTTTTACGGCTTGAATTCCTGCCACTACCGCGGTTTGAATAATACTGCCTTTATGATTTAGAAAATCCTGCGCGGCCAATTGATCAAATACCGTCGACGGAAACAGTACTTTTCCGGTCGCCGTTGCTGTTCGTACGCTCACTTGTTTATTCGAAACATCGACCATTGAAGCATTTCCAGACTCATCGATATGTGAAAGTTCTTTTTTCATTTTTTATGGATGTGCAGATACCCAGACCGATTTGTTTTCAAAGAGTTCTTTTTTCCAGATGGGAACCGTCTCTTTCAGCGTATCGATCAAATAACGACAAGCTTCAAAACACGCATCACGATGGGCCGAGGAAGCGCCTACGACCACTACAGGTTCCGTTACCTCTTTTAGGCCTGTCGCATGTCTCATGACCACTTTGTTAAGTTTCCACTTGTCAAGGGCAAAGGTTGCTATTTTGTCCATTTCATTGAGCGCCATTTTCTCATAGGTCTCAAACTCCAGAGACATTACTTTTTCGTTCTGGGTGAATTCACGTACCGTGCCGACAAAGACGCAAATGCCTCCACTGTGGGCATCGGAAAGTTCGCCATATACCTTGGCAACATCGATCTTATCGACTATGGATATCGTTTTTTTCATCATCCTCCGCTTACAGGTGGTATGATCGCAATTTCATCCGTTGCTTGAAGTGCGACATTATCCTGAGCATATTCACTATTCACCGCCACCGCCAAAGAAGATAACTTGCTGAATTCTGGATAGGTCTCAGATAGCACTTGCTTGAGCTCGGAAACAGAGCTTGGATAGTTCTTATCACCGGAAATAGTCAGGGTTGCTTTCCCGACAATATCCCTGGCGATTCCAAATAGCAATACCTCCATATTTTTATTCCTTTAAAGCTTGCCGTTGGCAGGCATTTACAATGTAGTTAAAAAAAGTGATTTCCTACTCCTTTTTTATGATTTCGGCATTGGCTGGTACTTCGTAAAAGCTAACCGCTTTGGCGGCCTTGCTCAATAAAACGTTTTCAAAATATCTAGTACTCGCGGCTTCCATGATCTTGCCCTCCTCAACTTTGTGCCAAGTCATCGATTTTGGCACTACCAATCCATTCAGATTTTGCCAGTCATTATATCTAATCCATCGAATGTTGTCCGACCTTTCTCCACTGCGATAGGTAACCGTATAGCCCAACCACCTCATTTGATTTGTATCGGCATCATAGTGAATAAAATACTCGTCTTTAGAGGACACACCTACTCCATCGTCATAGCTAATTCGGATTCCTGGATAGGTTTTGCCGTCATACTCCAAATTCTCAGTAGCACTATACCGAATCCCATCATCGGCAAGCACAAAGGGCATGGCGTAGAAATAGAACATGAGATTGTGATAAAAAATCGGGTCTCCCTTGTACATCTTCTGTTCATCAACCAGCCAAAAGTCCTTTCCATTAAACCCCATTGAAAAATCAGGGGTCAAGATTTTCTCCTGTCTTGTATACAAGTCAATGGTTTGCGTTTCGTTTCCGGTTGGTTTGGGCATGGTGTACGATAATGTGCGTTGCTCTTTCCAAAGCGCTAGACCGCCATGTGCCTCGAATATTTTGGCGATAGCCTCAGGGTAGTTGTTTTTGGCCTCTGTAACTACATTTTCCATAATTTTTACTTCCTTCTTCGCCGATGTAGCTTCTTCTTTGCAGCCGACAAGTACTACGAGTGCCATTATACATAATAGTCTGTTCATCTGAATGTTTTTTAGGTTTATAGGTACTGTCGTACGAACTACCTTTTCTTTACTTTTGTTCCGATGGGCGAAGTTAAACAAATCAGTAGTGTGCAGAATCCTCTGGTAAAAAAGATTTTATCGCTAAAGGAAAAATCGCGCGAACGCAAAAAATCAGGCCAATTCGTCTTAGAAGGACAGCGCGAATTGGGATTGGCCGTAAAAGGAAAGTATACAATCGATTCGGTGTTCTTTCATGATGCGTATATTTCCGAAGTAGAAATTAAAAAAATCGTAAACGATCTGCATCCGCGGCCTAATCTTATCAATGTTTCAAAGGAAGTGTACCAGAAAATAGCCTATCGTGATACGACCGAGGGGATTGTAGCCATTGCATTGAGCAAAGTACACTCTTTAAAAGAGTTCGTTTTCAAAACTAAAAATCCTTTGATCTTAGTTGCAGAAGCCCCTGAAAAACCCGGAAATATAGGGGCCTTACTTCGCTCGGCAGATGCTGCGAATTTGGATGCCGTCTTCATTGCGAACCCTAAGGGTGATCTTTATAATTCGAATACTATTCGCTCTAGCGTTGGTTGTATTTTCACCACCACCATCGGCCTGGGCACTAGCTCAGAAATCATTGCCTTTTTGAAGAAAGAGGGTATAGAAATTTTCTGCGCGGCCTTATCGGCCTCCAGGAGCTATACAGCAGTTGATTTTAAAAAACCAACGGCAATCGTCGTAGGAACCGAAGCTACAGGCCTCACTGCCGAATGGCTTCAAGAATCGACCCAAAATATTATAATTCCCATGCGCGGTGAAATCGATTCAATGAACGTATCGGTCTCGGCTGCAATCCTGGTATTCGAGGCGCTCCGCCAGCGCGGAATGTAGTTTTATGGTAGCGATATCCTACCCCAATTCGAATTCTTAAAACCTATTCGGCCGCTAACTTCTGACGAGGAACGATTTTTGTTGTGTACTCAAAGAGTTTATGGTAATTTAGTTTAGGATGACCCAGGCAGCCCTCGAAAAAGAAAACAAAGAGATTGCAAAGCAGTATAAAGAATTACTGCGCATTAGCTATCAGACCTTGACCGATGATGACAAAAAACTCATCAGGCAAGCGTTTGAAGTGGCTGTTGATGCTCATAAAAATCAACGTAGAAAGTCTGGCGAAGCCTATATTTTTCATCCCATTGCCGTTGCAAAAATAGTGGCCTTTGAAATAGGACTCGATGCGGTTTCAATTGCTTCGGCCCTGCTTCATGATGTGGTCGAGGACTCAGAATACTCTCTTGACGACATTGAACGCATGTTCGGTGATACCGTTGCCCGTATCGTAGACGGACTCACCAAAATTGCGCATCTCAAGAAAGAGATGAACATCTCTCAGCAGGCCGAGAACTTTCGAAAGATGTTGTTGACCCTCCATGATGATGTTCGGGTAATCATTATCAAAATAGCGGATCGATACCACAACATGCTCACCATGGATTCAATGCCTGAGCACAAACAGGTAAAAATAGCTTCTGAAACGCTATACATCTACGCTCCACTAGCCCATAGGATAGGTCTGTATAACATAAAGACGGAATTAGAAGACCTCAGCTTAAAATACACGGAGCCAGAGGTTTATAATGATATTCTTGGAAAAATAGAGGATTCAAAAGAAGAACAACAGGCGTATATAGATTCGTTCAAAGAGATTATTGAAAAGTCATTGAACAAAGAAAGACTGCAGTATACTATTAAAGGCAGAATGAAATCTATCTTTTCAATGCGTCGCAAAATGAAGGCGCAAAGTGTTGGCTTTGATCAGATCTACGACAAATTCGCCATTCGAATTATTTACAAGTCTACGCCAAAAAACGAGAAATTTCTAGCGTGGAAAATTTATTCGATCGTTACCGACCACTTTACTCCGAACCCAGTGCGGTTGCGCGATTGGATCTCTTCCCCAAAATCTACGGGTTACGAGGCGCTTCATATTACGGTTATGGGACCCAAGGGCAAATGGGTCGAAGTACAGATTCGAAGTGAACGCATGCACGAAATTGCGGAAAAAGGATATGCCGCCCATTTCAAGTACAAACATGGGGACCAAAAAGAGCAAGGCATAGAGATATGGCTTAATAAACTTCAAGAAGCCTTGGAAAGTTCGAATACGAACGCAGTGGATTTTGTGGAGGAATTCAAACTCAACCTGTATTCCAAAGAAATATTCGTCTTTACCCCTAAAGGAGAACTAAAATCTTTACCAAAGGGGGCCACACCACTTGATTTTGCATTTAACATTCATACAGAGGTAGGTATTCGAACCCGGGGTGCAAAAGTAAATGGCAAATTGGTGCCGCTCAGCACCACGCTCAATAGTGGGGATCAGGTAGAAATCATGACTTCAGATCAGGCCAAACCCAATCAAAATTGGCTCGATTACGCGACTACGGCCAGGGCTCGGGCCAAAATTAAATCTTCGCTACGTGAGGAACAAAAGGCAATAGCGGCAGATGGCAAGGAGGTCTTAAGGCGCAAGCTCAAATCTCAAAAAATTACGCTCAATGAAGATAGTGTAAACAAAATGGTCATGTACTTTAAGTTGAAGACCAGTTTGGACTTATTTTATCGCGTGGGCACCGGAGCTATTGACAATCAAATGATCAAAGATTTTGCATCGTCCTATAGCAACGCCTTTCTCAATTTCTTTAAAAACAAAATAAGACGCACACCAACTCCAGAAGATATCGACAAGGAAGAAATTACTTCCAAATACGACATATTGGTTTTTGGGAAGGAAGAAGAAAAATTGGAATACGTCCTTTCAAAGTGTTGCAACCCAATTCCTGGAGACGAAGTTTTTGGTTTTGTGAGTGTTTCAGAGGGCATTAAAGTACACAAGAAGAATTGTCCCAACGCTATTCAATTGCAAAGTAATTACGCCTACCGCATAATTACCGCCAAATGGGTAGATTCTACCAAACAAGAATTTAAAGTGGAGATAAAATTGGAAGGTTTGGATCATTTGGGGCTTGTTTCAGAGATTACAGAAATGATATCAGGAAACATGCATGTAAATATGCGCAATTTAAACTTCGGTACAGATGGTGGCACTTTTACCGGCACTATTGCAGTTGTAGTAAAAAACAAGAGTATTCTCAAAAAATTGATCAATAATCTTAAGCAAATCGAGGGTATAGAAAAGGTAACGCGGACATAAGTTTCATTGTAAACCAAAGCTGTTAGTAACTCTTCAAAAAAGTATCAAATTTTAACTGTACATTTGCGAATTGATGTAGCGATACAGTCTATGGCAGCTAACAAGAACCAAGAAATCGTAAAAAACGTATTCACCTCATTCCTAGAGGATAATGGGCATAGAAAAACACCCGAACGCTACGCCATACTCCAAGAAATTTATGACAGCGATGAGCATTTCGATATTGAATCGCTCTACATAAATATGAAGAACAAAAACTACAGGGTAAGTAGAGCTACTTTATATAATACCATAGAGTTATTGTTAGACTGTAAGCTGGTTCGAAAACATCAGTTCGGGAAAAACCAAGCGCAATACGAGAAGTCTTATTTTGACCGTCAACACGACCATGTCATCCTTACCGATTCAGGAGAAGTGGTTGAGTTTTGCGACCCTCGCATACAATCGATTAAAAAAACCATCGAGGAGGTATTCGATATCACGATCAATAATCACTCG
Organism: uncultured Flavobacteriaceae bacterium; assembly: GCA_938017825.1. Lineage (GTDB taxonomy): Bacteria > Bacteroidota > Bacteroidia > Flavobacteriales > Flavobacteriaceae > Pelagihabitans. Next base: position 23,491 of record CALIJE010000103.1, read on the forward strand.
CTGTATTTTTATGGCACACGGAACAATACAAACAAGAAAAACTAACCAAAAACAGGCATACAAAAATGGCGGTAGATTTACTACTCGGATTACAATGGGGAGACGAAGGAAAAGGAAAAATAGTTGATGTACTTACTAAAGATTACGATATCATTGCGCGATTTCAGGGAGGTCCGAATGCCGGGCATACCCTCGAATTTGACGGTATAAAACACGTTCTTCATACGATTCCTTCAGGAATTTTTCATAAAAACGCTATGAACGTTGTTGGGAACGGCGTGGTAATCGATCCGGTAATATTCAAAAAAGAACTAGATGCCTTACAAAAATTCGATTTAGACATCAATTCCATTCTACTGATCTCCCGAAAAGCACATTTAATACTCCCCACCCATCGCTTGTTGGATGCCGCATCGGAAGCCTCTAAAGGAAAAGCCAAAATCGGCTCAACCCTAAAAGGAATTGGCCCCACCTATATGGACAAGACCGGGAGAAATGGTATGCGCATCGGGGATTTGGAAATGGACAACTGGAAAGAAAAGTATAGAGCTTTGGCAAATAAGCATGAAGCCATGATCGACTATTATAATGTTGATATACAATACGATCTGGAAGATCTGGAAAGTCAATTTTTCGCAGCCATCGAAGAATTGAAGCAATTGACCTTTATTGATAGTGAGGAATATCTTTTTCAAGCACAAAAACAAGGAAAAAAAATATTGGCCGAAGGAGCGCAAGGATCACTCTTGGACATTGATTTTGGAACATACCCATATGTAACATCATCCAATACCACTGCTGCCGGTGCTTGTACTGGCTTGGGCGTTGCACCAAGTCAAATTGGCGAGGTAAAAGGTATTTTTAAAGCCTATGCCACCCGTGTTGGTAGTGGCCCTTTCCCTACCGAACTATTTGATGAAAATGGTGCGACTATGGGGCGCGTAGGAAATGAATTTGGTGCGACTACTGGTCGACCAAGAAGGTGCGGATGGCTAGATTTGGTAGCCTTAAAGTATGCCGTTCAAGTGAATGGGGTAACCGAATTGAACATGATGAAAGGCGATGTTCTAAGTGGTTTTAAGAAACTAAAGGTATGTACTGCGTATACCTATAAAGGTGAAACCATAACGCATCTACCATTTAATATCGAGGAAGATAATGTTACTCCTATTTATACGGAAATGGATGGATGGTCTGAAGATTTGACCAAAATGACCTCTGCCGATCAATTGCCAAATGAACTTAATACATATATCGAATTCTTGGAAAAGGAGTTGGAAGTGCCCGTGAAAATAGTTTCCGTAGGGCCAGACCGGACCCAAACCATTCATCGCTAAAAAATATCCTGAAATGATACAGCGGTTAGATCATTCCAATTCTAGTACCGCTAGTGCAATTCACCATATTTTTCAAAAATCATATCGCGTTGAAGCCGAATTGCTAAAGGCAAAGAACTTTCCGCCGCTACAAAGAGCGCAAGAAAGTTTTTTGGAGAGCAAGAATATTTTCTTCGGATTTTATATGGATGAACAACTTGCCGCTGTAATTGAGGTGGCAGTCACCAAAAACGCTACACATATTCAAAGTCTCGTAGTGCTACCCAAGTATTTTAGAATGGGAATTGCCGGAGGCCTCATTTCTTTTGTTTTAAGTACATTCCCTACACGTTTGTTTACTGTGGAAACAGGTTTGAAGAATACACCTGCTGTAGCACTCTACCAGAAATTTGGGTTTACCGAAGTTTCGCAATGGGACACCGACCATGGAGTGCGCAAAATTAGGTTGGAAAAAGAACTTTAGGCCTTCTTGGCATGAACACATCTTGGAATCGCATTTGAACAGAATTCCTATATTTAAAGAATACACGAATCCAAATTCGACCTAATAAATGTGGTTTAAGCTATACATTGTACAACACCTACGAATGTTGGCTGTTCTATTATTCATAACTCTATTGGCTGGATGCACCCAGTCTAAGCCTGGTTTTATTTCGCTTAAAAAGAACTCACGGATTGTACTTATTGGGAATAACCTCGGATCTAGAATGATGAATTTCGGCAGTTTTGAAACCGAAATGCACAGCCGATTCCCTGATAGCACCCTATTCATTCGCAATATGTGCGATGGGGGCGACACACCTGGCTTTCGCCCACACTCGGCTAAAATGGACCCATGGGCTTTTGATGGTGCTGCCAAATTTCAAACAGAATTGGCCAAGAATTCTGGCAGTGAGGGGGTATTTGAAAAACCAGACGAATGGCTGACCAGGTTGAAGGCCGATATTATCATTGCTTTTTTCGGGTATAACGAATCGTTCGCAGGGCCCGCTGGTGTGGCAAATTTCAAAAAAGAGCTTGAGGCATTTATTGCGCATACCAAAGCACAGCAGTACAATGGTCATACGAGTCCGAACTTGGTCCTAGTTTCCGCCATTGGCAAAGAAGACCATTCCGCTTTCTTTGATCTTCCCGATGGCAAAGTAGAAAATGAAAACTTGGCATTGTACACTGCCGCTATGTCTGAGGTTTCCCTAAAAAATAGTGTCCACTTTTTAGATGCCTTTCATCCTTCTCTAGAGTGGTACAAAAACAATAGTTCCTTAACCATCGACGGGTTTCAGCTCAACGAACAAGGCTATGAAAAATTTGCGCAACTCTTGGCAGACTCCATATTTGGGGAAGCAAAGCGGACTCCCAGTGCGCCCAAGAATGCCATTCGCAAAGCGGTTGCGGAAAAGAATTTTTACTGGCATAACGATTATAAAGTACCCAACGGAGTACATGTCTTTGGTAGGCGCTTTGCGCCTTACGGTCCGGATAACTATCCGTATGAAATAGAGAAAATAAGACAGCTCACGGCCAATAGGGATAGTGCCATCTGGGCTACCTCGCAAGGAGGGTCTTATGATTTAAAAGCCGCCGATGCCAGAACAAGGCCTTTGCCACCCGTACCTACCAATTATACCCTAGCTGATTCGGCAAAAGGGGTTTCATATTTATATGGTAAAGAAGCCCTAGAGAGCCTAAAGGTTCCGGCAGATTATAAAATTGAGTTGTTCGCCTCTGAAAAAGAATTTCCAGATTTGGCCAACCCGGTGCAAATTTCGTTCGATAACAAAGGAAGGCTTTGGGTAGCCACCATGCCCTCCTATCCGCATTATAAACCTGGAGATCCAAGACCTTCCGATAAGCTATTGATTTTAGAAGACACCGACCAGGACGGAAAAGCTGACAAGCAAATCGTGTTCGCGGAAAATCTGCACCTACCGATCGGTTTTGAACTTGCTCCGGAGGGGGTGTACGTAAGTCAGGGCACCAATTTAAAATTGCTCGTGGATACCGACGGGGATGACCAGGCAGATCGGGAGGAAATCATACTAAGCGGTTTCGATGATCATGATACGCACCATGCGATTTCGGCCTTTTGTGCCGACCCCTCAGGGGCCATTTACATGGCTGAGGGAGTTTTTCTGCATACGAACGTTGAGACGCCCTATGGTACGGTGCGTGCCACCAATGGGGGGTTCTACAGATATGCCCCGCAACAAAAATATTTGGAACGCGTCGCACAAGTCAGTATCCCTAACCCTTGGGGTATTGCCTTTGATGAATGGGGGCAAGACTTTTTCTTGCAAACCTCGGGGACCAAAATGAATTGGATGATGCCCAGCACCTTAAAATCGATTTATGGTATTGCCTCCCCTTTGACAAAAGACCTTATTGAGAAAGATCATCAAGTTAGACCAACATCTGGACTAGAATTCGTCTCGAGCCGTCACTTCCCAGATGAAGTTCAAGGTGATTTTTTACTCGGCAATACAATTGGTTTCCTAGGATTGAAACAACATCAAATTAATGAAAGTGGAACCGGCTATCGGTCTCGGCATCGCCTAGATCTGGTGACCAGTAGTGACCCAAACTTTAGACCGGTAGACCTTGAATTCGCACCAGATGGTTCGCTTTATTTAGCCGATTGGCACAATGTATTAATTGGTCATATGCAACACAATGCGCGCGACCCACTTCGTGATCATGTGCACGGCAGAATTTATCGTATTACGCACGGTACAAGACCGTTGATACAAGCTGCGGAGATAGAAGGCGCCAGTATTGCGACCCTGCTCAACAACTTAAAACTCCCCGAATACCGCTCCCGATATCGGACAAGAAGGGAACTGCGCGGACGACATTCGGAACAGGTGTCCCAACGGCTAAAAGATTGGTACTCCAAATTAGACCCAAAGGATACAAATTATGAGCATCATCTTTTAGAGGCCTTGTGGGTTTCGTGGGGTATCAATAAATTAGATCAAGCGCTCTTGGAACGTACCCTTTCCTCTAAAGATCACAAAGTACGCGCGGCAGCGGTGCGGGCCTTAAGGTACAACCATACCAAGGTCGAAAACGCCGATTCGCTATTTATGACTGCCGCCAATGATTCACATGGGCGAGTACGTCTAGAGGCACTTGTAACGGCTTCATGGCTGGATTCAATTGTAGGCGGAAAAATTTTGAAGGAGGTCGAAAAACATCCATTCGATGAATGGATCAGTGCGTCGTTCGACTTTGCGGAAGCCCGACTGAGTGGAAAATTCAATGAAAAAGATCCGTTACAAAAGATAGCATCTCATTTAAAAGGTAACGATTTCGAAAAGTTTAAAAGAG
>CALIJE010000104.1 GCA_938017825.1 uncultured Flavobacteriaceae bacterium
TTTCGGGTTTAAGCAATTTACAGCTTCCGTCGCTGATTGCGGTCATCGGTTTTTTTGCAGGCGGTCTTGCGATGGTGCATTTTATTTTTCCTTTAATTTTTTAGCTATGCGTACAGTAAGTTATTTGTTGATCGGAATTCTTTTTGGAATTACCATGTTCAAATCTGAGGCCGCATCCTGGTTTCGTATTTATGAAATGTTTCAGTTCGATTCGTTTCATATGTATGGTATTATCGGATCTGCACTTGGTATTGGGGTACTTATGATTCAACTCATAAAGCGGGTGCCCATTAAATCGTTTTATGGCGAGGACATACACTTTCAGCCAAAACAAAAAAGCGTTGCCCGCTATGCTTTGGGCGGACTTATATTCGGATTGGGATGGGGTTTGGCAGGCGCTTGTCCGGGCCCTATTTTTACCCTGGCCGGGGCTGGGTATTTTCCGATTCTTGTGGTATTGATGGCTGCTTTATTGGGAACGTTCCTGTATGGTGTTTTTAAAAATAGGCTACCACATTAGACGTGAACACCAGGCTCATTTAGAGCGGGGCGGGAGAAAAGATGTCTTCATCTTATTAAGGGATATAAGAATGAAAAAAGGGGATAACCATTTATGATATTCAAAAAGTTCAAAAAGCATCTTACCATAACTTGGACAAGGTTAAACCAAAAAAACACCCTTAGTTCAATTGCTATGCATGAGAACGAGACTCTAAAAAGGGTTGTTGAGGCATTTTCGAATACAAAAAACTTTAGTTTCACCCGAGAAGATAAACAAGCTTTTGAGCGTTGTGAATCCATTAGAAGCCAACTTCTACAAGACGAGACCGTAGTTTCATATGATATTTTCGGTTCCGATAAGAGGGCCTTGGTTAAGGATATATGCAAAATAGCGGCCTCCAGCAAAAAGGAATGCCAGTTCTTGTATGCGCTAACCAAAGTAGAACGCAAGACCGTGGTTTTGGAAATGGGGACCAATGTCGGAATATCTGGCTGCTACATCTTAGAGGGAATCAAAAATGAAAGTGAGAGTGAATTGGTAACAATGGAAGGGCTACCCCAATTGTGTAAAATTGCCGAGAAACAATTTTCAGGAATTACATCTTCATCAAAATTTGATATTAAGCAGGGATTGTTCGGTACTACTTTTCCAGCTGTGCTTAGGGGCGCCAAAGAATTTAACTTATTATTCATTGATGGCAACCACCAAAAAGAACCTACCATTGACTATTTCATGAGTCTTAAGAATAGAATCAGCTCCCCGGCCATTCTTGTTTTCGATGATATAAATTGGTCAATTGGCATGAAGGAAGCCTGGGAGGTTATTAAAAAAGACCCTGATGTTAATTATGTGTTGGATTTTTATCGACAGGGTATTGTGATTATAGATAGAAAGGAAACGGCGAAGAATGTAGAGTTTAAATTGCATCTATCCTATTAAGTTGTGCCCATTGATCTTCTCCAAAGAGGTTATTTCTTCCCACCGTCCTTTTTGATAGACAAATCGGGATTGGCAGGAATAAAGAGTTTTGGCGCATCTTGCGTCTTCCCAACAACTTCTTCTATTTCGCGTTTTAAATAGTTGAGGTGTGCAATAGTCAATCGATCTGTCATGACAGGCAATGTTTTCTTTATATTCGATTGTAAGGAAAGTAGATTATCAAGTGCCAAGGAACGCACATCCGTATTGGCCGTGTAGCCTTCAGATAATTTTGCCAAAATTCCCTCTACAATGCCATCGGCTTCCTCGGGTTTGTACAGATTGATCATATTGGCTACATAGGCTTTTTGTAGTTTTCGACGATAGGCATTGGTTTGATAAAACACATTCATATCCCCCCATACCAATACGTTCAGATCATCAATATATTCCTCTGGCCGATACGGATTTTCGTTGGCATATCGCTCGGCAATAAATGTCATTCTGCTTAAACGGCTTCCTCCCAATAAGTTCATCATTACACTTTCCATGGTCTTGGTTACCGATTCTTTGGAACGAGGAGATTGTATTGCATTTAGGATATCATAGCGCAACAACCATTTAGGCTCGTTGAATATCTGTTGATTTAAAAATGCAAGTGCCTGTTTCTGCACTTCTATAGAGACAGGCCGATACACTTCGCCTTCTTCGCCCATGGTCTTCGGAGTAACGTATATGCCACCGATATTTTTGGTCACATGAAAAATGTAATCGCTATACTGGCCCACTAAATCCTTATATAGTTGATCTAGGTTGCTATAGTCATCGCTGTTCTTGGATTTTGTCCATTCCCTTAGGCAAGGAGCGATGCGCTGTAGGTTCATTATGCCATAAGTGCTTGCCACCATAGCATCATCCCCTAAGTCTTCAGTTTGTGATCGGGGATCAAAATCGCGACCCTCACCACCAAACCATAGGCGGTGATTTGTGGTCACGCTATCCGTTACCAACTGTGCAAGCACCTCTTTTTCCTCTGGCACCGATAGTCCAGAAGGAGACTTGGAATACCCCCATTGTATCGCCCATTTATCATAATCCCCGATTCTAGGCATAAGGTACTCTACAGGAATTTCATCTTCCGGCTGGGCCACGTAGTTAAAGCGGGCATAATCCATAATTGAACTGGTATGCCCATTTTTTTTGAGCCATTCGGCATTTCGTAATTTATCCACAGGGGTAGCACTACTTGCACCCATGTTATGACGTAACCCCAAGGTATGACCTACTTCGTGGGAGGAAACAAATCGGATGAGGTTCCCCATTAGATCATCATCGAATTGCATTTGTTGCGCTCTGCTATCTACAGCACCGGCTTGTACCATATACCAATTGTGCAACAAGCTCATGAGATTATGGTACCACCCAATATGGCTTTCTAAAATTTCTCCGCTTCTGGGGTCAACGATATTGGGGCCATAGGCATTTTTTGAAGGGGAAGCAAAATAGCGCAAGACCGAAAAACGGGCATCTTCAAGACTCATTGTTGGGTCGTTTTCTGGCCACTCTTTCCCAATGATAGCATTTTTGAAACCAGCTTGTTCAAAAGCGATTTGCCAATCGTTGATACCTTGAATAAGATAAGGGCGCCATTTTTTAGGGGTCGCTGGGTCAATATAGTATATGATTGGTTTTTTCGGCTCTACCAGTAGGCCCTTTTGCCATTTTTCCATATCGGCATCCTTAGGTTCTAATCGCCATCGATGAATATAGGTGTTCCGATCAACTTGCTGTTGTTCATCCCCATATTCCAAATACGAACTGGCAAAATAGCCAACGCGCGCATCGAACATTCGTTTTCGCATCGGGGTTTCGGGAAGCAACACAAAAGAATTGTTGATTTCCAGGGTGACCACCCCTGCAAGAATAGCAGCCGGCAATTGCTTTTTTCTCTTTTCAGAACTGGTCTTGGCCTTGTAGGTTTTTACTGTTTTAATTTCTGTGTTGATGGGATAGGAATTAATTTCCTTGATATAGGACTTGTCCTTTTCCAAGGTAGAAAGCTTGTATGCATTTTTTTGACTCCCACTTAATGCCAACAAGGGATTTTCGCTATTCACAAAATTGGTAACCTCGATTAGGTACGAGCTCTGTTTTTCGTTCTCTGCCTTAATTTCGAAGGTCTCAAGAATAGGGGTAATGTTCGAATTGTGAACGGCTTTTGAAATAGCATCGTTCTCATCAGCGGCACTCACAAGCGTTGCAATACGCAAAAATAGATTGTTGCTAGGCCCTTTTTCAAAAACAATAGTGTTTTCAGATATCTTTTCCCCGCCGTAATTACCTGCACCAGAAGGGGTTCTGATAAAACGGGTAACGACTAAAATTTCCCGATTCAGGAGTCTATCGGGAATTTCAAAGTAGTGACGCCCACCAACTTGATGTACATCAAATAGACCTTTTTTTGTGATGGTTTCTTTGGTGATAAAACGCTCGTAAGACTTTGTTTTGTTAGCGGTTAGACCTTCTTTGACCCCTTTGATTTGTGATTTTCCGCCTAGTTTTAAAGCGCCACAAGATGCAGTCAACAATAAGATGCATAGACATGTTAGGAAACGAGTCATAAAAAACGAACGGTTCTGTTATGGGTTTAGTATGAAAAGGGTCTGGTCGTGAGCGCTTTTAACAAAATCGAGCGCCAAACTTTGTGCATCGTATATACGGGCCAAATGCAAATTTGGTTGAATTGAACTGTTCTAAGGAAAATATTAGCTTAGGCTTCTCATATGTTACCGCAACAAAATCAAAATTGCTCCAATGGCGGTCAGCACTAAAATCATCTTCCGATAAAAGTCTTCTTTAATGATTTTAACAAGGCGAACACCGATGAACAAGCCAACAAAAATTGCGGGCACTAACTTGAGGTTTACCACCAAGGTTTCTGGGGTAATGGTCTCCCATGACCAAATATGAAAAGGCAGTTTAAATAAATTTATGATAAAGAACAACCAAGCGGCAGTGCCGATGAACTGGTTTTTTGGCAACCTCATGGCCAAGAAAAAGATATTGCTAAATGCCCCGGCGAGATTTCCGACCATAGTAGTAATACCCGCCAGAATTCCTATAAAGCCGGCAAACGCAATATGTGTAGGTACGGTTTTCGATTTTTTCCGGTCCCACCAATACATCATGACAACACTTCCAAGAATAATAACTGCCATGCCTATTTTAAAGGTGGCCTCATCTAGGTCTTTGCCTATGATTACGCCGATTAATACACCGGCCATCATCCAGGGTAAGAAACGCACAATATATTGCCATTGTGTATGGCGGTTGTAATAGATTACGGCAAAAATGTCGGCAACTATGAATAGAGGAACTATTATGCCAGTAGATTGCTTTGCACCAAAGGCCAATGCCATCAAAGTTATCGCGATAACTGCAATTCCCTTGATACCTGCTTTCGAGATACCAACGACCAATACCGCCGTAAAAGCCATTACCCAAGCTAGCGTAGAAATCTCGATATTGGAAGATAGAGACACAAAAAAGGTTTAAAGCGTTGCGGACAAAAGTATCTTAAAAAACAATATCTTTAGATATTGACCAACGACCACATTATGGAATTAAGCACGCTCGATTACAGTTTTATCATCGTATTTTTTGCAATTGTTTTAGGAATAGGAATTTTTGTTTCTAAAAAGTCAGGAAAAAATTCCTCTGAGTTTTTCCTTTCGGGCAAGACCATGCCTTGGTGGTTATTGGGGCTGTCGATGGTCGCCACCACCTTTTCTACAGATACCCCTAACCTTGTTACAGATATTGTGCGAACAAATGGCGTCTCTGGAAACTGGGTCTGGTGGTGCTTTTTATTAACGGGAATGCTAACGGTATTTGTATATGCCAAATTATGGCGTAAATCGAACGTAAATACTGATCTTGAATTTTATGAAATGCGTTACGGTGGCAAACC
>CALIJE010000105.1 GCA_938017825.1 uncultured Flavobacteriaceae bacterium
ATCTGAAGCATCAGCTCCACTTACCGTCAAGGTAGTACTATCACCATACTTGATGACGACATCAGCACCAGCATCGATATCTACAGACTGCACAGTTACTGTGAAAGTCAATTCCTCAGAACATTCCTGTAAGGTGCTATCAGAAACAATGACAGTATAGGTTGTAGTGGCAGTAGGAGATACTTTGATCGACGCAGTGGTCTCACCAGTACTCCACAAATATGTATCACCACCTGTCGCCATCAACATCGCTTCCTCACTAGAACAGATCTCTGCATCCCCATCAACACTTGGGTCGATGGTACAAAGCTTAACCAAACCTGCATCGATAGTAGGATTATCGCTATCACCGATCACAAAGTTAGGCGTTCTACCATCAGCGTTTGGATCTGAATCCAAGGCATCATCACCTGCATTCGCGTTTGCGAATGCATAATCAGCAGGAACATTACCGAATACGATATAGTATTCTCCAGGACAAACCTCGAAGCTATACGCACCACCGTTAGCGGTAGTTGTGCTGCCGGCAACCGATCCGTCGGCATTATAAAGTGTAACGGTCAATCCGTCAACACCGGGCTCATTTGGATCTTGCAATCCGTTTCTATTTGCATCATCGAAAGCAAAGTCACCAATTACCAATTTCTCGGTAACGTTTACAGTGAAACTAAGTTCTTCTGAACAATCAGGAATAGAGCTATCAGAAACAACGACAGTATACGTTGTAGTTGCAACAGGAGACACTTTGATCGACGCAGTAGTCTCACCAGTACTCCACAAATACGTATCACCACCTGTCGCCATCAACATCGCTTCCTCGCTAGAACAGATCTCTGCATCGCCATCAACACTTGGGTCGATGGTACAAAGTTTAACCAAACCTGCATCGATAGTAGGATTATCACTATCACTAATCACAAAGTTCGGAGTTCTACCGTTTGCGTTAGGATCTGAATCCAAGGCATCATCACCAGCATTCGGATTCGTGAATGCATAATCAGCAGGAATATCACCGAATACGATATAGTATTCTCCAGGACAAACCTCGAAGCTATACGCACCGCCGTTAGCGGTAGTTGTGCTTCCAACGACAGATCCGTCGGTATTGTACAATGTAACGGCTACACCGTCTATACCAGGTTCACCGGCATCTCCCGAATCATACAATCCGTTTCTATTTAAATCATCCCATACAAAATCACCGATTACCAGTTTCTCGGTAACGTTTACGGTAAACGAAAGTTCTTCTTCGCAATCAGCGATTGCGCTATCAGATACGACTACGGTATATGTAGTTGTTGCGGTAGGAGAAACTTTTATAGAAGCAGTGGTCTCACCTGTGCTCCACAAATAAGCATTACCACCTGATGCGGTAAGCATTGCTTCTTCACCAGAACAAACTTCTTCATCACCTGAAACTTCTGGCTCAATATTACAAAGTGTAACAATACCACAGTCAATCGTTGGGTTATCAGAATCACTCAAAACAAAGTTTGGTGTTCTACCATCTGAATTTGGATCAGAATCCAAGGTATCGTCACCGGCATCCATATTCGTAAAGGTATAGCCTGCAGGAATATCCCCGATGATGACATAGTACTCACCTGGGCATACTTCAAAAGAATACGCTCCTCCGTTAGCAGTTACAGTTTCCCCTGCAACTGTTCCATCGGCATTGTAAAGTGTAACAGTCACCCCGTCAACACCTGGTTCGTCGGGGTCTTGAAGTCCGTTTCGATTCAAATCTTCCCATACTAAATCACCGATTACCAATTTATCAACTAGATCAACAACAACGGTATCGGTATCTTCGCAACCATTACAATTGGTAACTTTTACCATATACGTTCCAGACTCTGAAACTTCGATAGTTTGTTGATTGGCATCACCTACGATATTTCCATCAGTAGTTGTCCACATGAAAGAAACCTCCTCGGTACCTTGCTCAATACATTCACCTAATGCAAGATTAATGTCTCCATTGGTATAATATCCGTCACCTCCTGATAATGTGAACCATCCTGAAGCACCAAATCCCGGTCTTTCAACATCTGCACCAATACCGATCTGAAAAGAAGGGCCAGCAGTTGTTGCTGTAAAAGTTCCGTGATTATCAGAAACAATAGTACCGCTTAAGGCGGTATAATAGCCAAAGGTAGAAAGGTCTTGATAAGCACCACAAGAATGTTCTTTAGGGCTATTCGCAGGAGCGTTGGTCGTATATCCGCTATACAACATGTCTAACTGAACAACATCAACGCCATTTGAAGCGGTAGCCGTATAACGAGCTGTACCATTATCAAAGGTTTCGAACTTTTGAACAGTCGAATAGAACCTATATTCACTAGATGGTTGATCTGGGTGTTTTAACCATACTTCTTCAGAAGTACCACCACATTTATTATCATCAAGAACCGGATACTCACAACCAGTTACACATTCGTTGCTTCCCGTATATGTTGCAGTAAGTTCTACATTTTCATCGGTACACTCTTCAATATCGTCACCGGCATTGGCCACAATATCACAAATAGGCTCATATGAAAAACAAACACTACTAGGAACTACTGAATTCGCGGAAGAAACGCTTCCCGAACCATAAGTATCGTCCTCGTAATGTACTAGTAAAATCTGATCAACACCATTCGGCAGTTGAATATTTTGGTTTAAAGCACCTTTCCACTGGTCGGAAACAACGCCATCCCTAAGGTCATTGGTGTAGTTGGATTCAAACTGAACCACGCCGTTTTTAAGGAAAACTACTTTCCATCTTTCTGCTGTCTGGGCATTGGTTTGAGCTCTTGTAGCATAACCATCCCATGAAATCGCTTCATCAATACTGATAGAAACGCCATTTGCAAATTCACTAGGATATGGCCCCGGAATCTGAAAGGAAAGAGGATTACTGCCGGAATCAACGAAACGTACATCAGCATCTACCCAGCCGGTATTTGTGATACGTACATTGTTGTCCCATAAAAAGGTATCGCTTCCCGAACAGTTCGGGTCGTCTGGTAAATCAATGGTGTAGTAAGCGGCGTTGGCCTGACTTGCTTCGACCATTGAAGGTTCGGTTTTGCTCTTGTCATCATCAAAATTGACGATATTCCCAAAGAATAATGCGGGAATCATGAGCAAAAGTGCAAAGGAGTACTTTTTTGTCATAATTAAGACGGTTTATTGGTTAATACGAAACCAGGTAAATGAAGTAAAACTGATGTACCTTTTAAATCGAAGGGGGAATTGATTCCAAAAAAGTCGAGTGTGACTTCAAATCGATACAATGGGATAGCGTAGTTTCAAAACAAATAGGCCGGTTTTTTGTTAATGATCAGCGTCAAATAAACAACAAGTCTCCATTTATTGTTAAATAGTTCGACGAAACGCACAATACCTTGGTAAAACCAAAGGCCCATACATTACGTCGAACATAGGTGTATTTTATCGAAACGTAATCAGCTCAAAATCAATCGTTTTGAAGTTGAATATTATAGATTATCCAATTGATTGCTCGATTTATCATTGCTGATTGTCCAGAAGAAACCAACGAAAAAGAACGTATCTGCAGTGGGTCTAATGGCTCTTCTGTCAAACTGCCCAATTGCGTTGGGCGCATCGGCGTATTGATATCCATTTACATTATTGAATCCGGCGACGTTATTGACCGAAAAATAAAGAATTTTCTGTTGTGAAATCAAATAGGCCCAGTTGATACTAAGGTTGTTATAGGATTTGGTCTTCTCGGCCAAAAATTCAGCTGTGTTGGGGTTGTCATACGACCTTCCTGAGCCATAATTGTACGAGAATCCCACTTGAGAACGCCAATCTGTAATAAAATACTTGGTTACCAATGATGCACTATGTTTTGGCGCAAATGTAGGGGTGGCCCTCGCTGGATAGTTCAAAAAGTTGCGTTGGGTATCCAAATAAGAGTAGGAAACCCAATAATCAAGGTTTTTGACGCTCTTATTGTCTCTAAAAAAGATATCGATGCCACTGGCATAACCATCCCCAAAATTGTTGAATTCGGAATTGAACAAGGGGCTTTCAGTATCAAACTTCACCAAGTCGTCATACTTTTTGTAATACGCTTCGGCCCTAAAGGTCTTCCCGTCTCCCAAAAATTGATAATTAAGAATATAATGGGCGGTTTTTTCGGGCCTTAGAGCCCTAGTATACTTGGTATACGCGGTCAAAGGGTTTTGATAGAAATCGCCATATGCCAGCGAAAACTGACCCTTATCACTACTCTTATAGGCAAGTGAAACGCGCGGGGAAAGCACAAAGGTATCCAACAAGCTTGTGTATTCTCCTCTTGCCCCCACTTTCATAGCCAATCGATTGCTAAAAAAAACATCGGTTTCTGTAAAAATGGCCGAAAGATTGTCAAGGGCGCCACTTTGCGCAGAGAAACCATCTTGTGCGACAAAAGAGTCTTTATAATCAATGACAAAATGCTCACCACCAAAGCGCAGTTTAAAACGATTGGAAAAGCTCTTGCCTACTTTTACTTTTACATGGGTTCCTGTTTCTTCGGTTCGTATATCATCTTGTAATACACCTATACTATTGGTATCGCTAGAGATGCTGGCGCCCAAATTAACCGTCCACTCATTCTCTAAAAAACGCTTGTAACTAGTATTAAAGTAAAGGTTATTATTTTTTAGCTTAAAGTTAACGAAATCAGTAAAATTAATGTCTTCTTGTTCTATGTCTAAATTCGAATGACTGAATCCTGAATACAGCTTAAATATGCTCTTCTCTTTCTTGATTCGCAAAACCGCTTCTCCTGAAAGTGACTCGAAGGGCTTGTTCCAACGTGCGCCTTGATCATTAGGCACGAGCAGTTGATACGGCGCCAAGTTTATATAGGATGTATTGATGCTCAAGGAGGTATCACCCCATATCTCGGTATGCCCTAAACCGCCACCAACGCTCATCACTTGGATATCGGTCTTTTCCTGATCGGGAACATCGGTGGTATTCAATAATAGCACACTAGATAAAGCCTGACCGTATTCTGCCGAATACCCGCCTGTACTAAAGGTAATGCCCTTAAAAAGAAACGGAGAAAATCGGCCTCGGGTAGGAATATTGTTCGCTGTGGCATTAAATGGTTGAAAAACCCTTAAACCATCGATAAAAACCTGGGTTTCGCCTGCGGCACCACCACGAACGAACAAACGACCGTCTTCGTTCACCGTTGAAGTACCTGGCAAGGTCTGTAAGGCGGCCACAAAATCGCCGGCCGCTCCAGCTGTTGTAACAATATCCAACGGTTTTAAAACTGAAGCCTTCGAATTATCGCCGGCCTCGAATGTACCGGCTGTTAAGGTTACCCCTGTGAGCTCATTTATAGCTTCGCGCAACACAATGGTCAAATCCTTCAAATAGGACACATCACCAGCCTGCATGTAGGTCTCATAAGAGATCATCGACACAATAAGGTTTTGAGTACCTGTTTCGACAGTATCGAAACTGAATTTTCCGTTCTCATCGGAAGATGCGCCATCATAGGTGCCTTCCAAATAGATATTCGCCCCATTTACAGGCTTACCTTGGGCATCGGTTACCGTACCCGATACGGTAGTCTGGGCAATAGAGCACCAACTGAGTAAAATAGTTAATAGAAGTAATATGCGATTTTTCATGACTGTTCGTTGTTTGATGCCCCAAAGATGAAAATAGCAGTGAGTATTTCGAAAACCCCTTTACCGAACTGTACAATTTAGGGACTGAATTGAAACCAAAAAATCAATTTACAATTCAGGGGCAAAAAACAACAACTCGGCAAAATGAATTTACAAACTTTGAATGGGCATCGCATCTTTGAGCCATCAATAACAACAAAAACTCACATCATGAAAAATTTTGGATTATTTATCGGAGTACTATTTATCGGATTAATAGGAATGGCTCAAGACAACGAAGGTGTTACGGTTACCGTTACCATTGAAAACGTTCTTAAAGACGGGGGAACCATTTTAGGTGGACTACATACCGAGGAAACATTTATGCGGAATGATGGCATCGCCAACGCAACAGCTCCCGGAGTAGCCGGAGAAGTTACCTTGACCTTTGAAAACGTAGCCCCTGGCACCTATGCCATTATGGTTATGCACGATGCAAACGACAACAAACAAATGGATATGGATCCCAATACCGGTATGCCACAGGAAAGTTACGGCACTTCAGGTACTATGAACATGTACGGCCCTCCAACATTTGCCGACACAAAATTCGAAGTAAGTGCAGAAGACCAAAACATTGTCATCCGCTTCTAAAGTACCGAACACCGCTCAAAATGATTTGAGGCTCGTCGAAAGACGAGCCTTTTTTGTTCCATATATACCAAGAAATCAACCACATAATTGATGATCCTGGCCAGTTACTGCTTTTCGCTGAAACAACGTTTGTACCGCCGATAGTTTTGTAAAAAACTTTTATATCATGAAAACTTCGAGAACTTATTTCACATTCTCCCTCATTTTTAGCATTTTAATGAGCATATCTTCCTGTAAAAAAGATGATGCGCCTATTGACCCTAGCACTCCCCAAGTAGTGCTGCCTGCCGATTACGTGGTACTCAAAGCGCTATACGACGCCAATACGGGCACAACCCTTGACTGGGATTTCGACGATACGTACTATGTTCCTCAATCGAATGGTGAGGACGAAGCTACTTACTTGGTGGTGGATCCAAACATGACCACAACCCAATAGGTTCAAAATTGTCCTAATATCTTTATTAGTTTTGTGTTTTGGTTTGGTTCTGAAGACCTGTCATCTGGCAGGTCTTTTTTGTATTGTACCAGAAGACCATAAGTTTTACTGATGGTTTTTTGTATTTTTATCTTTCTAAACTATCGCTATGACCATTACCCAGTTACAATACGTTTTGGCCGTGGCCGAACATCGGAACTTCACCCTGGCCGCACAAAAGAGTTTTGTTACACAACCTACTTTAAGTATGCAGGTTCAAAAGCTTGAAGATGAACTAGATATACTTATTTTTGATCGTAGCAAAAAACCGATTGGCGTTACCGAGGTTGGCGCCAAGATTGTAGCACAAGCAAAGAACATTGTCAATGAAGCCGACCGAATTAAAGACATCGTGGATCAGGAAAAAGGGTTCATCGGAGGGGATTTTACCATAGGAATTATCCCAACTGTGATGTCTACACTACTGCCAATGTTTCTAAAAACCTTTATCACTAAATACCCCAAGGTAAATTTGATCATCAAGGAACAAAGTACCGAGAATATGATTCGAAATATTCAAGATGGACATCTGGATGCGGCGATTGCCGCGACCCCCTTGGAAATCGAATATATTAAAGAACGGCCACTATATTACGAACCTTTTGTAGGATATGTGCCCGGAAATCATCGCCTTAGAAATGCCAAAAAACTAGATCCGGCCGATTTGGAGATATCCGACATACTGTTGCTGCAAGACGGACATTGCTTTAGAGACGGGGTCATTAACCTCTGCCAAGTCCCCAAAAACTACAAGGAAGAACACTTTCAATTGCAGAGCGGTAGTTTTGAAACACTAATAAACTTAGCCAACGAAGGCCTTGGAATGACCTTATTGCCATTTTTGAATACGTTGGAGCTAGATGCTGAAAAAAGCAAGAATCTCAAACACTTCAACGAGCCATCACCAGCTAGGGAAGTAAGCCTTATTTACCATAAAAGTGAATTGAAAATACAAATCATAGAAGCCTTGAAAGAGGTGATTTCAGGAGTGGTGCGAGGCGCCATAGCCTTTCAGGACGTCAACATTATAAGTCCGTTGAACAAGAACTAAAAAGGCCATCTCAAATTATATTGAGATGGCCTTCTATGTTTACCGTTACCGGTAAGTTACGCTTTCAAATAAATTAAACTTTGTTGTAGCTGTGGTTTGTCATTCAAGAATAGTCTTAACCAATCTTTTAACTCCTCTATTTCTTCGGGCATCAGCCTCTCGAGGGCCTTTTTTACTTCTTTACAGAACAATTTGGTGTCAAAACTAACTTTTTTTAATACTGTCTTAGTATACTCCAGCATAACTTTAGCCATATGTTAGATGTTTATTTTGATGTTGCAGTTATAAAATTAACCAGAAAACATTTTTTTTATTGCTCCTGTCTAGTTAAAAATTAACTAATTTCGTGTTAAAGCCACTAAAAATGGCTCTTGTAGCAGATGTCAAAATCTTTTAAACGGACTTTCTTGCCAATTGTAATTGCGATGGTCCTTTGTGCCTGCACTACCACAAAACAGCTCAAATCACCCAACAACACACTCAATCCCCAAATAGAACGGAATCATTTTGTAGGCTTACTCGTAGTTGACCCCACTACCAAGGACACGCTATACAACATACATGCTGAAAAATATTTTACACCAGCAAGCACCACCAAGATATTTACGTTGTATACTGCACTAAAACTATTGCCAGAACGTATTCCGACTATTAAATATATATCTAAAAACGACACCTTGTTTTTTGAAGGCACGGGAGACCCGACCCAGTTGCACCCCTATTTTAAGGATAGCACCACGGTTCAGTTTCTGAGCAAATACGATAAGCTCGCATGGCACACTAACAACTATAGTGGCGACCTGCTGGGCCCAGGATGGGCTTGGGAAGATTACCAATACTATTACCAGGTAGAAAGAGGAGCACTACCGCTCTACGGAAATGTTGCCCGCATATACCATGATAAGGCCCTGCACGTATCTCCGAAATTGTTTGAGCCGAATGTTATAAACCTCGAACATTCGAGTAACCGCGAAATCGAGGAGAACGCCTTCTATTATACGAATACCCGAAGAGATACCATTGAAATCCCTTTTCGTACCGATAGCACTTTGACAAAGAAGTTGCTTGCAGGGGTCGTAAATAGGCCTATAACAATCTATGGCACAATGCCTGAAGGAGAAAAAACAACCTTGTGGGGCATTCCATCAGATTCGGTTTATAAAAGAATGATGCATGAAAGTGATAACTTTCTCGCTGATCAATTACTGGTACTTTCTTCAGGGATTTTATCGGATACCCTAAATGGGGAAACGGCCCGAAAATACATCCTTGAAAATGAACTTTCAGACCTTCGACAACCACCCCGATGGGTAGATGGTTCCGGACTATCACGTTACAACCTTTTTACGCCAGAATCGATGGTGGCTGTTTTGGATAAGTTAAGACAAGAACTGACACAAGAGCGGCTTTTCAATTTCTTTGTCCCTGGCGGTATCCCGGAGCACGCACCACCTTATATTTATGCAAAATCAGGTAGCGTAGGGAATAATTATTCACTTAATGGATATGTTTTAACAACGTCTGGCAAGATATTGATTTTCAGCTTTATGAATAATCACTACTTGATTAAATCACAAGATATACGAAAACAAGTTCAGGAGTTTCTCAAACATCTACATGAAACCTATTAGGGCGATTGAAAAAGTGCATTTTGTGTTTTAATCAAACAAGGAATTTAAGGCTGCAAATTGTAGCAACATGATTGTCTTTGCATCCTTTATTTCCCCACTTTCGACCATCCTTAGGGCATCTTCAAATCGGTATTCGAGCACTTCAATATTTTCTGTTTCACCCTCTGCTCCTCCCCCCGCTCCTACTTTCATATTTTCCTCATAGGCCCCGGTAAAAAAATAAAGTATTTCGGTCACTGAACCTGGCGACATATAACACTCAAATACTTTTGTTACATCCTTGATCTTATATCCTGTCTCCTCCTCGGTCTCTTTGCGAATACAATCTTCAGGATGGTCACCATCCAAAAGACCGGCACACGCCTCGATCATCATTCCATCTTCATTGCCGTTCATATAGGTCGGCATCCGAAACTGGCGGGTAAGTACAACGGTACGTTTCATTTTGTTGTAGAGTAGAATAACCGCACCATTGCCTCGGTCATAGGCTTCCCGTTCTTGCTTTTCCCAAGAACCATCTGGTTTTTGATACTCAAAACTATACTTATTCAAGGTGTACCAATTGTCAGA
>CALIJE010000106.1 GCA_938017825.1 uncultured Flavobacteriaceae bacterium
AGCTAAAAAGACCCCTGCGCTTGCAACAATTGCCAAACGCTTCATAAAAGAATTTTTCATAAAATATATTGGTTTAAAGATTTTGTTAAAAATACTAAGGATATGTTAAAAAATCAAGTTATATAACATTTACCACTAGTAGTTTTGTTTTTATAACACTTTTGAAGGGCATTTATTACGAAATTGATGGTTTCTTAACCAAATGCAATGGGTGTGACGACCTGCTTTCGGGCTAGATATTGCCTAAACCCCTATCTATTTTCAGAATCAAACTCCGTCCAAAAAAGAAATGACCAACCCACATTATGGACTTATCCCAAAATGTTGAACTGCTAAATTTATCTGTAAAACCATATCAAGATCATTCGGAATTACATACATCGCTATAAACAAAAGGATAAAACGATATAATAGTTCTTGGGATAAACCTATTGGATTAAATAACAAAATAGAACTAGTTTCAATAATAAGATTTGAAATACCTAAAGAGCAATTTGTTATATATTTTTTTGGAAAGATGCCTGCACCAAAAAATGAAGATTATGAGCATAGTACAAACTGTCTATACCAATTGATACAATAGGCCTAATCGACCGTTCAACCGTTTATAAAAAGGCTACATGAAAATTCGTGTACATACAATTTTAAGGGAGCGTCTAGTAACCAAGTTCGGTCAAATTTGTAGTGCCGTGCTGCCCTATTGTTCTTATGTTGGAATCTATAAATCTAAGTCCGCATCGGTAATCACCAACTTGTAGTTTGCATCATACTCAAACTGTTCCGTGAAAATCCAAAGCGAATCATCGATCGGATCTTGCTCATACACCATCACCAAATCCCCACCTTCATTACGTTGGTACAATCTAAATCCGTTTTGCAGCCCAACATTCTCTGACGGCTTTTTAAATTCATTCTTATCACTACTTAAAAAGAATCCTTGTTCAGCCTGACTCTCGAGGACGAAGTCGTTCTCATCGGCAGTCACGAAAATGAGGTCTTCGCTCGAACTATTTTGAACGATAAAGTCCGTACTAAAAAATGGTTCTTCTTCCGGGGAGCATAGAACGGCCAGGAACAACATTGAAAAGGATAAAAAAAGGGGTACGTATTTCATAGGAATATTTTTCTGTACAACTATAACAACGACTTTTTCAAATACCCTACTTGGGGATGTCTTAGAACGGTCAACATATAAGAATGGACTAAGCTACTGAAGTCGCGTAGCGCTATCGGGTCGTTTTGAGTCGCAGTACCATTTGTCAACTGCCTTTGTCGGCTCTGTATGTTGCACCGCCCGTGTATTCAGTTCACATACCGTATGGCCTTTGTGCTCAATGGTCATAGCTTGCTCCTCTGGAGTATCGAATACCATCAGCAAGGCCACAATGGCCCCTAACCATAGACTATAAAAAATCAGAAAATTGCGGTGTTTCTTCATGCGACTATAGGTATAACCGCAAGATACCCTTGTTTCGTACCTCAAAATCCCTAAGATTATCTTAAAAATCATAAATGATTCAAAAAAAACCTGAAGGTAGAGTCTACCCTATCCTAATTAAAACGGCAGGCCTAATTTATCACACAAGGCATGTCCTTGATATTTTTTTCGCCGCTAAGCAGATCGAGCTCCCCATAAATACAGGCATTCTCCTCGCCCTCATAGGTCGCTAAAGCCCTCAGCAACAACGTGCCCGTATTGCGGTCTAGCTGTAGTCCCAATTCGCAAAGTGTGGTCACCCCCGATGCCTCCAGCAGATCTTGAAAGGCCCCTTCCCTACTCGCATACGCCAATTCGGTAGCGGTTCCCAATTCACTTAGACTTGATGAAAAGGCCCTGTTTTCGGTGGCAATGCGAACTTCCGCGGCCGTTAAAAACGTATTTCGGGGCAGCTCCAATTGCTGAAAACTACTATCGTCGGCCGTAATTTGAACGATAAACGAATCCCAGCTCTCGACAGTGGCCCAGTCCAAGGTATAGCGATAGCCCACCCGAAACGACATGCCTTTGGCCCAGCTCTTGATCGTGGATCGCGTAATTTCGATATGGGTATCCATATACGCCTCGGTGAGTCCGTTTTTTTCCATGAAAAGCGCTTTCCAGATCGACAAATACGAAATACATTGTTCTGAAGTGCACAGGCTATCTTCAAGATCGGCATCCCCTTCAACCGAAAGCTGTTCCGTACAGCTAGTATGTTTTAAGGGGTCTTCCTCCGTGCAGGATAGCAACACGAGAAGGAACGCCATAGTCGCAAGTTGATACCATTTCATAGGCTGTTTTTAAATAGGATACGAATAGCCGGTCTGGGTTGCGTTTGCCGCTACCCGTATTTTAAGGCTGCACACTGTCCGTATTCATGGGCATCGCCTCGGAAACTTTAAAAATGTTCAAATGCAGACTGTCTTGGGCATATTTGATCTCTTCCACTTCCGGACTCGTATGCATAGACTTGTAAATGCCATATACCTTCGTAGCTACCTTGGTCTCACTGGACAGCCAGAGTTTTGCAGAGCTGAAATAGCCCAACAAACTTACCACGAACAATATTGAGTAGATAAAAAATGAAAAACGCAGCTTGCGGTACTTTGCAATAAGGTTCAAGAAAAACAATACCGCGCCAAAATAGACCAAGATGCCCAATAGAATAGCAAGCCACGGTTTGGGCACCAGACCGAAATTGGGTTTTGCAAAGCTCATAATGGCCAACACGGCCAGGACATTAAATATAAAAATCACCCCGTCCGATATATCTACGATGGCCCGTAAACCGCCCCGCTTCGGCTGTTTTTCGCCTGAATCGTCTGTCTCCTCCACTACCCGTTTCTTGGAGCCCACCCTAATGATCATAAGCACAAGATTGGTAAAACTACAGAGGAATAAAAAGAAAAAACCCAGTGCGAAAATTCTAGAGTATTCGGCCAACGACTGACTCCTGCGCATATAATTATAGTAGTTGGCATTTTGCAGAACGGCATGCTTGGCTTCAAAATACAGTTGCCGCACCTTTCGGCTATTATTGACCGTAATGGGCTTACTATACACCTTTTCAAAGCTCTTATAGCGCAACATATCTTTGTAATTCGGATAATGGATCACCCCGGTTTCAGCAGCTGTACCTACTTCTTTTTTCGAAGGTGTTCTTGGAGACTCTTTTAAAATCCTTTGTTGAAGATCTAGATAATAATTGATCGGGGTTGTGCCCCACAAGGGTTTGAGGCCAAGGTGGTTTTGATTGCTAGAATCGATCCACGAATCGGCAATGCCATGGCCCATGATTCCCAAAATGAAGGAGGCCACGATCAGGAACGGAATCATGCCCAAAAATCGAAAGTTGGCCGGCTTACCTGTTTCTGACTTTAAGGTGAGAAAACCGATCAGTTGTAGCACCAATTTATGCAAGTCATCAGAAAATTTATGTAATGAATACACTTCTTTAAAGGTTTCCAAATTGTCTTTAAAGACGATATAGAGGCCCAATGCTACGCAGATAAATAAAAAGGCCCCTTGAAAGAAAATATCCAGCGAATAAAGATTTTGAATTTCCATGGTCTACTTGAAGTATGCGTTATAACAGTTTTTTGTCGAAAGAGATCGTATTTTCCTTGAAATACCAAGAACGCTCCAAATCGGCTAGATCCAATTCCAGGGTTGGGTTCACATGAAATTCATGGCTACATAGCGAATGAAAGAGGGTTTTGCTGGGGTCGTTATAGTAATCTGACTTTAATTGTATTTCCTGTTCTACCCCTGCTATGCTGATCTTCACTACATTTTTAGGAAACAGATTTCGGTAGGCTACGGCCCAAGCCGTCGCATCTAAATTGGGATCCAAGCCTGGTTCCCCATCTTTTTGAAATGGCATTTGGTTTTGGTGATCGGCCACTATCTTAAGCCTAGGGGCCTCATGTAGGTTTTGAGGCAACATTTGCTCCCCTGCCCTTCTATAGCCACCACTAAAATCTTTAAGTAAAAACAATCGCAGCCAAATTTGTTTCGACCCGTTCTGATCTTCAGAGGAGTTTACGATGGCTATCCGTTCTTCCTTTGTATCGTTGGCCAAATGAAGGGTAAGCTTCACCGTTTTTTTATTACGCCAAAATTGCCACCATTTGTGCTTCACGGCTACATTGATAATGCTCAGGGTCAACGGAACATTTGGAACATACTCCACCTTCTCTGCCAGCGAATCAGCAGTTGAATGCAAGAAATTGGAAATACTGACGTATTTCCATTTAGAGATATTCTTTAGACCGATAAAGAAACCTGAAACACCGGCGGCCAAGCTTATGGGTACCTTCCATACTTTTCCAATCTGTGGTACAGCCGATTTGAGTACTACCTTAATGCGTTCTATACTCGGCTTAAAAAGTCCTAGGCGTAAGGAGGCCGGATAATCATTGTCTTCAGAATAGAATTTGGTGTCCCGAATCGCTGTTTTGAGCTTCTTTTCTACATTGGCCAAGGTTTCGATTTCATTATCCTTTATATAGGGCAGATTCTCATCGCCTACCTTTCGATAACCGTTATTACTTTTTAAGGATAAGAGGGCAGAAAAACGCCCATATTCAAAGGCGTATTCTTTAGATGAGAGGGATGAAAATCCTGCAAAAGCGGCTATTTCCGTACCGGGCAGGTCAATGATGTTTTCCTGCATGTTGATGGGTAGAATGGCCGCATTGGTGGCCTTGGGGTTCTTGCCGGCGGTGTCTAAGGATACTTCGGCGATCACCTTGAAAACAGTTCTTGCAAAAATTTGCTTGCTCGGACTATGATCGGCAATACCAAAGGCCCGGTGTATGTTTTCAATAGGTATGTCTCCGGCGTTTGGGTCTAATAAAAATTCCTTCAGATTGTCAGAATTTTGTTCTAGTTGATCAAATGGATGGCCTTCCCAATTGCCCTCACTTTCGAGGCGCAAGCGTTCCAAAAAATAGATGATGGGCTGTCGGGTACCTATAGATATGATATTGTCCGCTAGGCGGGAACGTATTTTACTAAAGGCCTCAATGCAAATGCGCGAGCTGAGCGATATATTCTCGTTACCATCCAAGTAATTGAACATTACTTCCTTGAGGGCCAAGTTTTCCTTGGTATCAAAAATTTTGTCAC
This sequence comes from uncultured Flavobacteriaceae bacterium, assembly GCA_938017825.1. Lineage (GTDB taxonomy): Bacteria > Bacteroidota > Bacteroidia > Flavobacteriales > Flavobacteriaceae > Pelagihabitans. The sequence continues at coordinate 5,111 of CALIJE010000106.1, forward strand.
TTTCCTTAATTCGGCCTTGGTCTTTTAATAGACCGATCAAGGAACTCACTGAGGCGACAAACTTTGATATTTCGGTACTTTTATTAGGACGTTCCCCACCAGAAATGGCATTAAAGGAACGCACCTCAAAACTTGGCGTCTGTTCTTTGCGTACTATCGGATCTACGAAGAGCACCAAACGTTCCACATCAACGTTCGGTCTTTTAAAATCTTGAAAACTGGCAATACGATAAGCCTCCTTGATCGGCTCATTGTTAAAGGTGCCCCCATCTACATAGGGGAAATTGAACGATTTGTAATCGATGGTCGATTCCTCTTCATCCCCGTAATAACTATTTCGATTTTCAGGGGCTATAGCATCGATTTGGTTTTGAAGCGATTGGAATTCATTGGGCCATTCGCTCGGCCGATCGGGCAAACCAATGTAATACTCGTCCTCATAACGCCGTAATAAGACCGGTGAAAAGGCAATCGGAAAGGCACCGCATGCCAAGGCAGAAGCCGATATGACCGCCCAGGCCTCGTCCTCCATTAAATCAAAATGCATCGGATGGTTACCTCTATGATCCGCTGTAAACTTGAGCCACCTTTTATCAGAAGGCTTTTGGGTAATATTCGCCTCGTTGAAAACGTAATCGATAACACGCACCTCCGAATGATTGAACACTCCGGTCGAGTTGATTACATTTTGATCCAAGCGCGACTTTTTTTTGTTCGATACCGAGAGCGGCATTGAAATGATGTTGGTCAAGGAACAGGCAAACAGTACCCGGTCAGGGTCTAACAGCGTTCGGTTCTCAAGATTCAAGTCTCCTCCGATCAAATAGGTCTTGATCAGTTCCTCCATATACCTGCGCTCTAGCAAACCGAAAGAATCGTTCGGGTCTTGTTGATAGTCAGAACCCACTTTGTCCCCATAAAGCTTCTCCGCACTGATCTTATTTACCCATAACACCTTTTGAACTTCTTGCGCCAGTTCTAAAGCGATCAGGCTCCTAACCTTTGCTTCCCCAAGTGCATCCAAAGCGTTTTCGTCCCCATTGAAATAGCAGTTGTACACTTGTTCCTTTAGACTGGTTTCAAGTCCGGCCATATAGGTTTGCTTTTCAGCCGCATCTTGCAGCTCGGTCGGTTTCCAAATAAGCAGCATCGATTTATAATCGACCAAACAGCGCAACATAATAGTAAGGGCCATGGCACCGGCACTAGCACCGCTCATTCCATCGACCACCACGTTCGAATAAGGTTCGCCCTCTTCATCTTTCCCGAAAATGAGGAGCAACTTCAAGGCCTCGGTCAAGGCCGAGCCCGAGAAAGATCCCAAAGAGACCCCTCCTCCCATGGCTAAACAAACACGTAATATTTTAGGCATAAAATTTATGTATATAATTGTTAATCAATTTATTAAATAGTATTATTTAAAATTATCATCTAAAAATCGCTCTGCATTCTTAAACATGAACTTATCAACGATTTCCTTGGCCGAGAGTCGGTTCTTTGCTTTGAGTTTTTTTCCTCTGGCACTGTTTAAAAAAGCGGTGGCATGTTTCTTCAGAAAACGGGGCAAATAGTCCAGGTCCTTGATTGTCCAAAAACCGGGCAAGGGATCTATAATCCCATCGAAATCACTGCCGATGCTTTGAATATCCCAGGCATTAAGGCCCAAGAGATCGAGGTATTTGGCCATATGCTCTATTTGTAGCCAAATGAGTTTGGAACTTTTATTGCGCCCCGCGCCCAGGCCCATCACCTTTTTATGGGCAATACGACGTTCATCCAATTGAATGCCGAAAATGCCCTTAGAACGGGCGATGCGAAATATTTCATCATCATAAAAGTTGATTTTTTCGGTATTGAAATCGGGATTCAGCACATTATCATCTTTTTGGTTATTTCTGCCATTGACCGCCCCATGGCTTACGATAATGGGAATGGAGCTGGCATACTGCGTCTTGATCAATTCGTAATAATCATAACGCGATTCAACATTCATATGCTTCACGTCGATCAAGATGCGCTTGCCGTTCGTAGTGTCGAGCAGCGCCGAGATTACTTTCTTGCCCAAATCGGTGATGCCTTGTTTGGGATTTACCTGTTGCTTAATGATACTATCGACCAAACCTTTCATGCTTTTGGCATGACCACAAAGCTCATTGTCAAAATGATGGGTCAGCCCCACAAAAAAAGGTGGGAAGTCCCATTTTTTAACAGTGTTGATATTGGCCAATACTTCCGCGGTCTTTGCCTTGGGCTTGCCGGCCAGTTTGAGTCCGGTATTGAAGACATGACATCCCTCTATGCTCAGAATGAGAAAAACGGTAGGCACGCCATCCGAAACATAGCTCGTAATTTCACCGTAGTTGCGCACAATTTTGTAGCGCACCTTTTGCTTTCCCTTGGTGATTTTTTTACCGTCCAGTTCTTCAAAAAAGCGATATTCGGCCAAGAGATCTTGAAAATAATCGGGCATCTTTTGCAAATGTCGTATGCGCTTCATGCCAATACCTGTAGCGAGATTCCTAAATAGACGGCCGGTGAATTTCACCCCGTTTTCATCTAAGATCATCCGCTTTTCCATCGGATAAAGGGAGACTACCAAGACTTTCGACTTGCCATTGTGCACTGAACTGAAGTCTGATTGGGTGAATTTGGTGAGTGTCAGAAGGTTGTTCAGCTTCTTCTTTATAGGATTGACGCCCTGACGATGGTAAATGCTATGGCGTCTGTTGCGATTGGGACTGTTTCGCCCCCGTGTCTTTGCGGATTCAAAACTTCTTCCGAAGGGTTTTAATGAAGGGTGACAATGAAGGTCAATAAAAAGTTTGGCCATTTTAAATGGATTCTTCTAAGTTAACTATACGAGTCGCAAAACAATGATGCGGCCTTTTGCTTTCATTATAGGGGCTTGGGAGAATCTTTTAGTCAGCAAAAAGGGGAAGATAGGTGGTGCTAACTTTGGTACTAAATATAAAAAAATATTAACAGGAAACAAATTACGGAAATCTTAAGGCAGTAGCACAACTGTAGTAAAATGCGACCTATGTTCTTGGGATCGTATGTGGCTACTAATGCCAACACTTGGGCTTCCCTCCTAGTTCTTTTTAACCGTTAGGATTTGCAACTATGTTGTCCTTCGGAACCAAATAATAGCGATTTGCGCAGACTTATGAAACTAAACGGTCTGCATGAACAACGGCCAATATACTGCTAGAAAGTGTATCTTCGAAAAACCTAACTTTCTTTCATTGCATGGATAAAACATCCACTATAATTCTTGCCATTTCCCTGATCATCATCATGCTCGGAATGGGGCTGTCGCTACGGATTTCTGATTTTAAGAACGTTCTCGTTTATCCCAAGGCCATTTGCATTGGCCTCTTGAACCAATTGGTGCTGTTGCCCTTGATCGGTTTGGCAATTGTAAGCCTTTTGCCCATGCCGCCCGAAATCGCAGTTGGCATAATGATTTTGGCGGCTTGCCCCGGTGGCGCCACCTCCAATTTGATCAGCTATATGGCTCGGGCAGATTTGGCACTTTCGGTTTCCTTGACCGCGGTAAGCAGTATCTGTTCGGTTTTTACCATACCATTTATTGTGAATTATGCCTTGGAAAACTATATAGGCGAGCGCAATGCACTGCAACTGAATGTTCTGGAGACGATCGCTCAGATTGCGGTGATCATTCTAATTCCGATTATTATTGGGATGATCGTTCGGCACTACCGACCCGCCTTTGCGGATAAAATGAACCGCCCCGTGCGTATTGCATCTGGGGCCATACTAGCCATTGTGGTGGTGGCCTTGCTGATCAAGGAACGAGATACGGTAATGCATTCCCTGCAGCAGGCCGGCCTGGCCACCTTGGCCTTGAACGCCAGTACGATGGCCATCGGATTTGCCAGTGCCAAACTACTTCGTTTAAAGCGCGATCAAGCCGTCTCTATTGCCATAGAATCAGGGATTCAGAATTCTACCTTGGCCATAAGTATTGCAGTGGTGCTATTGGGGAATTCGAGTTTGGCCATTGCGGCATCGGTCTATTCTTTGGCCATGTACTTTACAGCTGGTTTTGTGATTTATTATTCGGTAAAGGCCTTCAAGAAAGAACAAGAGGGACAAAATACTGGCTAGTAGTGAACTATGGCAAATGCAGCTTATTTTTGTACCAAACTAAAAAAATGAAAATTTTCTGGAAAGTACTCCGCTACCTTTTGGCCATATTTTTTATCTACGCAGGCATACAGCACTTCGTGAACCCAGCCTTTTACGAACCTTTTGTCCCATACTTTTTGCCTTATAAAACATTCTGGGTGTATGCCTCGGGAGTATTGGAGCTCTTGTTCGGGATGATGCTTTTAATCTCTAGATTTGCCAAAATAGGTGCAACGGGGATTCTTTTTTTGTTGATTGCCTTTCTGCCCGTTCATATACTGGATGTCTTTTCCGAAACACCGGCCATAGGTAGTGAAAGACTGGCATATATACGCCTTGGGGTACAATTTGTATTTATTGCATGGGCCTTTGGCGTTCGAAAAAAGACCGCTACGATTTAGCCAATTTACGGAGCGCGACCCATTGCTTCAACATTTCCCTGGAATCAGTAGCAGGATAGCCCAAGACGGTCTTACCGGCGGCCACATCGCCAACCACGCCAGATCCGGCACCAACCGTTGCTCCCGAATGAATGGTCGTATGATCTTTGATAGACGCACTGCCCCCGATCGTTACCCCATCACCTAAGGTAACCGAGCCGGCTAAGCCACTGGCACCTGCCATAATGCAGCATTTGCCCAAAACAGAATTGTGACCGATCTGCACAAGATTGTCTATTTTACAACCGTCTCCCAAAATCGTTGAACTGAATTTGCCGCGATCAATACAGGAATTCGCCCCTATTTCAACATGATCGCCGATGACCACATTGCCTATATGCGGAATCTTTACAAGGCCACGGCCATCCTCACTTGGGCGATACCCGAAACCATCCGCTCCGATACTCACGTTGTTGTGAAAAATGCAGTGACTGCCAATCTGCGAGCGCTCCCGAATTACCGTACCAGACCAGGCCACGGTATGTTCCCCGAGTACACTATCATCAAAAACACTCACGTTGGGGTACAATACCACCCCTTTTCCCAAGCGCACGTTCTTGCCCACATAACAACCAGCTCCGATGCGCACACCTTCGGCCATAAAGACCGTGTCATGCACGACTGCTGTTTCATGAACATTGCTCGGCCCCAAGTCTGGGGCATTTGGTGCGAAGACCTCCAATAATTTCGCCATGGCCAAATCGGCATTCCGTACGCGAATCAATGCACCGTCAGGTCTGGGCTCTAGCTGAATAGATTCGCTGACAACGGCAGCACCGGCCTGTGATTCGGGCCACATCTTGGCGTATTTTCGATTCCCTATAAAGGTGATTTGAGATACTCCTGCCTTAGCTAATTGTTCCAAGCCATCGAAGTTCTGTGTGGCATTTCCCTCAATACTTCCGCCGACCATTTCGGCAATTTCGTTGATAGTGAATGATTTCATGATGGTTATTTATTGGTATAAAAAAAGCGCTGACCAAGGTCAACGCTTAAAATTAGGACTTAATTCCGTTGGATAGCAACATCCGTCAGTGACTATATTTTTTTAACGCGCACCGCATTCATGCCCCTAGCGCCTTTTTCCAGTTCGAACTGCACAGTATTGTTCTCTTCGATCTGGTCGATCAAACCGCTCACATGTGTAAAGTACTTTTCGTTGTTCTCCGAATCGATAATGAATCCGAAGCCTTTATTATGATCGAAAAAAGAAACCTTGCCATTTCGTATCGGATTGAATTTATCCTCATCGGTTTCCAATTTCTTTGGAATACCAAGCACAATGTCATCTGCTTCGATTTCTATTTTCTGGGACGGGTCTGGTGGCGTATCTACTAGATTTCCATTAAAATCTACATAGGCAAGTGGAATACCTCCGCCTTTTTCCTTGGCCTCGGCTCTACGGGCTTCTTTGCGTTTTGCCTTTTCTTCACGTTTTTTACGACGCTGTTTTTCCTTTTCTGTTTTATTGTATGTCTGCTGGGATTTAGCCATTCATTAGTTTTGATTAATACTTAAGGGACTTTAGGAAATTCAATTTCAAAACGAATGTAACCGAAAAGAATAGAATATAAATAATTGATTTACTATTTGTTAGCGTATTTTACTTAAATAATAAGTTCTTATTTTTCCTACGAACCTCCACAAATATAGGATTTCTCGTTGAATTTCAAATAGGAAGGCCTATATTTTAATAGGATAAAGCGGGCATTTCCACGAGAAAATGGGTTTTTTAGGGAGGCGTTGAATTGAATTTCATATATTGTCCGTCCGAGAATTAATTGCATTATGAAAAAACTATTATTTTTTGCACTATTACTTGTCTTTAAGGTTGGTGCTCAGGAGAAAACGGCAAAAGTCGTTACTGAAGAAAAAGGAAATCGAATCGCCTTCTATGCTGTAAATGAGCACGATAACGATCTAGACGTTCTGATAAAGATCAAAGGCACGAATATACGTCAGAGCAAGGCAAAACCGAGATTAATTCGGGTACCGGCCGCCACCAAAGTACATTTAAAAACGATCATGACGATGCGCGGTAAAAAACCAAGTTATAGTTACGATCTTACGGTTAACGATAGCTTGTCCAATCGGGCTTTGAAAAAGGAGTTTGAAAAGATCAAGATCAAACCCAAGAAATCGATCACGGTTTACGTTACCGACAACTGTTCGGGCTGTGACAGTATCGTTGCGCCACTGGAGAACAGCAAGTATATTTTTAAGAGTGTGCGGCTCAGTGAAAATCCAGAAATCACAAAGCAATTGCGGAGCTCCTTCCCTACCGGCTTAGACAGTATCAGCACTCCGATCATTAATCTTGGGGGACGCTTGTATACGAATATCGAGTTCTACGACGACCTCATGGAAAAGTTAGACGATAACTAAAGAAGCTTCTTGTTTATTTGATACTTTCTTCGGCCACGGTAAAGGTAAAGCTTGCTATGCCTTGCGTAGCTGTATGAAAATTGTAGGTGCCGCTCCAATCCGGGGCTGCCTGTCTTGAGAAGTTTTCGAGATCTAAGTTGATCGCCTCTTTCTTTACGGCATCAATGGCGCTAGTCGAAATAATCACGGTCAAAGCTTTAAAGTCTTTTTGGGAGTCCGCAAAATCAGGCCTTCTGACCCCATTTGCACTTACCATCATGCCATTGGTATGTTCTTCGAATCCGTCTGCGCTGAACACACCGTACATGGTAGTTGCCGCCGGGTTTACGGCCACCATGACACTTTCCAATTCGGTAGCGGGTATAAGTCCCATTACATAGAGTTCTACATTGCTATAGGGAATCGAATTTCCACCATTGGCGAAAGGCGCAAAACCATCCTGGCCATTTAATCTTCCGAGATACGTGCCGTCGCCATTGTCGACAAATTCATCGAAACCTCCTAATTGACCACCGGTGGCGGCATATCCCCAATGCCCACTTACCGTTGTGGGCAAAAAGCCTTTGTTCGCCCACGTATGGGCAATTTCATGCAAAAAGGGTCCACTTTTTATATATTCCGTTCGGGGCATATAAATAATGCTCTTCAGCCTTCCTGCAGAGCCGTAGGTGGCACTGATATCAAAAATTCCGCCGCCTATGCCCTGCACTTGGTTTTGTACCGATGTTGACCTGCCATAAAACAAATCGGCGGGCTGCTCCTCCTCTACCGAAAGGATAATAACATAGTCGAAGTCATCATTCAAGTATTCATACATTTTCTCGGTGACCATATCCAGATCGCCTTCCCCACTTATGAATTTAGAGTATTCCGATGCCGGAAGCACCAAATTCACAAACGAACGGTCAACATCCAGCACCATACCTTCTTCAAAAACTATATCTGTCGGCGTTTCAGGAGTTTCATCCCCTGGTTCGTCCTCGGTTTCAGAATCGGGATCCGTTTCCGTTTCGGTCTCAATGACCTCTTTTACATCATCTTTGCTACACGAGGCAGTCGATAACGCGAACAAAAACACCAAAAAATAGCATGATAGGGCACCTATTCTATGCAGTGGAAAGTAGGTTTTCATATGACGGGACTTTTAAAGGGTATGTTCTAATAACTATAGAAACAATGAATTATTTTAAAAGATCGTTGAACTACCGAATGCCTATAATTTTCCTTTTTTAGCAACAAAAAAACCCCAGCGCATTGCACCAGGGCCTTCAAAAATATATGTGGGATAAGACTTAGTCTCTTAAGTTAAATTCTACCGTAGTTCCGTTTGGATAGGTAAACATAGCAAGGTCGTCGCATGTGCCATCACCAAAATCAACTGAAGCGCTAGCGTCGTCTTCCGATATGATCATCAGTCCGGCACTGATATATTCACAAGGCAAGGTGGTTTCTAAACTTCTTTCTATGGCAACATTGTATGTTTTACCATTGGTAGTCACCGTCCACGCCCCATCAATGGCGATCGTTTGTTCTTGGCTGCTGCTGGCGGTATACCAGATTACCTTGCTGCCTTCTTCGACCACTATAGTGTCGTCTTCCAAAACTACAGTGATATCACTGTCTATATGAATACTGGTCTGACCCATGTCATTCTCCTCGCCTAAAACCATTTCACGGGTTCCGGTAATTTGATTTTCACCTACGGTCAAATTGGTATAGGTGATTCGCAGGCCTATAGTATTGCCATCAACAAAATAAGTAGCGCTTATGGTACCATTTACGAGCTCACTATTCTCTACCACACAGTCGGTAAACGTAATGGTCGTTACCAGACCATCGGTCTCGGAAGTATAGCAATCATTTGTTTTTGCAGACTTTCCTGAGACTCCAGATTGAAAAATATCGGTAAGGATCGTATCTGCAAATGCTGACAGTTCTGACGTATTGACAATTGTTTTTACGGTTACTGAGTCGAGCTCGCTACCTGCTTCAGGATTATCTAAATCACTGCTACAAGAAAATGCAAGGGCAGTAAGCATGGTAACGAAAAGAATTTTTGAAATTTTCATAGAATATTATTATAGTTTCGACTTAAAAAACGAAAGATTCATAGGTTTAGTGCCCCTGCCTAATGCTATTCAACGAATAATCCACCATTTTTTCTTAAAAAAAAGCGCAGTCATCCATAATCGTATACGATTTAGTATATTGTGGCATGCGTTATAAAGTGAATTTAAGAGATGAGGTTCGAGCTTATTTACTCAACCAAATGCGCGAAGGGCAATTGAATGCCGGTGATTCGGTAAACCTTGCGGCGCTCGCACGTAAATTGAAGGTAAGCGTTACCCCTATCCGGGAGGCGCTGACCCAGCTGCAGCAATCACAAGTAATCGAAGCGATTCCCAACCGCGGATTTTTCATAAAGGAACTCAGTCATGACGAGGCCAAAAACCTATATGAAATCGTAGCGCAACTAGAAGTATTGGCTTTGGAAGAATCGACCTTTGATGCTGAAACCCTTGCCGCTCTTCGAGTGCAGCAGCAACTTATTCAGCAGGCCGAAAATCCTCTGGAACGGATTAATGCCTATATGGACTTTCACCATTTACTCACCAAAAACTACCACAATGCGGTCGCCCAACAAATTCTTGGGGACCTAAAAACACGGGTATTCCTCTATGAAAAGGCTTTTATGTCTGATGAGACCTTCTATTACAATTCAGATAGTCAACATGAGGCCATTATTTCCGCGATTGAAGAAGACAACCTGCCCTCGGCCGCCTTAGTCCTTAAAATGAACTGGTTGTTAGTACAGGATTTCATTGAGAAGCAATTGGTGGTCCTGTAGGGTCAGTCTGCCGGAAACAGACCTTTGTCCAATCCTGGAATAAGTCCTAATGCGTTCTTGTAATATACCTTTTTCAAAACCTCGTCTGGCAGATCCAAACCGTACATTGCCCAGAAGGCATGATATTTCTTGTAATAGGGAAAGTACTCGTCATCAGACTCCAGCACCCTAAAATAAGTAGGGAATTCCTTGGGTTTCCAACTATCCTTACCAAAAAGAATTCGATCTTGGTATTGTTCAAAGAAGGCTTTTGCATTTTTGGGCTGTCTTCCCAATTCCGCGATAACCGCCCCTATTCCGACATACATATTGGGCATTTCGTCCATTAATTCGCTTAGTTTTCCAAGGTTATTGGCATACCAGCCCATATGTGCGTTTATAAATTTCGTTTCTGGGTGTTTTTTGAACATTCGGTGTTGCTCATCTATGATTTGCTGCCAGGGCGCAGGATTTGTTGCCGAGCGTTTTCTTCGGGAATGGGTCTTTAGCTCGAGCCAGCGCTCATTGGCACTATCCATAGGATCCCAGAACGACTTTGGATCGGCGGCATGAATCAGCACAGGTATACCCAATTCCCCACATTTGGCCCATATGGGATCTAAGCGCTCATCGTCTATGGCAAGGCGATTGCCGGCGGTATCTTTGTACCGCAATCCCAGACTTTTATAGATTTTAAGGCCTTTGGCCCCATTCTGCACATCTTCTTCCAACTGCTTCACAGCCTTTGCGGCCCAATCTGCCTTGCCAACATTGTCAAAATCTACATTTGCGAAAACAACGAATCGATTCGGGAAGTTCGCATTGATACTCTCCACCATATCTTTAATGCGTTTTCCCGAGCCACCGCTCAAATTCACCATGATGCCCTCATTAATCGCGTCCATATCGGTAATCATGGCGCGTAAAGCATCGGCAGACATATCACGCTGATGGCTGTGCACATCGATAAACGGAAATTTCGCCCGCGGCACCTCTTCCCCTTCTACGACCAGGGTCGACTTGGGATTGTATTCTTCAAAACTCATTTCCTGAGCATGTGCTGCTACGCATAGCATTAAAAATATAGGTATTAAAATATTGATTTTCATATAGTTATGCATATTCATTTATGTTTGTAGTTTAATTTATCGTAATCTTCCTTGGTGTCGATATCGGCTGTTTTCAAACCTGCGTTCATCAGCCACACGTCAGCACCATGCTCCTGCAGCACGGCTTTCGCCCCTGTTTCGGTATCCAATTGCGCCAGCTCTGAAAAGTAGCGGCTCGAAAATACGGCGGGCACCCCAGCCCGGCCATTATATTCCGTCGCCACAATACCCTTTTCTTGAGTATCTTTTTCTAGCAGCATTTGATTAAGGTAGTCGGTATCGATCAAAGGTTGATCGCCCAACATGATCAATATGGCTCTGTATCGCTTACTAGATTCTTCGAGATAGCGCATTCCGCAAGCGATCGAACTGCCCATGCCTCTACTCCAAAATTCATTTTTCACAATCTTGACTCCTGTTGGTAGGCTCTTTTCAATCAACTCCGCATTGGCACCCAAAACCAAAAGCACATCATCGGCACTAGAAGCCTCAGCGGCGGCTATTGCATTTCCCAAGAGGTTGGTATCGCCCCAGCTAAGCAATTGTTTCGGACTCCCCATTCGCGAAGACGCCCCTGCTGCAAGCAGTAGTATTGCGGTACCGGGTCTCCTCATTTGGTTCTCTTAAGCAAGCATTAATTTTGGCGAACGATGGTATCCCGTAGTTCTCTCCAGGTAACCAATACCACGTCATTTTCTTCCAAAAGCGTTTTGCATTCCGCACTGGTAAAAAAATCGAAGTCGTCTTGCCTCCATTTTGCACCCCAATGCGGATGATCAACAGTGACCGCGCGCATCTCTTCATCATCATAGGCTAAATGAATGAGAAAAGAGTTCAATCCAGGTTTCAAATTCTTGATCACTTCGGTATAATACTGCGCCATTCCCTTTTCAAAATCATCTGGCCCAGCCGTATAGGTATGATCCATTATTACATCGGTTTCACCCAGCATAGCCTGTATTTTCTCGTCTTGCAAGGCCGGCATTTGGTTGTCTAACAGTACCGGAAGTCTAAATTCGCGCCCGATCTTGATATAAGCCGCCATAAACTCAGGAGTGCTGATGGCCGTTCCCATATGGGCGTCTAAATGCGTAACATTGATGCCGTATTCATAAGCACGCTTCACCTGGTTGCGTAGTTCAATCTCTACGTGTGCCGCACTTGCATTTTCAACTACTCCGGGTATCAATGAATAGAGATACCCGTCGGCATCCAATAAGGTGGAAACGGAATCTTTTGAGGTAACGGGACCCCAACGATAGTATTTCCATTCGCTATTCAGGGTTAAATGCAGCCCAAAGTCGGTTTCTTGATGTGCTCGTGCATAGGAAGCAATCTCCGGAAACCAAGGGCACGGAACCATAATACTGGCGGAGTTGACCGGACTATCCTCTAAACCTTTGATACTGGCCATATTCTCGGAATGGGTAACTCCAAGATCATCTGCATGTATGATAAGTAATTTTGAATCTGCCGGATGTCCCAGTCGTTCTGCAATAGATAGCTGTTGGGCCCCAAGCGTTGTCGTGAAAAAAAGTAGAAAAGTATAAAGGGTGGTTCTAAATTTCATATCCTGAACTTAGTAATAAGGTAGAAAACTACGAAATTCTCTTAACAAGCTTTAACATATTTTTTTCGAATCCCTATACTTTACATGGATTTTGACCGTTTTGCTTGGTGAACCATATTAAATTTAGAGAATGAAAGCCTACACGAAACTAGTTACCATTTTATGTACGATTTGTTTGATCTATTCCTGCGGAAATGCAGAGGATGACGTTAATTTCAACCCCAATTTTGGGGAATTGGGTCAGGGCAAGGAAGTGGATCCATGTTTAGATCTTGGTGATAACATTTTGGTTCCCTCTATTCAAGATCAGTTTACCACCTTGCCGGGTAAGGTTTCTATCTTTTTTAAGGTATCCGATAATGAGGGCAACCCCGTTCCTGGATTAACCGCAGAAAATTTTACGATTTACGAGCAAGGTAGAAATGATGATTGCTTCAATACAATTTCGACATCTGAGTCGCTTGCACGAATATCCCCAAATTCACAGATCTTTAGCAATAACAACCTGCTGGTTCTCGATTTGAGTAACAGTGTTCTAAGCAGTAGCCTTACCGAATTGAAATCGGCCACTGCCAGTTTTATCAATAATGTAATGCCTGCAACGACCCAAGAGTCGTTTAAAATGGCGATTTATTGGTTTGATGGTGAAAACGAATTGCATTTATTGAACCCGCTCACGGCCGACAAGCAAGAACTTATTGCCGCCGTTAATGGCATTACGACCGATATCAGCAATGATCCCTCTACCGATTTATATGGCGCGGTAATCAAATCGACCGACATTGCGAGCGATTTGCTAAATGCGAGTACGCAAGGTGATAAAATCGGGGCGGCTTCCATCATAATATTTACCGATGGTACCGATCAGGCTTCAAGATATACCCAATCTGCGGCCCAACAGAAAGTAGATACCGCCAATCCGAATATTTCGTTCTTTACTATAGGTCTTGGTGGAGAGATCGATACTCAGGTATTGACAGACATAGGGAAGACGTTCAGCGTATTCGCTGGGAATAAGGAAGAGTTGGAACAGACCTTTAATGACATTTCTTTTCGTGTGTCAGAACAGGCAAATAGTTTCTACTTATTTGAATACTGTAGTCCTAAACGCGATGGCAGTGGTGAAAACAATCTAGCGATACAGGTAAGACAAGGAAGCAGACAGGGTGCCGTTCAAACCAAGTTCAACGCCACCGGATTTACGGGAGGATGCGACTAGCACTAAAACTGTAATCATACTAACAAGGAGCGTTCTCAACGCTCCTTTTTTTTATGGCCATTTGTGAAGGTTCGCTAAAAAAATTGAATTCAAAAACATCTATTTCCAAAATCCATCCGTATAACTCACTAGAACCTTTAACACTATAATAAAATGAAAAAAGTAATGGTTAGTGCCTTAGCGATCGTTGTTATGGCATCTTGTGTATCAAAAAAGAAATATGTCGCTCTGGAGACCGATTTAGCGGAAACCAAGACCGTATTATCCAAAACGCAACTTGAGAAGGAAGAATTGGAAACCAAAGTTTCTAAAATCGAAGCTCGCGTTGCGGAATACAACCAAAAAATCAATTCCTTAAAAGAAGTAAACGACAGTCAGTATTCCTCAGTGAGCGATGTGGCCGTTATGAGCAATAACACAAAAGCCAAAATGCGTGCTACCCTTGAAAAGGTAGACCCGGCAAAATTGGCCCAGGCCGAGACCCTTCAAGATTCTATGAACCTTGCCGTATCCTACCACCTGAAAAAGTCTATTGCCGATGAGGAGGACGATATCAATGTTGATATAGACAAGACAGTTGTCATGATCAATATCTCTGACAAATTATTGTTCAACAGTGGTAGCTACAAGGTAAGCAGCAAAGCCAATACCATTTTGGAAAAACTTGCGGAAGTAATCAATTCTGAGCCAAGTATGGAAGTAATGGTCGAAGGTCATACCGATTCTAAGGCTATCAATACTGAAATGTTCGCCGACAACTGGGACCTTAGCGTAAAAAGAGCGACCTCTATTGTTCGTATTTTGGAAAAGAAGTACGATGTAGACCCGTCTAAGCTTATCGCTGCAGGCCGCAGCAGTTATGTTCCCCTTGCGGAAAATGATAATAGGGAAAACCGCGCCAAAAACAGACGCACCAAAATTGTCATCATCCCTAATTTGGACAAATTCTTTGCCCTATTGGAAGCTGAAAGCCTTTAGAGTTACATACAAGCACAACACGATTATGAACGGGAGGCTTATGCCTCCCGTTTTCTTTTAGGGTTTTTGGTATCATAGTTGTTTTATATATAGAACCCAAATCTTTAGTTGACCACCAGCGTCCTTAGAAAAATGCAATGGCTAATGAAACCGCATCGAAAGATGGGATTAAAAGATAGAAATCATGGATGTACTGCACACTATAGTTCAAAATAGCTCATTAATCGGCATGCCGAGGTGGTATAAAATTGCCAGTTTAACACTCTTGGCTATCATACTAGTCTTGGTTACGGTCTCGTTTTATTTCTTAATGACCGATGGTCTGTACCGCAATATTCAATTTGGGTACTAAATTTTAGGCACATAATAGTTACATTCTAAGCTGTTCTACCGTTTCCCTCAACAATAGGGCAGTTTTGCTCATTCTCGATTTTACGGCATTTTACATTCCGCTAGTTTCGTTTCATACTAACGACCAAATTTATGAAACGACCACTACCCTTTACTGCATTTTTATGTCTCATTTTATGTCTCGCGTTTGGCTCTTTTTCATTTGCCCAATCAGGAAAAGTTTCGGGTACCATAGAGGACAATGAAGGCCAACCCATGCCTGGGGTCAATATCATGATCAAAGGCACCACAACGGGAGTACAAACGAACTTCGACGGGCAGTACAGCATACGATGCAATGTGGGCGATGTTTTGGTAATAACCTATATCGGGCAACAAACCCGAGAGGTGAAAGTAACCGCTTCGATGTTCGGCGAAAAACAGGTATCCACAGCTGTAAAAAATGAAGCCGTTGAGACGATTCTCGATACCGTCTATCAAAATAAGGTTCGAAAAAACCTACCCTCGTTCCTGGTGATTCCAAATATCGAGGAGAGTTCAAAAACCCATAATGGGAGTAGCTATATCAATACGGCTCGTCTCAAGGATATTAAAATCAATGGAAATAAGGTAAAATTAAGCTATTTCGAACGCGATATTTATTATGAAGTCGGTGCCTCTTCAACACTTGGGTTGGCGTATATAAAACAAAGTAATCTTCCACAAATTCAAACTACCTATGCACAAGGAACACCTTTTAATGGGGTCAGTACCCATTTTGGACCGGAGACGGGCGTGTTTTTTTCTTATGGCCCCAATCTTAATTCACTTCGATTTGATGGGAACACCTACCCTTTTGATGTTAACGGAAGATTGGTACCTGCAGCCCAAGGTGTTGGCCAAATCGCAAGGGCTTATGATAACAATCCGTTCAAAACAATTACCAAGACCAGCAATAATTTGTTCTTTAATATTTCAACAAGCAAGTATTTCTTTGGTTTTGATTATGTGAACAAATCGGGAAAAGACCTCTATGGATCAGAGCGAAACAATCATAATGAATTTGACCTATCTATTGACAATTCGAGCAGTTATTCAGATGTGAATTGGGGCCTGCAGTTAAAGCACCTGCATACCAATGATAATCAGCCCAACCTAAATGGATTTCGCAATAATCTATTGTTCAACGCGCTGGTTACACCACCAAGTTTCAGCAACGCACAAGACGAACAGCTCCAAGATCTAAGTCAACGTAGTTTCGCACCTTCATCTGCGAACAACCCGTTATGGTTATTGAACAAGAACAGGAATACCATTCAAAATGCCTTATGGCTGGGCAAATTATATGGCACCTTCGATATTACGCACAATGTAGATGTAATTGCCAAAGTAAGCCTTACCTCAGATGAACAAAACCAACAATTCGGAGTCTTACCAAATACCATCGGTTTCCTCGATGGATACCGCAGCGATAAGATTCTATCGAGCACCGTTTTAGATTCCAAGCTAACGGTAGATTATGAGCCCTATATTGGATACGGACAACTTAAGGTACTCGCCTTTGGAAATTATACCAATGAAAATTTTGACTACAAACTGAGCGAACAAGATGCTTTACCAACAAATAGTTTCGTACCGGTACAGAATACCTTCAGCCTTCAAAACGAATTGCAGCGCCAGACCTTTCGCTTGCAGACAAAACTAGATTATACATTTTTAGACTATAAGGCCAGGGTCGTATTGGTCAATAATGCATTCAGCTCTTCGATACAAAATAGCAAATGGTACTTACCTACCATACAATTTGAATATCAACTCGCAAGGCATTGGAATTCAAATTTCCTGCGCACGCTTAACATCTCGGGCAGTTTTGGGAAGGATGTGAACCCTACAGAACTTTTTTACCGAAATCAAAGCCATAATAGTTTACGCATAACGCCACAGGAAAGTCTAAGCTTTACGGCGAATCAAGATTTATTTGCCTCCAATTCCGTGGCGCTCGAAGAAAAGGAGAGCTATGAATTGAATCTTGAAATCGGATTTCAGCTGTTCGACGGTCGCTGGAGCTTAGAAAGCACCTACTACTCCAATACCACCGAAGGCAGTGTTTTTCCGGTTTGGGAAGCCAATCGCTATGACCTTCAAAACATTGCCGATGTAAAGGATTGGGGCATCGAGTGGGTGCTTAGTGGCGGTACCTACCAATACGAAGGATTAAAATTTAGTCCTCGTTTACTTTTTTCTTCCTACAGGACCAAAGTACGCGATCTGCATCGAACCGTAGACAGAATACCCATCGCAGGCTTTTCATCGATTTCCAAAAACCTGATTATCGGCGAACCTGCCGGAGTGTTGTATGGTACGGCATATGATAGAGATCTTCAAGGGAATATGATCATCGATACTGAGGGTTACCCATTGGTAGATCAAAACCAAACTATTATAGGTGATCCTACCCCGGATTTTAATATGGGCTTGTCCGGGACACTAAAATACAAAAGGGTTCAATTTGATTTCGTACTCGACTGTCAAAAAGGCGGTGATGTTTATAACGGGACACAGAGTGTACTGAACTACTTCGGCACTTCTGCACAATCGGCCGTAGAACGAAATATAGAAAATTTTGTATTCGCAGGGGTAACTACTCAAGGAAACCCCAATACCACACCAGTTGATTTTGGTAATCCGGCCAACGGCCTTGAGGGTAATAGATTCGTACGGTACGGTTTTGAGGGTGTCGGTGAGGAAGCAGTTGTCGACGGTAGCTACTTGAATTTAAGATCTATAGATCTTTCGTATGAGTTTAATAGTGATGCCGAAGACCCCTTTTTTAGACAATTCAAGATTGGGATCTATGGGACGAATCTTTTTACGGCTTCAAAATTTGAAGGTGCATCGCCTTATAGTAGTCTTTTTGACCACTCCTCTAGTCAGGGACTCAACTTTTTCAATACCCCACTCATCAGTGAAGTCGGAATGAAAATCAACATAAAAATCTAAGAACATGAAACTATTTACAACACATAGAACCCTTGCCCTTTTTATATTGGTTTTCACATTGTTATCGTTCAACAGGGATGAACCAAAGTTAGACCTTATTGAAAAGGTTTACGCGCATGTTGATAGGCCTTTGTACTTTCCTGGCGAAACAATATGGTTTAAAGCTTATGTGGTCAACGCTTCCAATACCATTTCCGCGATTAGTGAAATGATGTATGCAGATTTACTATCTCCGAAGGGCTCTGTTGTCAAAACCCTAAGACTACAGGTTCGTAACGGATATGCCTATGGTAGTTTCCCTATTGCAAAAGATTGGGTCGGAGGAATTTATAGCCTAAAGATGTATACCAATTGGATGCGCAATTACAACGAGGAAATGTACTTCACTAAAAATATTACGGTACAAAAAGTAGTACAGCCAAATTTATTGATGCAGTTGGAATTTGAAAAGGAAGGGTATGGTAAAGCAGCTGAAGTAACTGCCGATTTCGAGGTAAAAGACTTAAAGAACCAACCACTTGTTCGCAAGAAAGTGTCCGTTGGTGTCATGATCGATGGCAAGACTTTTTGGACTAAAAATCAAGAAACGGATGCCGACGGAAAACTAAGAACCACCTTTCGACTTCCCAATGATTTACAAACGACCGATGTGCTGCTAAATGTACTTATCCCCTATAAAGGCTCAACAGAATCGATCTCGAGAAGTGTGCCCGTGCTTCTCGACAATATAGATTTGCAATTCTTTCCTGAAAGTGGAAAGATGATTCAAGGAACTCAAAATACCATTGCGTTCAAGGCGCTAAACGAATATGGCAAACCTGCCGATATCTCTGGAGTGGTCTATAATGAAGCTGGAAATCATATTGCCGATTTCAATAGCTTTCATGATGGCATGGGAAGCTTCGAATTTAAACCACAGTATGGCCAAAACTACCACGCCCAAATAACCAAACCATTTGTTTCAAAAAAGAAGATCCATCTGCCCGATGTATATGAAAATGGCGTTCGTTTTTCGGTAGTACAGGATGAACATAAGATGCGCGTAGCCCTATTTTCGAATAGTACCGAAGAACTTGAACTGAGGATTTCAAATGAAGGTAGTGTGCTAATGCAAAAAGCTGTAACAGCCAACCGAAAGCCGATACGGATAAATACTTCGAAATTTCCGAAGGGGATTACCAACATTGCGATCCTTAATGATTTAAAGCAGATCGTAGCCGAACGTTTGGTGTTTGTTGAAGGCCGTGAGCATCTTCAGATCGACCTTCAAATAGAAAAAGAAACATTCGATACACGTGAAAAGGTGACCCTTAACATCAAAACAAAAGATAATAGTGGCAGTCCGGTATCATCCAATCTATCTATTGCCATAGCCGACAATAAGCTCTTGTCATTTGCAGACGATAAGCAAGATCATATTATGTCATATCTACTGATGTCTTCAGAACTAAGGGGCAAAATTCACAAACCCGTTTTTTACTTTGACCGAGAAGAACCCAAAGCAACTAAGGCCCTCGATTATGTGATGCTCACACACGGCTGGCGCGAACACATTACGCGGCCCAAGGTGTCCTTGATGAATGCGCGTTTTCAGCCCGAGCAAATGGCAATTCAAAATGGTCTGATTGTCGATACAAAAGGCAATCCAAAAAAGGCACATCTGATTCTTTTTGATGATAAGGACAATAAAGCTATGACCTTTGAAACAGATGAAGATGGTAGGTTTGCCTTCAAACTATCCGATAACAAAAGGTATACCATGGTAGCCTATACCGATGATAACGCCCCATTATATATACGTGCAAAAAACAAGGAATACGGGTTCTCAAGTAATTCAGAACGAAAAAACGGAATCCCGAATCCAACTACTCCAGAAGGCTTTTTTGGGATTGCCCGACCAAATCAAACGCCGGTAATCAGAAAAGCAGAGGCAAATTTTTCACTTGCGGAAAACGCCGCGGCTTTAGATGAAGTTGTTGTTATTGGTTATGGCACAACTAAAAAAACTAGTCTAACCAGTGCAGTCGTGTCTGTCAGGGCCGAGGATATCAGTTTAACAGATCAACTGGCCGATGTATTATCAGGGCGTGCTTCAGGGGTTCATGTTACCAATTCCAGTGGACTATACGGAGCTAGTGATCATATTAAGATCAGAGGACTTTCCTCATTTTCAGGCAATAGTGACCCACTCATTATTGTTGACGGTGTTCCGGTTCGCGGCTCAGAATTAACCCCGGATCAAATATCCTCGGTATCTGTATTGAAAGGAATGGCTGCGACCTCGCTCTACGGTTCTCGTGGAAGTAATGGCGTTATTTTAATCTCCTCGAAAAGCTATAGGAACAACTATTACAACAAGAAAAAATTAAACAATAAAAAGCACAAAAACTATGCGTCACGCGCGTTCTATTCCTATGGCCAAAGCGCTTTCGATACTGCCACAAAATTCTATGCGCCCATCTATGCCGGTGAACATCTTCCTGAAGAGCGAACCGATTTTAGAAATACCATTTACTGGAACCCCGTAGTGCAGACCAATGCCAAGGGAGAGGCAACTTTGGAATACTATAATTCCGATGCAGTCACCTCTTTTAAAATAACGGCCGAGGGTATTGGCCACAATGGGCTTTTAGGGCGAGCTGAAAAAGACTACGGTACCAAAAAGATGCTATCGGTTGATTTTAAATTACCCAGTTATATCACCTTGAACGATGTGGTGGTCTTGCCTTTGACATTTACCAATGAAACAAATACGACCTTATTTTCAGAACTCGAATTGGATCTGCCAAAACATCTAAAACTGGCAACTGAAATTGATAGGCAAATCAACATTCCTGCACATTCATCTATCGTTAAGAACGTACGTGTAATTGCTATGAAGAAGGGAACTGACATAAAAATACGCGCACGGATAGCTGCCGACGATTATCAAGATGTCACCTATAAAAATGCCACAGTTTTAAGTCCGTATTTCCCTATGGAAACTTCTATTTCGGGAATTGAAAGTGCTAGTTACGAGTTCGAAGTGGATGAAGTGGCCCCCAACTCACTCCATGCTGAATTTACCTTGTATACCGATATAATCGGAGATGTGATGAACGGAGTTGAATCGATGATACGTAAGCCCTATGGTTGTTTTGAGCAGGTATCTTCGGCCACCTACCCGAATGTGATGATTTTAAAGTACTTGCGGGAAGCAGGAAAGAGCAGGCCTAAATTAGAGCGCAGGGCAAAAAAATATATTGAGAACGGATATCAACGCATGGCCGCTTACGAAACTTTGGAAAATGGCTTTGAGTGGTATGGCAATACCCCTCCACACGAAGCACTATCGGCATATGGACTAATGCAATTCAAGGAAATGAAAGAAGTATACGATGGCGTAGATCCAAAACTTGTAGAACGAACCATTGATTGGCTTTTGAGCAGGAAAAATGGCGAAGGAGGCTTTCATCAAAATAAGGGGAAATACGGTTTTTCAAGCGCACCGGCCAAAGTCAACAACGCATATATAGTCTATGCACTTACCGAAGCGGAAGTTGCCGAAAACTTTGAAAAAGAATACCGTGCAGCTTATGATGACGCCCTCGATAGTCTTGATACATATAAGCTTGCCCTTACGGCACTTTCTAGCCATAATCTCAATAAAACCTCGGATTATTCGAATATCATGTCGTACCTCAAGAGCAATATTGAAATCAACGGCTTTGAGAAACTGCCCGTAGAGAACACTATTACACGTTCTTGGGGGGATGCAAAGAACATTGAGGCCACTGCCTTTACCGTGCTGGCATTGTTGAGGGACTATAAAACCAATGAATTGCTAATTGCAAAGGGTGTTGAGCATTTGTTGAAAAAAAGACGCTTTGGTGGCTTTGGTTCAACACAATCAACGGCTATGGCCCTGAAGGTACTCATCGCGTATTCGAAAATGCAAAAGGCCAAGATCGTAGCTGATGATCACACTATTTCTATAGCACTGAACGGAAAAGTAATTCAAAGAAAACTGCAATTGGCAGATAATGGCAAAATTCGTATCGATAGCCTTCAAAAATATATCAAGGAAGGTAAACAAACCCTAAGTGTTAAATTTAGCGACCCAAAAGTTCATTTTCCATATAATTTGAATGTTCAATGGGATAGCGATTTACCTGCTTCTTCCGAAAATTGCTGGGTAGATCTACAAACAGACGTGGTCAGCGCCAATTATAAAGTTGGAGATATAGTACGCATGTCGGTAGCTGTAAAGAACACTAAGAATCATGGTTTGCCCATGACGACAGCAATTATCGGGATTCCTGCCGGAACGGCTGCCCAACCATGGCAACTAAAGGAAATTTTAGAAGAAAAAAAGGTCGCCTTCTATGAGATTTTTGACAATTATCTAGTTTTCTATTGGCGCGAAATGGGGCCTGGGGAAACCAAGGTCATTAATTTGGACCTCAAAGCTGAAATCGCCGGAAATTATAAGGCACCCGCCAGTTCTGCATATTTGTATTATGCCGATGAGTTTAAGAAATGGATTTCAGGGAATGAGGTGACTATTTTGGAATAATCCCTATTTACAGGGAGTTGTATTTCACTTTTGGTAGTGAGTTTATGCGGTACGGTTCTAGGTAACTTAGCCTTATGTAAATACTAACGTAATCCTAGAATCATGAAAACGATCAACACTATCATTAAAGAGAGTCCATTAGGTTCATTATCCAATTCTTACCGATACGCGGTGCTGTGCCTTTTTTCAGGAATTGTTGTAACAGCACTGTCGCTGCTGGTTTTTGTTTTGCACAATATGAAATACGTGGGCGAGAGCTTTAACTTCTAAATTACCTGTATATCATGGCATTTTTGAAAGGTCCACTGCCGGCTTCAAGGTCTAATAGAAAACCATTGATCACCGCATAGCGCACAATCCCATCCTTTTCCAGCAGAAAAGTGGGATTGATGCCTACTTCAAGCTGTAAGTCGGGTACTGAATATTTCTTGCCGATAACATGCATTGGCAACGGCGAATAGAGATCTTCCCTTGGAATATTTTCAACACGTATATAGGCAAACCCTTGTTTTAGGAGTGAAATCAGATCGGTGTCCGAGTTCCCCAAATGGGCAAGTGATCTAAACATTTTGGGATATACTTTGCCCGCTTTTATGGTAAAACCGCTTGCATCGAGCGTTTCATAACCATAGTAGGTAGAAAGGTCGCCCTGATCTAAAATACGACTGCTGTACCAGAATTCACTGCTGTTTTCAATGGGGACTTCCAGTCTGTTCATGCCGATATCCAAAATGTACTTCTTGCCTAGTAGTTCATAGTTTACATTCTCGATTTTAAGGTCGAACAATTTTCGGTCATTTTCAGGTATTTTCTCATAGTCCGCCAGGGGTATATCTACATAGTTGCCTTGCGCTATGGTATAAATTGCCGAAAGAATGGAAACAAAATTCAGTTTGCGAATTTCTTGTTTTTCAACATCATTTTGGTACCCCCCAGACTCGATTAGAATAGTGCTTGTGCCCCACTTCTGAATATTATCACCAAACGCTCGGGGTTCAAAGTGATCACTGTAGCGACCCACCTGGCCAGGGGCATATTTTTGGATGATATTGTTCATAAAAACAATGACCTTCATCGCACTGGCTCGTTTCTCGTTTATGTCTTTCTCATAATTATAGGCCGGAGCCAAATAGGATATCGTTGCCGGCTTATCTGTACGTTCGGCATTGTAGTATGTGCTCTGATCGTGCAGATTAAAGCCAAAATCGGCCTCTAGGCTATCACGAACACGCTTTAGTGTTCTGCCCTCAGGGGATTGCAATCGTACAGCATCCCTGTTGATATCGATCCCCAATACATTTCGTCTTTGATAGCGTTCGGCCCCATCAGGGTTAAGCATGGGAAGAAAATGGAGTGTTAGCTTTTCGAGAATCGCGACCTTTTCAGTCGTAAAATCATGGCTTTCAAAAAAATTGAGAATATCAAAAATAGCCTGGGTTGCCGTAGGTTCGTCACCGTGCATTTGCGACCATAAAAAAACATCTATTTCACCCGAACCAAGACTGATCAAGGAAAGATCCCTTCCTTCTATCGACTGACCAACTACCTGTACTTCGAACATAGGGTTCTCGCCATACGTTTGCAGTAACGGCTGCAACTGATGGTGTTTAATCCTGCGTTTGTCAAAAGCCTGTTCTTTATACGTGCCATAAGCGTCGTAAAGCGATTCGGTTATGTCTGCCACTTGGCCATAGCCTCCAATGGCAAACATCATAAGTAGTGCAATTAATCGAATTTCCATGGGGTTGTCTTTTTTGGTATTGGTTTAAAATTCCATTGTGTTGTGGCTTGTCTCACATTCTTCATGAATTCCTGACCGGGATCTGTTTTCTCAGTTCGATAGCCATCATCTTTTTCCAACCACAATTCATGCCCTTCGAACAAGGTGTATTCGTAATGTCCTATCAGATAGTCTATTTCATATAAACTGGCAAGGTAATCGACCAGCCAAATATTGGCTTCCAGTTGTTCCTTGGTCAAAGGCAGGTTCTCGGTTCCGCCCACATTTTCTATTCCTATTGCACAGTGATTGAGACCAATGACATGCCGTGCCATCGTGGTTTCAGGGAGCAAACGATAAATCGTTCCATCACGATCTACCATAAATTGTGAACTTACGTTCAAGGCACTCGCATTTTTTATATCTGGCCTATTGGGTAAACTAGCCGGGTTAAAAGTTGCAAAAGATTCCTCAAAAGTTGGGATTACTGTCCAGTGCAACACGATCATTCTGGGCTCGATTATAGGTTCTGTTTGTTCCAAGCCATGCCTATCAGAGAGATATTCTAGTGTTAGTTGTTCTCGCTCGGCGTTGAACAGCAGTGGTTTATCTACAATTTTGTGCACAGGGGCACATGACAAGAAGAGTATTGCCAGAATCAAAATAGCTGAATACTTCATTTTTTGCAATTCAATAGCACTTCTCGAAAATAAATATTTAATCGTTAAGCTGATTTTCCAAAAGCAGTATATCTATTTGTTTTTCCTTCCATAGGGCCTCCATTTCTTCAGAGGTTGGCGTAAAACCAAAAGAGAAGGCGCTTACCATAATGTCCTCATCACCATCCTTGTCAATATCCCCAGAATCAATGAGAAACCATCGTCCATGTTCTGCGCCCTCAACGGTATACGCTGTAAAGTCTGGTTCTATACCTCCATTATTATCAAGATAAATAAATGACTGTATTGGTCGTTCTTCATAATTGGGGAAGGTAGCTACCACCGCAAAATCGATATCATTATCTTGATCAAAATCCTTGGCAACCATTCTGGTGGCGCCGTACATAGGATAAAAATAGGCTTCTTCAAATTCATTGCGCCCATTGTTCAGATGAATACGCAGGCCGTGATACGGCTTAAGCGTAAATGAGTTATCGGCATTATCACCATGCACCGTAATGATGTCTTGATCCCCGTCCCCATCGTAATCCAACAATTCGAACCAACTCGTGCCAAAGACCGGACTAAACCGAATAGCCCTTTGCGCCTTGAACTCTAAATTGTCTTCTTGAAAAAGAATCCATATACCTTCATCCCCTTGTGAGCTAGCAACTACTAAATCTAACTTCCCATCTTCATTCATATCTTTCGCAATGGTCCTGAGCATTCCTGGCTGGCCCAACAGTATTTTTTTTTGATACACACCCTTCGAATCTCTCACCAGTAGGGACAATTGGCCCGTTAGATGACCGAACTCCGCCACGACCAGCTCTTCCAAACCATCACCGTTCAAATCCGTGACCAAAGAATGTACGGGACGGTGAAGTTGATCGGCAAGGGCCAGGCCTTCATTCTTTTTGGTACTCATTATAGTGCCCGTTTTCAGTTGTGTCGGGGATAATTTTCCGATTAGGGTAGTTATAGCCAACGAATCCTTTTGATGATAATCGATTATGGGGTTCGAAAACCGGTGTTTTACCACTGTACTATCATTTTCAAAATCGTATTCGAGCAAGTTTCCGGACATATTTCCCAGAAGTAAGCGTGAACTGCGCTCATCAAAATCCAGATAGGTAAACCTCGAGGTAGGCATATGGTCTACATCGACTGTGGTGGCTCTAAATTTAGAATTCGTCTTTAGATTATGCTTGGGTATCGATGGCAAGGAATCTGGGGCCAAGGTGATGATATAGTCGTGAAGCAACTTCCAATCGGCATCGGATATAGCAGGTTTTACCGCATAGATTCCAGATTCCAATATAGCGGCTTGCTCACTAAAAGAAAAGCCTGCTTTGGGGTCAAAATCGATAGTGCGAATGCCCATTCGGGCCGCCATCCTAGGAAGGATTTCCTCTTCCCAAATATGTTTGGGCAGTTGATCGATATTAGGGGCTTTGTGGCAGCTGGCACAGTGGGTATTATAGAGGGTTACCTCCTTAATTTCGGTCTGGTTGCCACAAGATAAGGATAGCGAACAAATACCAATTCCAACAATTAAGACAAAAGACTTTTTGAACATAGCTTATTGTACAGTTAAGCAAATGAATATAGCCATACACCCCATAACTTCCTACACTATGCATAGCTTTTTGTAAATTTGTGTGCTATGAGTACCAAAAAAGAGAAGAAACCCGATTATGTAGTCTTTGATGAAGAGACACAATCGTATAATGGCAAACTATTGCCCTATGCCAGTGGCGTTTCGGCACCTAAGATTGTTCCGCCCGATGTAACGACTTGGAAAAATACCAACATCGTAGCCGCCAATAATCAATTTAAGGCTCGCTACGAAAACATTCAGTTGCAGTATCAAGAAATGATGGAGCAGTTCGAATACAACAATCTTATCTACAGTGCCAAATACAGTTTCGAGCCCATTACAGGAAAAACCTATCACTTATATCGCTCCAAGGATGAAAGTGTTTTCTTGTCGTTAATACAGCCCAACGAGTGTAATTTTGACTTCGTTGGAAGTTTTCGCTTGGGGCCAGATAAAATGTGGGAGCAAGTGTAGCAATAGTCAACACTTATTGATCAAAATGTTACGCTCCAAAATCTTTCAAATGACGACCCGTTCACCATTCTTGTTCGCCGATGCAAAAATTGCCTCCACTACCCTTATATCGAGCAAGCCTTCTTCACCAGGAACCAATACCTCATTCGGGGTTTTGTTCAATATCGCCAAGGCATCATCGTCCATCTGTTTCGCCTGCTGATTGCCTTTAAAAGGTTGTAATGTGGTACCATCGCTCAACACCCCTTGAACACCAGAATAGGATTGAAACGGACTGATTTTATACCAGCCTTTTTCGCAGTCGACATTCAAGGTATTGATATGTTCCGCAAAGGAGGTCTTACACGATGCCATAATCCCATTGGGAAATTCTAAATTAAACAGTGTGGTTTCGTCTGCCTTAAAAATATCTGGCCGCGAATTAGGTTGTGTTGCAGAAACCGCCAGCGGTTCCAAACCGGTTACATATCGTGTGGCATTCAAAGGGTAAACACCCATATCGAACATAGCACCCCCACCCAACTCTTTATGCAATTTCCAATGTTTGGGATTTCCTGCACCATTTCGAAACCCTGCTTCGGCATAAATGGTCTTAATCGCGCCATAAGGTTTAGAGGTTGCCCAGCCGATTATTTTTTGGGTACAAGGTTCATGCTGCATTCTGTAGCCAACGGTTAACTGCACCTTGTTCTTTTTGCAAGCCGCTATCATTTGTTCACATTCGGCCACGGTCGTCGCCATTGGTTTTTCGCACCAAACATGCTTTCCGGCCTCGGCACCTATTTTGGCATAGGGCAAATGGAGGGTATTGGGCAGCACAATGTAAACCACATCTATTTCATCGTTGTCGGCCATGGTATGCATGTTTTCGTACGAATACACATTGGCATCTTTGATACCGTATTTGGCCTGCCATGCGGGAATTTTCTCCGGACTTCCGGTAACGATTCCTTTTAACTCACAATGTTCTGTTAGTTGCAGTGCGGGTGCTAGCAAATCAGTGCTGTAATAGCCAAGTCCGACCAAGGCTACGCCGAGTTTGGTTTTTTTTCTCGGTATCGCAAAAGTGCTTAAAGGCAAGGAACTTACGGCTATTAGGAGTCCGGACTTCTTGATAAACGTTCTTCTATTTTCCATATAAACCCAGTTTATGGTCTAACATTCCTCAATTTAAGAAATAAGCTGAGTAGTTCTACAAATTCGATTATTTTTACGCATAACACAGAACGTACTTCATGAAATTATTCAAACGAATTCTTCTACTTCTTTTACTTGTCATTACGCTAACCGCTATATACAATTACCCAAAACTGAACATTGTTTCAGGTTATGCGGCCAAGAATGCAGCCTCTAGCCACTTTATAGCCAAGCACAGCTTCTCTGATATAGCCGAAAATGACAACAATATGCCCTTGATCAAGTTGGCGGATGTCAATTCAAACAATGAACAGGTGGCTGCCTCGGTCTATGGTTTGATGGAACGAAAGACCATCTGTAGAGACGGCCTAGGTTGTACTCTTGTGAACGAGGACTATGATATGAATACCAAAATGCCCGTTCCTGACCGTATTAAACCGGCAGATAGCTTGCCGTTTCCTTATGGGAATAAGGGCAGAAAGGATTCGATCTTTGACAATGTAAACTATGAGAAGATGAAGGGTGCTGTGCAGCAGGCTTTTGCCAATAACGATACCGTTAAGACACGTACGTTAATGGTTGTGTACAAAGACCATATCATAGCAGAGCACTATATTGACGGTTTTAACGAAGAAACACCCGTTCTTGGGTGGAGCATGACTAAAAGTGTGCTAGCAACGCTTTATGGTATCCTGGAATATCAAGGGAAGCTAAATAC